>JAEUSK010000183.1 GCA_016787925.1 bacterium | reverse complement strand
GCAGGTTATTGTCTTTTTAATATGGGGTGGCGCTGAAATTTACGTTGCGGCGAATCTTCTGGAGCCGTCGCTTGGGATAGACAAGATTTGGATCATGATGCTGATTACGCTGACAATAGCGATTTACTCAACCTGGGGCGGGTTTTCAGCGGTAGTTAAAACGGACAAACTGCAGTTTGTATTTGTCGCGTCTTATCTGATTGCGGTTGCCTGGATGTCTTTGTCGCAATTGCCGGAACTAAATATCGGGAGCCTTGTTCCTGCAAAAGCGCAGGATCCTTTCTTTGATGCCGCTTTAGTGCCGCTCATTATTATTACGGCGTTTGCTTATTTGCCCGGGTGGCTGAGTGAAGCCGACCTTTGGCTTAGAATTCAAGCAGCGCGAAATGTCAAAGAAGCCCGCAAGGCAGCTTTGATCGGGTTGTTCAATTCGTTTTTGTTCGTCGGACTTATTCCTGCTGTTATCGCCGTAGCTGCTTTAGCGCTCTTTCCGGTCAACGATTCCGCGTCAACGGGTATGATTGGAAAGGAAGGGGAAAGAATTATTTCTGCGATCGTCCTGCCATTTAACAATCCCTGGATGGAAATTTTTCTTGGAATTGGTCTGCTGTGTGCATCAATGAGCACTATAGACACCTGTACAAATATCGTCAGTCTCAATGTAGGAAGAGATATTCTTCGGACGAAGAATCTCAGTATGTCGAAGGGCGTCAATCTCGCGGTAATGGGCGCGGTATTCCTCATCTCTATCAACGTGAATTCATTATGGGATATTTTCTATTTATCATCAGGATTACTGAGCACTGCCGTAGCGCTTCCTGTTTTGGCGACTTTAAGCAAAAGAATACCCGGCGAAGCGGTCTTCTATTCCAGCATATTGGGTTTTGCATGTACGGTAGTTTTTTATTTTAACTCCGCGTATGCATGGGTACCGTTGTCCATGAATGCTGTCATGAGGGATACGGGTCTTGAATACGTTGTATATGGAATCATCGGCGCAGGCGTTGGTTTTGCTGTGGGTTATTTTTTGCGGTCGGAAAGGTAATTGTACATTTCCAGGCATATTTTTCTTTCTGTTGCGAGGTCAATTATCGGCACAGCGTAATTATTCAATAGCGTTTTCGGGTGATATTTGAAAGGCTCGTGAATTGTATTTCCGTCGCACCTATCTAATTCAGGGATCCAGCGTTTAATATAAGAACCCTGCGTATCAAATTTCCGGCTTTGGGTCAACGGATTAAATATCCTGAAATAAGGCGCAGCGTCAACTCCAGTTCCTGCAGCCCACTGCCAGTTTCCGTTATTACTTGATAATTCAAAATCCAAAAGCCGCTGAGCAAAATATTTTTCGCCCCACCGCCAGTCAATATGCAGATGTTTGACGAGGAACGAAGCCGTAATCATACGCAAACGATTGTGCATGAGTCCCGTTTTATTCAATTGACGCATACCCGCATCCACAATCGGAAAACCCGTATTACCCTCGCACCACGCGGCGAACCAGTCTGCTCTGTTTAACCATCGAATACCGTCATAGGCCGTGTTAAACGGGCGAGATACTACGTGCGGAAAGTTATAAAGAATCATCATAAAAAATTCCCGCCAAATGAGTTCTGACAAGAAAGATTGTTCACCTTTAGAATTATTGTCCTTCAATTTGCCGACTACATCTCGTATGGACAGGTTTCCAAAACGCAAATATGGCGAAAGATGTGAAGTGTTGTCAATGCCCGGTAAGTCGCGATTCTCAAAGTAGTCTTTAATTTGTGTTATAAAAAATTTTTCCCGGCATCTCTTGCCGGCTCGCTCGCCCGCCGGAATGATGTTTTTGACCGGTCTAAAGCCGATTTGCGGTAAAGTACTGACAGTTTGAAGCGCAGGTGAGAGGGGTTTGATTTTTTTAAATGTTACGGCCGTTGGTTGGAAGTGATCCAGAGGCAATATCTGGAGTCCGTCAAGCCATTTGTTCTTGTATGCCGTAAAAACCCTATAAGGTGTCCCGTCATTCTTGACTATGTCCGATTTTTCAAATATGACCTGATCTTTTGAAGAATGGAAATTAACTCCGCTTTCTTTGCAAATAGTATGAATTCTTTTGTCACGTACCATTGCGTCCGGTTCATAGTCGTGATTAACATACAGGGCATCGATCTTGCAGGCCGAAATAATGCGCGGAATTACTTGATCAGGCTTACCAAAGAATATATGAACCGGCCCTGCCTTCTTTTGGGCGAGCTGTCGATTCATGTCTTCAAGAGATTCCCAGATGAACGATACGCGCCGGTCATCCGGCGGAAGTGATTTCAGAATATTCTCGTCAAATACAAATACACACGAAACATGAGCGCTTTGTGCCAAGGCGTCTAACAATGCGGTATTATTTGAAAGTCTGAGATCACGCCGAAACCAGACCAAGGAATGATTGTTCATTTTTAAACATATGCCGGAAAATGAAAAATTTCAATACGTGGTTTATTGTATTTTATCTTTATTTCTTTTTTAGTCTTTTTTGTTTATTTTGTTCACCGAAAATGCGAAAGGCGTAGATGAATTATCGAAGTTTAGAATCGTGCGTCGCCGATCTTGAAAAAAAAGGTCACCTGATTCGTGTGGAAGAGGAGGTTGATCCGTTTTTGGAGATGGCTGAGATTCAAAGACGCGTTTATCAGGCTCAGGGCCCGGCGTTACTTTTTACTAAGGTAAAAGGGTCACGATTTCGCTGCGTATCCAATTTATTCGGTACGATGGCGCGAACCAAATTTATTTTTCGATCGTCGTTACAAAACGTTAAGAAACTCGTCGAGCTGAAAGTAGATCCCACAAATGCGCTGAAGCATCCGCTTCGTTATTTCTCGGCTCCGCTGTCGGCTCTAAGAACAATACCTCAAAAACAGTTTCGTTCACATCGTGAAACCTGCAGGATACAGGACCTGCCTCAAATTCAATCATGGCCTGAGGACGGCGGGGCATTTGTCACATTGCCGCAGGTATATACAGAACATCCGGATTTTCCGGGAACACGGCTTTCCAATCTCGGGATGTATCGAATTCAATTATCAGGAAATGAATACAAGCCAAATGAAGAGATCGGGTTGCATTATCAGATTCACCGCAGTATCGGAGTGCACCATGCTGCGGCCATTCGGCGCGGAGAAAAATTGAAGGTCAGCATTTTTGTCGGAGGCCCGCCGGCCTTAAGTGTAGCCGCGGTGATGCCCTTACCTGAAGGGCTTTCTGAATTAATGTTCGCAGGCGTTCTGGGCGGCCGAAGGTTTAGATATTTTCGCGATCCGAAAGATTTTTTGATTTCAGCGGATGCGGATTTCTGTATAACGGGAACCATTGATCCCAATGAAACGAAGCCGGAAGGACCATTCGGAGATCATCTGGGATATTACAGTTTACGTCACGCTTTTCCGTTTCTGAAAGTGGAAAATGTATATCATAAGCCGAATGCAATTTGGGCCTTCACCGTTGTGGGCCGCCCGCCGCAGGAAGACACGTCGTTCGGCGAATTAATTCACGACATTACGGGTCCGATCATTCCGACGGTAATCCCGGGTCTGCACGCAGTGAACGCCGTCGATGCGGCCGGTGTTCATCCGCTCCTTCTTGCCATCGGAAGCGAACGTTATGTTCCTTTCGAAGAACGCCGCCCGCAGGAAATTCTGACCATCGCAAACGCCATTCTCGGGCAAGGCCAGTTATCGTTGGCTAAATA
>JAEUSK010000171.1 GCA_016787925.1 bacterium | reverse complement strand
GACGCTTAAGTTGAGCGCCCGAACGGCTATTGATTTTTAATTCCAATTTGATATACCTTCTGTTGTAATATAAAAAAGAGGTGACGATATGAAAATGAATTCTCTATACGCATTGATCTTGGGCTCGTGGCTCTGCCTCGGTTGCGCAAAAACACCGGAAGGTGAAAAGTTTGGCAAGGATCTGACATTAAAAGAAACTGTCAAGATTTCGGTACTAATGGAAAACATGCCGCAATATCTCGGCAAACCCGTATTGGTAGAAGGAAAGATCGTTGATGTTTGCTCCAAACGCGGTTGCTGGATGGAACTGGCGAGTGACATGGAATTCCAAAAGATCAAAATCAAAGTGGAAGACGGGGAGATTATTTTTCCCGTAACGGCAAAAGGTAAGACAGCGAGAGTGGAAGGCGTTGTTGAGTCGATAGAACTTTCCAAAGAAAACGCGCTGAAATATTATGAGCATCAGGCTGAAGAGAAAGGAAGCACTTTCGATCCGGCGAGTGTGACCGGCCCGGTAACGATTTATCAGATCCGGGGGACAGGTGCAGTCATTCGGTAAAACTCGATGGTGAGGCGGTTAAGTTATACATTTAAAAAGGCTTCCGGATTAACCCGGAAAGCCTCAACCAATAGTAATTTGTAGACGATGTTTTATTTTGGAGAGTTCCATTTTACCAAACGCTTTCCGGTATCACATATGTAAAAACCGTCGGGGTCAAAACTAGCGGCATTGTAAACCCATTCATAACTACCGTCAATAATGCGGAGTTGGTTGCCGTCAAGGTCAAATTCCACTGAATATTCTCCGCCATTGAGAACAAGCATGTTGCCGTCGATTTCATAGGTATCAAAATTATAATACCAGCAACTTCCCTCATCCTCATAAAAATTTACCTGGTCGCTGGTGAATTCGACGTATTCTATATACCCCACACTGTCTTCATCGAATGTAACCAAAATCCATTGGCTGCCAGGTAATGAGTCCTTTTTCGAATCTTCCGGACAAGAAATTAATAATAATGCACAGGAAATGATAAATAACGAACTGCGAAATAATGATCGCAATTTCATAGTCTCCTCCTTGAGTTAATTTCAAATGATAAAAACAGTGTTTTTTGCAAGCTAAAGTGAAAGAGACGTAAAGTCAATTTTTTTGTGTGTAACTGCGGGCCAATCTAAAAGGAATGATGGGAATCCATAATATCATAGGCTAATCATAACGAGATGGAGATTATACGTTATGGCAAATTAGCAACAGCGCGTGAGGGTTCCATGCGCAGATAATTAAATCCAATCTCCTTAGATGATTTTTGATTTTGAATTACAAAATCTCTTTTGCCGATTTAAACCTATTAGGATGAGTACATGGAAAACAGAAAATCTTATTTAGCCATATACAAATTAAATCGTTCGCTGCATCGCGACATCGGGTATTTGACGGTCGGGTTTACGTTGATCTTTGCCATTTCGGGAATTGCGGTCAATCATATTCAGGACTGGAATCCAAATTACAATGTCACAAAAATTGAATCCAAGATACCGCCGGTTTACGTTCAGAGCGAGGGAGAGATGGTAGCGCATGTCCTGAAACACGTTTCTTTATCCGCGCCGGTTAAAAGTAGTTTTCGTTCCACTCTGAATGAACTGAAGATTTTCTTTGACGGCAGTACGCTGATGTATAATAGCCAGACCGGAGTTATAGTAGAGGAACGGATACAAGAGCGCGATTTGCTTTTTGACATGAATTATCTGCATCTGAATCATGCAAAAAAAATATGGACGTGGGTGTCGGACATCTTTGCCGTATTTCTTATTTTTTTGTCCATCTCCGGATTATTCATACTAAAAGGAAAACAGGGTATCAAAGGACGGGGAGCGATCTTGACCTTGATAGGAATTGCGATCCCGGTAGCGTTCTTATTACTGTACCGTTACTTTTAGAAAACTATTGTAAATGCATAAAATTTTAATGAGATTACCGTCAATATCGGATCGCTTGCCTCACCTTTTGGAATGTCGTCATGTCCGATTTCGTATTATATAATTATTCTGTTTTAACATTTAAATATGGTACCGAAGGCGTATGCTCATCATACGCCTTTTTTATTTAAGGAGCGGAATATGAAAAAGTTCATGCTGTGGTGGATGTTGGTTTGCCTTCCTGCAATGGCTTATGCTCAGGAAGTGCATATAATGAAAAATGTATCTTATCAACCGGGACAGAAGTTATTTGTCGGGTTGGCCGGTTCCGATCTTGGCGCGCCGATCCGCTTTCAGGTTACGGACGATCAGGGTAAACCGGTTTCCGGAGCGCTTGTAACATTCGAGCTCATTGAAAAACCGGGCAAGGCAAAAGGGGAAAAGCTTGGTTTAAAAGCAGTAGAAACCGATTCTCAGGGGGTTGCAGAAAATTCCTTCACCCTAGGCGATGCGGCAGGAGATTATATTATCATTGCCCGCACCGCGAAGATGACGGGAGACACGCCGCACGTCGTGGTGCGGGCTCAACGTACTATGTGGTGGCTCTTTCTGGCGATCGGCTTATTCGGAGGCCTTGGAATTTTTCTATACGGCATGGGTCTCGGATCCGGCGGATTACAGAAAATCGCCGGTGACCGTCTGCGCGGCATTCTCAGCGCTTTGACAAGCAATCGTTTTCTCGGACTGCTTGTGGGTATTGTGGTTACAGCGATCGTACAAAGCAGTTCAGCGACTTCCGTCATGGTCGTCGGATTAGTGAGTACCGCTCTGATGACCTTACAGCAGGCGATCGGCGTTCTGATGGGCGCGCATATCGGAACAACGATCACGGTGCAATTGATCGCATTCAATGTGTCGGATTACGCGCTGCTGTTGGTTGGAGCAGGTTTTCTTATGACAATTCTCACCAAGCGAAAATTCTACATTTATCTCGGTGAAATTATTCTCGGTTTTGGCTTCATATTTTTTGGTATGGCAGTGATGTCTCAAGCGATCACGCCGCTTAAATCCATGCCGGCTTTTATCTCGTGGCTCATCGAATTCGGAAAAAGTCCGTTACTGGGCATTCTCGCGTCCACATTATTTACGGCCGTCATTCAAAGCAGCGGCGCGACCATTGGATTATGCGTTGTGTTGGCGAGCGAAGGATTGCTGAGCCTGCAGTCGGCCATGCCGCTGGTGTTTGGTGCAAATATCGGCACGTGCGTGACGCCGATATTGTCTGCTATTGGTGCGTCAACGAACGGGAGGCGGACGGCGGTAGCGCATACGATGTTCAGTATTATAGGTGTTGTGATATTTACGCCATTCCTTCTTCCGTTTGAGGCCATGACTGTCAATGTAACCCAATGGATGGGCTCGGATTCCGTTCCGCGCCAAATCGCAAACGGCCATATGATATTCAATCTAATGACCGCCGCACTTCTGATTTCATTTGTTCCGCTAACGGCTAAACTGATCACGAAACTGATTCCTGAAAAAGCCGAGGGCGAGGAATTCAAGCCTAAGTATTTGAACAATGCGTATCTTGAGACACCTGATATTGCATTACAGCAAGCTCAACTGGAGGAAGGCCGTCTGGTTGATTTGGTTAAACAAATGTACGGTGAAGTGTTGAATTTATACAAACCGAACAACGAAGAACGCCTTGCTAAAGTTCGCGAACTCCTGAAAAACGCAAATCTGCTGGAGAATGCGATCCGGCGCTATCTGACAAGGCTTTCTCAAAAGAGTATCAGTTTATCGCAGTCCAAGCAGCTCATGCGCGTGCTCTTGACCATCGACGATCTGCGGCATATCAGTGAACGAATCGGACTTGCTCTCGCGGAACAATCGGAACGATTTGTTGACAATAAGTGGAAATTCTCTTCGGAAGGCGAGAACGATCTGAACCAGTTCTATACGCTTATAAAAGGGCGTTTAGATAAAACGCTGGATGCATTGATGAAAGAAGATAAATTAGTGGCGCAAGAAATTATTAATACAAAGCATTCAATTTCAGAGCAGGAAGTTAAACTTCGCGCGGCGCACATGATGCGCATGGCGAAGGGCGGAGAAGATACGTTGAATTCAAGCAATTCGCATCTGGATCTTCTTGCGATACTCAAACGCATTGATTCATTTAATGTGAAGATGTCCCACGAGATCGTGGAACAGTTTCAGTTTTAACTGTTACGACCGATATTCTCCCGCAGATTTCGGAAATTCACGCGGAAACTTTTATCTGCGCAAATCAGCGGTATCTGAGGGAAATTTTTAAAATCCTGGGTGAACCTTATTTAATAAAGCCCTGACAACCAGCGCATCACGTTTAGCGCAAACTGGCGGTTGTCGTTTCCCGGAACATTCATTCCGAATTTTCCGGTATCGTCCATTTGAGCCGTCATGCATGCCGCTTCCCCCAGAACTACCACGCGGCCTTTTCCGAAATTCATTGCCAGCCCCATGCACTTGTCTTGAATGGGGTACGGGCCTTGAAACCGTGTATAGGTTTTACCGTCAGCTTTCCAGATTGAATCCGGTATCGTTTCCATAGCCGATGAACTCAATTCCAAAAGCACTTGCGCGTCAGAGGGGCCTTTCAGCGATTGACCCGTGAAGATGACCACTTTCTGAATCTGTTCTGAAGAATTTCTGCCTTCGGTTATTGGGTGGGATTTCAACAGCTTGTTGGCGCGGCTGAACACCAATTGATCCTTCCATTGCGGCGACCCCTCGAAGTGCATGGAATCCTCCACCGATCCGTTTCCCATCATTACGTCAAACCTTGTTGCCAAAGGCTGCGCGGCCGATCCCATCGGATAATGATCGGCAATAAGCAATAAGGAACCGCCATTTTCTACCCAGTCGCGAACGACGTCACATTCCTCTTCATCAAACGCCGACAAATATTTTTCAACTTTTCCTTTTGCATTTGAGATCACTAAAACGGAATAACCGGCTAAGGATTCTTTAGTAAATTGTTTTTTATTTTGTTCAACGATATAACCGTCGTTGCGGATCAGGTTAGCAAAAGGCCTGTAGCGCCCGTCTGCCGTGTGAAAATTATTATGGGCTTCATCAAACATCACCCTCGGATGTTCAACTGTGTAGGCCGGATTTACGACAGAAGTGTCGTACGTCAGATCGGGTTTTTGTTCGTTATTGCATGCTAAGAAAGGGATCAGAAAGAAAACCAAATACTTCATAAAACTCCTATGGTTATTTTAGTTTAAAAAGAAATCGCAATTGAAATTCAGAAACCAACCACAGGGCAGCCCCAATCCAAACCAAGGAAACATCCGGATGTGCCAAATGACCTAGAAGAGAAGATAGAGCGAACCCCGGTGAGGAAAACAATGCAGATACCAGAAGAATACAAACGGCAACGGTTCCGCTGACGGCGATGCTGGAAATCCGCTGTAATGTTTTGTGTCGAGCCTTCTCCTTTTGCATTTCAGCCTGAACCAATATCCATTTGTAGTAAAGAGGCGCAGCTTTGATGTTTGCCTTCATGGACAAATTTTTTAATGCCGGATAAAGTCCGATGGTTAAACGACAGGATTCACATTCTGTCGAGTGCTGCCGCAAAGCATCGCTCCAATGGCCATCGGCCATTGCCTGACGCGTTTCAGGTTCATGCTCGCAAGGTATCATTTTATATTCCTCCCGTGATTCCCAATTCTTTTAAAATATTGCTCATTCGTTTCTTGGCCCTAAAAAGCAAAACCTTCACGCTATGCGTCTTGATCTTTAGAATATCGGCAATGTCTTCATGACTGTAATCTTCCACATATGCCAGCCATAACAGCGATTGATGTTGTGCCGACAATTGGTCAAATGCTTGCTCGAAATCCATCTTCTCCGCTGTGTTAACGGTCTCGCTTTCCAAAGTGTCGCCTGCGTCTTCCCATGAAATCATTCTCTTATTTTTCCTCAAATGATCTTTAAAAATATTTGTTGCCGTTTGGTACACATACGACTTTTTTTGTGACTCCGACAGAAAGCCCAAATCGTGGTTCAAAAAACGGATAAAACTTTCCTGTACGATATCATCGGACAGTGTGCCGTCCTTGGTTAGACGATACACGTAAGCCCAAAGCGGTTTCGCATGGGTTTCGTAAAAGAGTTTGAATTCCGTTTCCTCCATGCGCGGATTACTCGCGGTCTTTAAATAAATTCCATTTTTTGGCTAAACGCAGAGTTATGGCCGCGTTGATCAAAAACCCCAATCCGATAGCAATGGCCAGGCTTCCCCAGTAATACAGATCCTGCGCTTTGGAAATGTAATTAGTGTCGGTTTCAAATCGATAGGAATAAGCGTTGATCAGCATTACGATTCCAATGAGGATCAACATAACCGCCACGGTCAAAAATCGTATTATTTTCATTTGAGGCTTTGAGTCAACCTGAATAAAGACCTTTTTTCCCTGTTCGCTTTGAACAAAATCAATGAACGCACTGCTCGTTGAAAATTTCTTCACTAGTTCATGCTGAATCTCCAATCGTTTCAACCGCTCCGATTGTTCCGCTTGATACCTCTTCCACCAAAGCCACAGTGCCCAGCCGGCGAGTAGCATTAAAGCGGGAAACAATAAAACTTCTTCATCCATAATGCCTCCATTTGCATGTAATTACATATAAGACGTATGAATCGTTAAAAAGGTTAACAATTTCACCATTCTAGTATTTAATTATATGAAAGAAATATTTTTAGGTTTAAACTGGAGGAAGTTCCGGAGTATTCGAGAGGCTAACTAAGCAATTCCTTTTCCGAGATAAGGACGAAGTTGGGGCGAGATCGATCTGCGGATCATCGCGTTTTGCCATTTCCATTTTTCACTATCGTCGGCGTTAGATAGAAAGATATTTTCTCCGCTTTCATGAATAGCAACGGGTTCGCCGTCTCTAAAGAGAATTCGATTGCCTAGAAATGCCGAAACTCTTTTTCCGGGCGTCAGAATTCCTTGTAAATTGAGCGGATCGGCCGCGCTGATGGAAATGAGTTTTCCGGATTTTTCTTCTTTTCGTATGGATCGCAATTTGGTTAATGCTTCTGGAAGCGCGAACTGTTCGCCCCACACGCCTTCGACAAAACGGCCGCCGCGAATCTCTCCGCGCGCTTCGAGTTTACGGTATACTCGCACCAATTCGCGCCACGGCGGCGCCACGGATTCGCGATCAGCGAGCTTACGAAACATGACGCCGTAGCGTTTTAGTAGTATCCGCGCAGTCATTTCAAGTATTTCAGCATCCGATATCCGTTTTTCAGTGTTTACAGATTCATGCAATAAAGTCCACCGCCCGGCCTGATCCATGGTAAATGGCGCCTGCTTGCGTCCGCGCGTCGCAGTACCTGCAAGTTTGTATTTGGCTGGAACGAGCAGCGCGCGTAAACCGGCAAAACTATCCGAAACGATTAACCCGGCAGCAACTAATTCGCCAACAGCATCTTCAGCCTGCGATTTCAGCAAACCTGTTTTTTCAGCAAGATCTTGGAAAAAAGATGCACCGCGTTGTTTTAGAAATTCAATGATCTGTGATGCAGGAAGAGAAAGATTTGTATCATTGTCCGATATGTGTAACTGCTTCCAAAAAGAAACGTTTGTTCTCTGCACCAGCATGATCGGCGTGGACTTCACGGGGCTCTTCCCCGAAGTGTTCTTGATTCGAAAACGTCCCCATGAAGTTTTTCCCGAAAGGCAAGACATATCTAACCAATGATGATCATAATCGGCTATACGTGCCGTTAAAATATCGGATTCCCATGCTGCGGCCGGTGCCTCGAATCCTTCAAGCTGCTGGAGCACAACCTGCAAGGCTTCCGGGCCTTCTAATTTTTCCGACGGATCCAGATGTTGCCATGAAAACAAGAAACGCATAAAATCAGCGGTAGAAACGGGTTCGATCTCCTTACGCAGTTTATCTAAGGTGTAGCGGTGAATGCGTGCCAGGAGCCGCCGCTCGCACCACTCGGTTTCTGCAGTCTCAGAGGTAAATTGTCCTCTAAAAACAAATCCTTCATTTTCCAACGCAAACAATGCCGCTTCAACGGCAGAAAGTTCAATTCCTGACGATGTGGAAATAGTTTTTGCCGTAACGGGTCCGAGGCCTTCCAGTCTTCCACGAACTAGTTCTACCAGCGCTTTTTCTCTTGCCCAGGACTGCTGCGCAAGCAGATCCGGAAGATGTAATTGAGGTGTTAATTCAAATGAATTCAAAATACTTTTCCATTGAGGCAGGCGTTCAATGGCGATGTAGAGCGGAATGCCATTTCGCTCCGTCACCAACACAGAAGCGCGTCCATTGGTAGTTAGATCATTGAAAAATGTTTTCCAATTAGGATGGGTACTCATCTCAGTTTCGGACATAAAACCCAAAAGCACCAATGCGTCGTGCAATTCGTCCTTATTTTCCGCATCAGGCCATGCCTCGGATTGAACCGCTCGTATAGCGGCGATATCGAGTTTGCCAAGTTCCGATGCGTTCGACGGATCGATAAAGCGACGATTAGCAACGGCGCGTGACCTGCGCTCTTCCAACGGTGCGTCGTCAAGAAACGAATACGGGCGCGCGTTGAGAATTTCTTCGGACAACGGAGAGGGTTCCCGAAGATCTTTAGCGACGAGCTGAACTGATTTATCTTCGATCTTTTTTAATAACGATTCGAGTTCGTCAACCGCCATCGCTTCGAACAGACAGTCGCTGATCGTCTGGCGAACCAGCGGGTGGTCGGGAATTTCCCGGTCTCCGGCGATATTTTCAAGGCAGGCCAATTGATCCGGAAAAATCAGCGCAACCAGATCCTGCGCATTCATACGTTGCAGCTGT
>JAEUSK010000078.1 GCA_016787925.1 bacterium | reverse complement strand
TTTCTTTGGTCCATAACTCGGGTCTCCTTCCATGGCATAGTTAGTACCTCCTTTTGGATTGAGAATACTAACTGAAGTTAATGAAGAAGTGTTACCTATGTCCTGAGTACAAACTGTAACCTATGTCCTGAAACCGTACCCAAAAAACTTTAGGGTTGGCCTTGTCGCTGTTTGAAAGTTTCGTTCTTTGATTATGCTTTAGTTTTATTTTGACTTGCTCGATGAATCACGTTCGGCCAGTGATAGTTTGGTACATCGATTCAGTGGTTGTTGATACTTTGGTGGTTCGAGTAATGGGCCACGGCGTATAACATGCGGCTTACCTGTTCGCTCATGACGCGCATTATTCTGTCCCCACGGCTACGCATTGTGGCGCGTCATTCGCCGACAGCTCGCGCACCGTTTGATTTGGCTTCGCTCTGACAGTCGTTGTGATTTGATTTTGATTCCGTAACTCGACGCGAGGCGATGGTTCGATTAAAATGGTTTCGTGATTTGAATTCAGTTTTGTTCTTTGAATTTGTAGATTTGAATACTTCTTTGCCTCGCGCCGAGACCATGTTCTATTTGATTTCCGTTTCGGCTGTCAGAGCTTAGGAGATTACTTAGTAGTTTACGTTTTTAATTAACGTTTTTATTTGTGTGCGCGAGCTACCGCAGGTAGCCGCTGAGCGTTATACGAGAGGCGACTTTCTAACAAATTACCTACTACTTAATGGAGAAAATAAAAATGATTGCTCGGTTTTTACTATTGTCAATGCTTTGTTTTTTGTCAAATATCACATATGCTCAAAAATATTATGGAGCAAACGGTGGTATCAATTTTTCCAACTTGCATGGCAGCGGAACTCAAGCAGCATCTCAGGCCAAACGCATAAATGTTGGTGTTTTTTATGGCTCACCTATGGGCACTTCAAACTACTTTCAAACTGAATGTCGATATTCATCGAAAGGATTCACAGCAAAGGAAAATGGCGTTAAAGCCGATTATTTTCTTAACTATTTGGAGGGTGCCTTTATCTTCAGACAAGATCTCTTCTGGAAAAAGCATTCATATGCATTAGCCGGAACGAGTGTGTCCTTTTTGCTTTCAGATAAAGTTGAAGTAAGTTCAGATGGCTTTTCCGGCACTTTCGACTTAAGAGATCTGAGCCCCATAGATGTCAATTTGATAGGCGGAATTGGTATTAGCGGTAAGGATATGCTCCTTGAACTCCGATACAATTACGGAATTGTCGAAATAAATGAAGGTGGAACTTACAAAAATCAAGCAATCACGCTAATGGTTGGTTTCTTTGTAAAATGAAAGTCGCCCCTCGTATAACATGCGGCTTACACGTTCGCTTCCGCGCCAGCGGAAGCGTGAGTACTTAGATAATTAGTTTGCACGAACGCTGGCGCGTTCGCACATGGCGCTCTTTGAATATTTAGTTTTGGTGGTAAAGTTAGTTAGTCTACCACCTATTCGGTGGCACACTTGGCGCCATGTCGTGTAGCCGCTGAGCGATAGCGGCAATTTTGTAATACCCACACAACGACAGGGCATAACGGACTCATTAAGAAAAAATATTAAAATATGAAGAGACTTATCAAATACATAATCGCAACCTTAATTCTGACCATTGGTTGGAGTATCATTGTTTTTAATGGACTATTAAATGGTTGGTGGCACAACCCAATTACAAAAAGTAATGATACAGAAGCATTTATTACCGCAGTTAAGGAGACTGCAAAAAGGGAATTTGTAGGAAACTTTGCGATGGCAATTATGAAGGATGGCAAAGTTGATAAAGAGATTTTTATTACTCACAACAAACCAGTTGACAAGAACACAATATTTCAAGTTTCATCCCTTTCAAAGTTCGTTTCAGCAGTCGGAGTAATGAAATTGATTGAGCTTGGAAAAATTGACTTAGATACTCCTGTCAGTCGTTATCTAAAAAGATGGCAATTGCCTCCAAGTGAATTTGATAATGAGCAGGTAACTGTTCGAAGATTGCTTAGTCACACCGCTGGTTTAACGGATGGACTGGGCTATAGTGGTTTTGAAAGTCGGGATTCTGTCCAATCGCTTGAGGCTTCACTCACGAAGGCTAAAGATGCGGATGAGGGAATAAGCGGTGAAGTAAAAGTTGGCCAAGAGCCGGGGTCAAGGTGGAAATATTCGGGTGGCGGTTTTACGCTTTTACAACTGATAGTGGAAGAAACAAGCGGACAGTCCTTCAACGAATTTATGACTTCCCATATATTCAAGCCTCTGAATATAAGCAGTAGCACTTACATTTTAAATGATTCACTAAACAGCAGATTATGTGAGTTCTATAATGCAGATAAAACAACGGCCCCACATTATTACTACACTTCATTAGCAGCTACATCACTTTATACTTCATTGGCAGATTTAGAAACATTTTTCCAAATTTTCCTTATGGGAGAAAATGGTGAACCAATTGGCAGGAGACAATTAAAGCCGGAAACTTTAAAGTTAATGAAGAAAGGACATTGGGACGTAATGGGCGAAGAGATTTATGGTTTAGGGTGTATGCTTTACATTGATATTGAAAATAATGAGGATATTTTTGGACATGATGGGAAAAGCACTCCTCCAATAAACACGGCAATAAGAATTAATCCAGTTACAGGTGACGGAATAATAGTCTTGGAAACAGGTAATTCAGATTTGGCTACAAGAATAGCAAGTGACTGGGTGTATTTGAAAACAGGAAAAGTCGATACTTTACTTTTTAGTATGCTGTTGGGGAAGACAGTGAAAATTGCGTTAGTTGGATTACTTTTCATTATCCTTTTTCTTTATGGAGTAGCGACCTGGCGTAAGAAAAGAAAAACTGCCGCTAACAGCGGTTTGGCCTAATGGCAGGTGCAGGGCTTCGTATGACAGTTTTGTGGTGGATTCAAGTGCAGTTCTTCGATTGAACTTTTGTGCTAATGATCCGCCACTTCGCCAAGCCCGAAACCGTTATCCGCGATGTGATTCTTTTAAGGAGATTGTTTTGAAAGCATTATTTCTACTTTCCATCTTACTCTTGTACACCTCATCTTTAGTATCCCAAGATGAGACCGCGGACGAGAATGGTATAATCATAATGGGCGGTATTGATCATCTTCGACCAGTAAAAGGAGGATATTATAAGGATGGTATCATGTTAGGCATCGGGACAGATAGTAAACAGAAGTTTACCGCCTTCCAATTTCGCCTCACCTATCACTCGCTACCTTTGAACAAAGGTGAATTTATAGATGCTCTTTCTGATATTATGCCGCCCGGCTGGACCCCGGATAAGATCTCTGGACCGGGTCATCAGTACATAACTGCTTTGCTGGGAGTCCGACTTTTCTATCCTAGTTGGTATTCACGATTTCAACCTTACGTAGCCGCTCATGGAGGAATTTATCGCTGGCTTGGCGGCACAACAACGGTCTCAGGACATACTGAGGCAGGTGCTTTTACTGGCAAATTCAAATCAAAAGGTGAAACGAACCTATCCTATAGGTTAGGAATAGGATCAGAAATTCACATTTCAACCTTCAAATTCTTTATTGAGGGTGGATATCTTGCTGTCTCGTCCCGCGGTCAAGACCCAGAGTTTACGCCTCTGGTCATTGGAATGAAGTTTTAAAATGACGAATCACACCGCGGAACCAGCGGAAGCGAGAGATTCGAGATAGATGCGAACGCTGGCGCGTTCGCACATGGCGCTCTTTGAGATATTAGTTCTGGTGGTAAAGACAGTTAATCTACCACCTATTCGGTGGCCACGTCGCGCCATGTCGTGTAGCCGCTGAGCGTTAGACGAGGGCACAATCTGTGTACTCACGACATGGGTAACACTTTGTACTCAGGACATAGGTAACACTTTTTAGATTTAAATGGTAGTTATTTCCATTGCTTTAAACTCAAAAGTTGAAAGATCAATGAAGCCGAGTTTAAGATTATCGTACCAGACTTCAAAGGTATTGGAATTCAGTCGTTTCAGTCCTACTTGATGATACGCAAAGGAGTTGGAGATAAAAACCTGGTTTTGAAAGAGCGTAATGGTTCCCCGGTCCGTAACCGATCGTGCTGTAAACCCGAAGGGATAAATGATTTGAACAGGATGGCCGTCATAAGAAATCTCCGAACGCTTATAGAAAGCCACCGGAGATTTCATGTTCAGACCTTCATGAGGACGTTTGCAATTGTATTCCTCTCTCCAGATATCAAAGGCGGCCTGATGCATTTTGAGATCGCCCGGAATCGTATTTTGCAGTTCACTTTTAAGATCT
>JAEUSK010000076.1 GCA_016787925.1 bacterium | reverse complement strand
GCCGACGATTACTTGACCAAGCCGTTTTCATTTATGGAACTGGCGGCGCGCCTCCAGGCCTTGCTTCGCCGCCGCTATTCGCCGATTGAAAAGCTTGAGATCGACGACCTTGTTATGAACGTTCCTGAAAGAAAAGTTACCCGAGGAGGCATACGCATTGAATTATCGAACAAAGAATTTGCGATCCTCGAGTTTTTTATTCGCAACCGAAACCGGCTCGTTACCCATGCCGCATTGACCAACCATGTGTGGGAAATTGATTTTGACACAGGCACTAATGTCATATACGTGTACGTGACGCAGCTTCGGAATAAACTGAATTGCGGTTCGCGCCGTCCGCTTATTCATACCGTGCGCGGCGCCGGATATATTTTCAAAGAGCCGGAGGAATCATGAATCGCCACCCACTCAAAAATAAGGGAATGACAATCGCGCCGGCTTTGACCGGTTTGCTGCTTTGCTTCTGGCTGGGATCGTCTCGCGTCGCCGCTCAGGATACCACCAGTATTTTTCGGTTGTCAATCGAAGAACTAATGAACGTCAGTGTGGAAGTGTCCACCGCGATGAAATCGGCTACATCGTATGATGAAGCGCCTGCTGCCGTGTACGTCATCACTCGGGAAGACATCGACCGTATGGGCTTGCGAACGCTCGGCGCCGCGTTGAATTTTGTTCCGGGTTTCACTGTGGGAAAATCGATATTGAGCGGACACCAGAAAAATATTTACGTGCGCGGGGAATTCAGTTCTCTCTCGGAAGGCATTCTCATTTTGCGCGACGGCCAGAGGTTGAATGACGGCATCACCGGAGGCGCTATGGCGTTTACACCGGACTATCTGCTGGATAATGTGAAACAAATAGAAGTGCTGCGCGGGCCCGCCAGCGCGCTCTATGGCGCTAATGCGTTCGTTGCCGTCGTCAACATCATCTCCGGCCGGCCGGGCGATGCGCCTCGTTCGTTTTTTTCCACGCAGGCAGGCAATCGCGGGAGTATAGACCTGCATGGCCAACACACCCTAACGGTGGGCAAGAAGGCCGATGCGGTCGTATACGCAAGCCTGTTTCAACTTGATGATCCGATAAAGCAACGGGATATACACCAGTCTATTTATGACAGCACCTCCGATACCTTTATTCCGCGTGATTTTTTGAACCGAACCAACCGGGAGAAAACACTGCTCGCAAATTTTGGCGCGTCTCTAAATTACCATAATCTGGAATTAGACGCCTATTTTGACGGATCGCGCAGCCGGAACCATTGGGGGTCGGGTTCGGCTTCTAATGCGGATTCCCTGCAAAATGAGCATCAGACAAAAAATTTCCGCATGGGCGCAAAGTATACCGCCGCTCTGATGAAGAAACATCGTTTGACAACGCTGGCAAGTTACTCCATTCACCGCAGTAAGAATGATTACAAGATGAATAATTTTCGGTCCGTTTTGTCACCGGATTTGAATCCATCCGGGGCGTCTTTCCTTCTTGAATCGGATTTACAAACGTCCACACTGAACATGGAATCTTTTGCGGAATTAAACCTTGGCCGGGACCACAGAACAGTTTTGGGTTTACATGTGCAGGTTGACCGAATTGAGAAGCTGGAATCAAATGTCGGCGCCAACGATGTCAACAGCGACGGGATATTTGATATTCAAGCTTCGGATGATTCTCTCGAGATTCTCTTTGGGCGTCCGACCAATACCGTATACGCGGCATTCCTGCAACATAGCTGGTCGCCATCCGAAAGATTGATTGTCACCGGCGGAACCCGTTTTGATAAATATACCGATTTCGATCTCAGGGTGAGTCCGCGATTGACCGTCGTTTATCGTCCTGTGAGATCCTTTATAGTCAAAGGTTTGTACGGGCGCGCATTCAGAGCGCCAACATTTTTTGAGACGCATCAGAGCGACCTGAACGCTATCGATGTAATAGAAAATCCTAATCTCAAACCCGAAACGATTGAAACATGGGAAATGCAGCTGACATTAAAGCCCTCGGTAAGCCTTTCGTTTTCTGTGAACGCCTTCCTTAACGACGTACAACATGTCATCAGACCTGTTGCCGAACAATCCGGTGTTCCAACTCAATCCAAATTTCAAAATGCTGGCAGCCGGGATTGGCGTGGAGTAGAAATTGATTTGCAGTATGCTCCACAGAGTAATATTACTTTTTTTGGCAATTATTCTTATACGCAGGCTGCCGATGAAAAATTAGCCGATGTCGAGGATCCGGTGTACGGCATTCCACAGCATTCGGTGAACTTAGCCCTCAATCTGACGCGCGGAAAATATAATCTGAATCTGAATACATTTTCGCGTTTCGGATGGAACGATGTGCCGGAATATAATTCTTCCACGGTAAAACTGGATCGAATCGATCTGATACCGTATACGATAGTTAACGCCAGACTAATGGTAAAAAATATCTGGAAATCACTCACGCTCAGTCTGGATATTTATAATATTTTGAACCGTGAATCATATTTCACGGACGACCGGGTTTTCGTGCCGCAGGCCATTGCTGGAAATAACCGGAGATTCACGGCAGGCGCGAAGTATACTTTCTAATGAAGTTTATAATGAGCATAATTGATAAAATCATAGTTGTTGTTTCGCATAGCCTATGGCGCGGGATCATGGCCGGTTTGCTGATCTGCACCATGACGTCCTACGGCGCTTTGCAGGAAAATAGAAACACCTACGGTATCCATAAAATCCAGGCCGCCTTTATTTACAATTTTATCGATTTTGTAAAATGGCCGGATCATTTGAACAAAAACTCAGGAGGGCAAATAACCATAGGCATCCTCGGCAGCGATAATTTCGGGAATGCGTTTGACGAAGTGGATGGTACGACCGTTCACGGAAAGACGCTGAAGATTCGAAAATCGGACCGGCTGGAAGAACTGCTGAACTGCTGGATTTTATTTGTAGCATCGTCCGAATCGCGGCAGCTGGAAAATATTTTAAAGTCAGTGGCCGGTAAGCCGATTTTAACGGTGAGTGATATGGAGGAATTTACACGGCACGGCGGTATGATCCAGTTCTATCCGGTAGAAATAAACGGAGAAGTAAAAATCAGATTTGATGTGAATAAACAACGCGCAGACCAATCCGGCCTTACGATCAGTTATCAATTGTTGTCTCTTGCGAGGCCCAGGCCATGAACAATCCATTTCACAAACTTTTAATCCGGCAGAAGCTGATCGTTATCATCATGGCGGTCACCACGGCGGCGTTAATCGTGGTTGCGACCGCCTTTGTGGCGTATGACGTCGTATCGCATCGTATCATGTTGGAAGAAGAGATCAAAGTTCTGGCTGCCATCACCGGAAATAATTGTAATGCGGCTCTTCGTTTCGACGATGCGGAAGGCGCAAAAAATGTTCTGAGCAATTTGAATAGCCATCATTCCATAACCGCCGCCGCCGTTTTTTCTGCGGACAATAAATTATTTGCTAAATATCAGCGCGCAGAAAATACGGATACGGAACTTCCGGAAATGCATGCGGGCAATCCCGGGGTATATTGGTCCGGCGGCTTTATGTGGGTCATACAGCCGATTCGGTCGCACGACAGTGATATCGGTTCCATCGCGCTGCAGACCGATCTTCATTCGATCAATGACATCCTGTTCCAGGACAGCATGGTGGTGGCCGCATTGTTTCTGTTGGCGGGTATTGCCGCGTTCCTGCTCGCCTCAAAATTACAGCGCATTATCGTAACGCCTATCATCAGTCTTGCGGAGACGGCAAAACAAGTTTCGTTAACCAAGAATTATACATTGCATGCGCCTCACTACTATGAAGACGAGGTGGCTGATCTGACCAACGCGTTTAACGAGATGCTGGAGGAAATTGAAAAACGAGAGACGTCGCTTAAAACCTATCGGGATCAACTCGAAAATTTAGTCGAGGAGCGCACACATAAGCTTAAGGAAACGAATGAACTTCTTCAGTCGGAAATAGCGGAACGCGAAAAAACTCAGGAGAAATTGATCGAGGCAAAAGAAGAAGCCGAAAAAGCGAATCGGCTTAAGTCGCAGTTTCTTGCCAATATGAGCCATGAACTCAGGACGCCGATGAATTCCATCCTCGGTTTCTCAAATATATTGATGCGTTACAAAGACGAGAAAGTAAAGGAATTTGCCGAGACGATCAGCCGGAGCGGAAAACGGCTCATGGTTCTCATAGACGACGTGCTTGATCTTTCCAAAGTGGAGGCCGGAACAATACACATACGCCGGAAGGTTTTCTTGCTGAAAAATTTGGAATCGATACAAGATACCATCGCGCCGCTCCTTCAGGATAAACCGGTACAATTTTCCATGCATTTTCATCAAACCCTTCCGGATTTCATTTATTCCGACGAAACAAAGGTTATTCAGGTTCTGACTAATCTGGTTAGTAACGCCATTAAATTTACCCATTCCGGCTCTGTAAAAGTCGATTGCGAGTTTCGTGAAGTTGAAAATAAAATTCTGTTTACGGTAAAGGACACCGGCATCGGAATAAAGCCGGAATATCTCGATTTGATCTTCGAAGAATTTTACCAAATAAACCGGGACAAAAACAAGCAAACAGGTTCCGGGCTCGGGTTGGCTATCTGTAAACAAATTGTAGGAGCATTGGGCGGGGAATTATGGGTCGAATCGGTTTTTGGACAAGGTTCTACATTTCGTTTCACAGTGGACATTGGTGCTATACCAATGGCAGAATCCGACCGCGATGCTTCTAATCCCGACTTACGGAACCCTGTTGTCGTGGCGGATCGTACAGTTCGAGATCTGCATTTCAAAACCTCTAAGTCAATTTTGATAGCTGAAGATGAAGAGTCCAACCAAAAACTTTATCATGAAATCCTGCAGAATTTCGATTATCACATCGTCGGAGATGGAAGTGCGGCGCTGGAATGGTGCCGGCAAGGGAAACCGGGAATCGTTCTCATGGACATCATGATGCCGGTCATGAATGGCGAAGAGGCGCTCAAACACCTGCGGCAGGACAGCAATCTCCAAGATCTTCGGGTCATCGCCGTTACGGCAAAAGCGATGGTGGGCGACCGTGAATCTTTGCTGGCTCAGGGTTTTGATGATTACCTGTCAAAACCCATTGATGAACTTGCATTGAAATCGAAACTGGAAAAATACGGTATTACGCCATGGTATGACAGCGCCGATGCCGGTAATAACGAGTCATCGCTTTCCAAAGCAGAGATTTTAGGAAAAATAGGACGGGTAAAAGAAATGAAATTCTTCCAAAGTAAGGAAATTAAATCTGTCCTGGAAAGTTTGAACGCAGGAACCTCCGGCGCGGTACAACAAAAAATTCAATCGCTTCTTCGCACTTTCCGAAGCCGAAATGAAATTATTTTTCATAAAGAAATTACCCAACTCATGGAAACGCTTTCGACATCGAAGGAAATATGAGTTATGGAAAATTCGACGACATTCAGCGTTGGAAAAAACACTCTTTCGCCCATTCTCCCGCTGGTCCTGATCGTTGACGATAACAACGATAATATCAACGTTATCGAAGAAATGCTGGAGCAGTATGGTTTTGAATATTATGCGGTCTCCGATCCTCTGACGATTCAGAGCGTGCTGGAATACCGAAAGCCCGATCTGATTTTACTGGATCTGTACATGCCTCAGCAAAGTGGATTGGAGACGCTGACGATTATCAAAACGGATAAACGCTTTGAATCCATCCCGGTACTCATGCTGACTGCCGAAACGGATAAGCAGATGTTGTCTCGCTGCCTTGACACAGGAGCGATGGATTATATTAATAAACCCGTGGATGCCGTCGAACTGCAGGCGCGCATTCGATCTGCTCTTAAGATTTCATCACTCACCAAAGATTTGTCTGAGCGCAATGAAGAACTTGACCGCAAGAACAAAGAAATTCAGAAATTTACCGCGACCATTGTTCATGATCTGAAGAATCCGCTTACCGTTATCATGGCTTCCATCGACTTTGTGCGCAATACGTTGGTCGAAACAAAACAAGCGTTACCCGTACAATTTGCCGATATGATCAAAGAAACAACCTTTTCGATGCGGGACTCCATCAATGAGATGCTGAATGTGAGCCGAATTCAGCAAGGCGCATTCAAACTGAATATGCTCAAGGCAAGCCCGGTTGATTATATTGAGAAATGCCTGTTCCGTTTTCGTTTGTTGGGAAACAAAAAATCGATTACGATTGTTCATGAAAAAAAGGATGTTCCGCTCGTACACTATGACGAAAAATGTATCAATAGCATTATCATGAACCTGGTCGGGAATTCCATAAAATATTCACATCCCAATTCGGTAATCCATCTGTCGTATGAAGTTCACGCAGAACATGTTCGGGTCCTGATAACGGATCAAGGACAAGGTTTGACGGAAAAAGATTTGGGTCTTGTGTTTAAGGAATTTCAGCGGCTCAGCGCGAGGCCCACCGACGGAGAATCCTCCACAGGGTTAGGATTGGCTATAGTAAAAAGCGTGGCAGAAGCTATGGGCGCCTCAGTTGGCGCTGACTCGGATGGCAGGGACAAAGGTTCGACATTTTGGTTTGATCTAAAAAAAGATTAATAATATCCTTATCGAAACTCTAAAATTAAGAATGTAAAAATACGTTTTTTTTAATGATTTGAAAGAGCGCATCATGAAACATTCTTTTGTTGTTTTAATCCTGATAATATGCAGCCCGTCTATCACAGGGCAGGAACGACTTTACCGCATAGAAACACAAGATCACAGGATCGGATTTATTAATTCGAGCGGGAAAGTTATTTACAAACCTCAATTTGATTTTTTATCCGATCGCTCTTATCATGGTTATCGCTGGATTCACACCGGCGGCAAAGCGCATGACGGCTATATCAAAGGCGGGAAATGGGGATTGATCCGGCTCGGGACGCCAGATGACCGGATGATAATCGAACCGACTTTCGATTGGGTTGGGTGTTTTTCGGAAGGCCTTGCGCCTGTGCTCGTCAAGAATCAGTGGGGCTTTATTGACACCGCAGGGCGGATGCGCATCGCGCCTCGATTTCCGGATAATGAGACACCGGATTTTGAACCGGAACGGACGAAACAGTATCAAGATGACAAGCCCGAAAATTGGTTCATCGATAACAACTTTCCCGAATACGCGAAAGAACGCGGCCACAAATTCGGCCGTTCGCTGCCGCCGTCTTATTATTTTGAATTCCGCAACGGGCAGGCATGGATGAAACTAAAAAAAGGTGCGGTGATCATTGATACCACGGGTACCGTTCTCAGGGAATTTGACGTTGCGCCCCGTTTTGACGACGGCCACTATTTCGATTCTGACGTCTGCGTCATTCAACATGGAAAGCGATTTGGCACCATAAACCGTACCGGAGACACGATTGTACCATTACAGGATAAGAAGATACGTTCTGTGCAATTCGTTAACGGCGGCTTGAATTGGGTTGCGTTAGAAGATTCACCGGAACCGGACATTTCCCAATGGGGATTGATGGACACGAAGGGGCAGTGGGTTGTCAAACCGGCATTTGATCAGGTCTGGGTCAGATCCAATCTTCTGAATTGGGTTCGCAAAGATAAATTGTGGGGGCTGTTGGATACGGCCGGCCAATTCCTGATAGAACCACAATTCGATCAGATCGAGCATTTTTATGAGTACGGCATGAAAGTTCAGAAAAATAAAAAATGGGGACTGGTTGATAACAGCGGAAAACAAATTCATGAATGCCGTTGGGAACAATTGGGATATCCGGACGACGGAATGGCGAAGATCGTGGAAAACAAAAAAATCGGTTTCATTGATCGCGATGGTAAAATACTTGCGGCTCCGCAATTCCGCTATTCCGAATATCCGCACGACGGTTTTGTCTGGGTTGCCGGTGATTCCGGTTGGTGCGCGATGAATCGGGCGGGTATGATCGTGGTTCCACCCAATAAAATGTTCCAGTTCGTGTACGGATTTAATGAAGGCGTGGCGTGGATCCGATTCAACAATCTCTACGGCCTGGTCGACACGACCGGACGACTCATCGCATCACCGTCTCTTGATTTTCGAAATCCGTGTTCATTCAAAGACGGACTTGGCTGGGTGCAAAAGGACGGCCTGTGGTCGTTGCTGAAAAAAAACGGCGGGATCGTTTTTAAAATCAAGTGTCACAGCACCGGCGATTTTGACGGCGAACTGGCGCCGGTCTGGTTTGATGAAAAAAAACAGGGTTATGTGAATAGACAGGGGAAAGTGGTGTGGGAAGGAGATTAGAAATAGATATATCCGAATGGATCTGGGAAATCGGTAACTAAAGCGTCAATTGTATTTACAAAAAAACATGCCAAAACTTTTTCTCACCATCATTTTTTTCAATACCGTTTTATCCGCGCAGGAAAAACTGCTCGATTCCGCCGCGCTTTCTCAGCAAAAAACTTATACGTCGCTTGATGAAGCGCTGAAGGAGCCATGGAAGGTTTACAAACTTTCTCTGCAGTTCCAACATATCGAAACCATTCCGTCGCAGATGGGCCAATTAAAAAATCTGCAAATTCTCGATCTTAGCCATAACGGAATTTCAGAGGTTTCCGACGTCATCGGCCAATTGCAGAATTTGCAAATCTTCGACCTCAGTTTCCAAATGAGCCCTTCACAGCCGAATTACAACGACGTTATCCCGCTTCCGTGTTTGTATAAATTGTCACCGGCTATTGGAAAGCTGCGTCATCTGACTCACTTGTATCTTCAAGGCCATGCTGTTACTCCGGCCGATCTGCTGCACATTGTTTCCAAAAATATCGTAATGTTAAAAAATCTGGAGATATTAGATTTGCGGGCTGGCCTTAACGATGGCCCGGGGGACAAAGCGCTGTCTCGCTTTCAAGCGTTCAGGATAAAGAGAATGTTAAGCGCACAGGTTATTCTTGATTCCACGGTCTATGTCAACATTCGCATGAAGCCGATGGTCAAAATGTGGATCGATTCCATAACTGCTCACGACTCTGCGGACGTCATCAGGCAAATTTTGAAACAGGACAAAGGCGTCGAGCAAAGCTACGCAAGACTCTTAAAAACAAATCCTGAAATGACGCCGTCGATTGTCGTGGAGTTTACCACATTCAACGGAAATCGAAGTGCTTTAAAAGTTGTATCTGAAGTCTATGACGGCTTTTCCGGAGAGACACGTCAGTATGAACCGGATCAATCCTTGACGCCTTTCGTCCGGAATATGCAAGTTTACGCTTTCAAACGGCTGCCGCCAGTCGACAAGCCGTTGTATATCCGGTTGCGATATGAATTAACGGCGATGGAAGAGTGACCTTCCTTTTTACTCATTGTTTATTATTTTACCAGCAACATCTTTTTCACTCTCGATACCCTTCCTGATTCAAGGCGATAAATATAAACCCCGCTGGATAACTGCCTGCCCAGATCATCACGCCCGTTCCACTCTATATCATACCGGCCTGTTTCATAATACCGGTTAACGACCGTCGCCACTTCCTGCCCCAAAACATTATAGACTTTTATTTTTACATTGCCCGATTGCGCAACGTCGAAGGCGATACGTGTAGTGGGATTGAACGGGTTCGGATAATTCTGATGTAACGAAAACTCACGAGGTAGTTCCGATTCCAATTGCTGCACATTTTGCTTAACCCAGTCTGCGCCGCCTGCAAAGATTTTAAAGTTTGTCGGTCGCTCATTGCGGAATTCATAACCTGCGGCGATCCCAAGCGCATCGATCTTTTTATTGTGAGTGATATCGTATAAGATCAGGCTGAATTCCTGCGGAAGTTGGTCAGCCTCCCATTGCAAAAATGTTTTTTTGTTTTTAGAGGAATTCTCTACAGTCATATTCCACACATGTTCATCGCCGGAGCTGCGTATATCGTAGGCCAGTGTTTTCTCCGAGGCTGCTGAAGTGAAATATACGTTAACGCCTTCGCCGACCGAGATCGGATCGCGTTCGTCCATATCGTCCAGCCCATCCGAAGAAAGTACCGATGCGCCGATGACATTGTAATCATCTCTATAGTCTCCGGCGTTTGCTTTGAATCGCACCGACCACGACAGATATTCTGCAACAGATTTTCCTGCCGAAGGCGTCCAGGACAATACATTACCCAGCACGACATCGCCAGCCGTTTTATTGTAGATCATGTAACCGGCGTACGGCCTGAGCTGCGTCGACTCTTCCCACCCGCTCTTTCCGCTGCGTAACCAGATACGCCCGATCTGCGCATTATCGCGCGCGGAGACAGTTGCCGTGAAACTGTGCGCCCACGGAACGAGGTTCCATCCTGGTTTCAGGATCCATACATTAAAAACATTCGTGCTGATCGCAGTGGGATTCGTCACACTGGAAAAAAGATCTTCGTTCGCGCCGCTGCGGTGATAGAAATAATAGGCGTTAGCGGAACTTACCGATGTGACATCTGAAAAAGTCTGCGTTGCCGCGTCAAAACTTAACGCGCGCCAGTTGGACGGCCCGCCGCCGTCCGATTCCTGCGGTCCAAAATGATTAGTCAGGCTCAGAGCGCCGTTCAACGATAATGCCATAGTAGAATACGCATCCGATTGTAAACCGTTAGGATACGCGCTCAATGTTTTGATCGACGCGAGGTCGGTGATCTGCACCGCGATGGCCTGCCGTCCGGTTGACGAAGGATAATAGGACAGTCCGCCCGAGTTTTGCGCGCGTATGCGGTACCACAAACCATCTTGAGTAACGCTTGCTCCAAAAATTGTTGCCACGAAAGCAGAGCCGTTGAAAGACATTGAAACCGAATCTCCGGGATTTTGATGCGGCTTGCCGAAAAAAAGCTTCACCGTCGGACTGCTTCCCGTTACCGGTACGGTAACGGCCACGTCAGTTCCCGGCGCCGGATTGGCGTTCGAAACCTGGATGGAGCCCGCCGTGATCGAAGGCGCAATGACCGTGACGGTCAAATTGAATGGCCGGGAATACAGCGTCAGCGCCGTTGCAACCGTATTCGTGATGCGGCAAACATACTGCCCGGCATCCGTTGCCTGCGCCGACGCGATCGGGTAGGATGAACTTGTTGCGCCGCCGAGCGATGCCCCGTTCTTGAACCATTGATATTGATTGTTAGCCCCGCCAACCGTGACGCCGAATGATAAGGCGGCATTCAAATTTACGGTCGTGTCTTTTTGAGTTCCGATGCTGTCCTGCGGGGAATAAACAAAGGACTGGGAAGGCGCGCCGATATTGGGTTCGATGTCTTCGAAAGTAAATTGGTTATTCTCGATCTCAAGGTTTTCCAATGAAGCCGCCGCTGAAAAATCCGGCAGGCCGGTCAGATCGTTTGAAGACAAATATAAACCGGTCAGTTGATTCAACCCGGTCAGCGAGGCCGGCACCGCACCCGACAGTTTGTTATTGAGCAAATACAGCTCCTGTAAGTTGGATAGATTTCCGAGTTGCGATGGAATCGTCCCGGTCAATTGATTGGTATGAAGGGCCAACAATATTAGATTGGTAAGATTTCCTATTTCCGTCGGGATAGAACCACTCAATTGATTATTCAACAAATACAGATGCGTCAGATTAGTCAGGTTACCAATCGAAGAAGGGATCGAGCCCGATAGCTGATTGTTATACAAATAAAGTATGGACAAGTTGGACAGATTTCCGATTTGAGTGGGGATACTCCCTGTGAGCGAATTGCTGTATAACTGAAGCGTAGTTAAATTTGTCAAATTACCAATTTCAGTAGGAATGTTTCCTGAAATGAAGCATTCATTCAGATATAATTGAGTTAAATCTGTCAAACCGCATATTTGTGCAGGGAAAACCCCGGTAAATTGATTTTTGGATAAATTCAAATAAACTAAATTCGTTAATAATCCTATTTCCTGTGGAATGACCCCCATGAGAGCGTTATCGGATAAATTGAGCTGTGTAACTCTGTCATTCAATACTGTCACACCATACCAAGAATCTAAAGTCGAGCTCGATTTCCAGTTGGTTTTATTTGTCCAGCCGGTTCCGCCTGTGCTGTCGTAGAATTCGACAAGCGTAAGCGAGTCATTCATGCGAAATGAAAAATTGACATTAACAGCGGCAGGCGAACTTTCATTCAGCGAATTATCCAATGCCGTCACGCGGAAGTAATAAGTTCCATTTGGGGCTAATGGCCCGATCAAGGATGTAGTGTCCGATACGGTAACGTTACTGTCGATCTGGTTGTAAACGATTCCGTTCGTTCCTGAGTAAACGCGATAACGCAAAAAATCCGAATCCGTATTCCGCCGCCACTTCAACGAAACGCTGTAATTAATGATCGGCGTCAAAGTGAGGCTCGACGGAACGCCCGGCGGGAAATCCTGAAAGCGGTAAGCGCCTATATCATTCCTTGATCCGTCGGGATCGTTGTACTGCGCCGCCGGATCGCCCGCATTAATACACGGAGAATTGGATGCAAGTTGAAAATTGCCGCCCGCCGCATTGATATTAAGCGGGTCAAGTGCAAGATCGCCAATGCCCGGTGAAGTAAAGGTGCCGGTATAATTAAAACTGTTATTGAAGTAGTCATTGTACGATCCGATACCGGCGGCGGCGCTGTTGTTGAGGCCAAACCCGTTGCCGCGGATGATATTGTTTTTTACAATGCTCGACGCTCCGCTCGAAAGATATACGCCGTGGGTATTATTATAAATCGTGTTATTGATGACGGAAACATTCGCCTCCGCCCGAATACCGTATCCCGGGCTGTTCTTGACATTCTTGATGACCGTGTGCGTGATACTTGCCGGCCCGACTAGATGCAAACCCGTTCCTGCCACGTTGGTCTTTCCGTCGAAGACAAAGCCGTCAACCTGCACGCCAAACGCGTCATACCACATCGTAGAACTCACCGCTTCGATCACGGTCTGGTTTACCGCAGGAATCCTGGATGATTCGAGAAAATCTCCGCCGTATCCGCCCCGCATCACGGCAAAACCCGTTGTGATAACGCCTTCGGCATAATTTCCCGCGGCAACTTTGATCGTATCACCGAGAGCGCTTTGCAGGGCTTTGGTGATCGTCCGGTACGGGTTGTTGATGGAGCCATCGTTGTTATCATTACCGGCTGTGGAAACAAACGTCACGGGATTCACGCCCGTTTTTGACGCCGCGGAAGTGCCGCCAAAATTACCGATATTAATTCTGCCGCCGTTTGGCGCAGGTTCGTTGCCAACCGGATCCGCCGGATTGCCCGCGTCGATACAGGGCGAACCGCCTTTGAGGCGGAAGTCGCCGCCCGCAGCGTAAACAAATTTCGGATCGGCGTTGATATCATTGGCGCCGGGGGAATTGAACGTGCCGTCATAGTTGAGGAAAGTATTGCCGTACACGCAATTGTAATTTGCAATCGAGGATGAAAGATTGTTGTCGAGGCCGACGTTGTTATTTACAATGATATTATTTTCGATCCTCGTGGTTCCCGCATTCGCCGCCGCATTGACCACGATCGAGTAGAAGATCACGCCGCCGCCGGCAAGCTTGTTATTATAGATCGTGTTATTTTTGATCACGGCGCCCGCGCCGGAATTGACCGCGATGCCCTGATTGCCGCTTCCGAAGAAATTGACGATCGTGCAGTGCGTGATCGTGGAAGTTCCGCCCGTCACGTTAACCGCTTTGGCAGTGCCCAGAGATCCGTCGAAAACGATCCCGTCAAAAGTACAGCTCTGGTTGTCCGTCACTTGCGGGCTTGTAACCGCTTTCCATACGGTTTGATAGGCATGAATATTCCTCTGCGATTCGAGGAAGCCCGGGGCATATCCGCCGCGAAGCGTGAGTTGTTTGCTCATCGTGCGGTTTTCCGTCCATGTTCCCGCGCCGATCTTGATCGTATCGCCCGCGGAGGCTTTATTCATCGCATCGCCGATATCGGCCAGCGGAAATTGCGCGCTCCCGTCGTTGGAATTGCTGCCGGTGGAGGAGACGTGAAGGGATTTTATTATATTATTCCGTAACACCGAAAATGAACCGCTGCCCTGATTAGTCACGGCTAAATCCGGTTTGCCGTCTCCATCAATGTCGGCAATGGCTACTCCAACGGGAGAACTTCCCGTCGTGAAGTCTACTTTGGCGGCAAGGCTAATGGTACCGCTGATGCTTGTATTCTTGAGAACTGAAACCGTACTGCTGCCGTAGTTTGCTGTCGCGACATCAACCTTACCGTCACCATCCATATCGCACAAAGCGACTCCGGCAGGAACATTACCGGTTGCGAAGTCTGCTTTAAGAGCAAAGGTGATCGAGCCACCGGTGGTCGTGTTTCGGAAGACCGAAACAGAAGCGCCGCTGTAGTTTGTAACAACTATATCTGATTTGCCGTCTCCGTCCACGTCACCTATGGCGACGCCCAAAGGATAGCTTCCTGTAGCAAAATCTATTTTTGGGTCAAGACTGATCGAGCCGATGGTGCCGGTGTTTCTGAAAACCGAAACTGTGTTGTTGCCGGCGTTTGCATTAACTATGTCAGGCTTACCATCTCCGTCCACATCTCCTATCGCAACTCCCCACGGACCGCTTCCTGTCATGGAATCTACTTTCGCGGCAAAACTTATCGTGCCGACGGTTCCGGTGTTTCTAAAGATTGAGATCATGCCGCTGCTGAACTCACTTGCTACAACGAGATCAGCTTTACCGTCTCCATCCACATCACCTATAGCAACCATATTAGGGCCGTTTCCCATTGTGAAATCTACTTTGGGGTCAAGAGTGATAGCGCCGCTCGTGCTTGTGTTTCTGAAGACTGATATAGTGGTGCCGCCATTGTTTGTTATAACCACATCAGGCTTGCCGTCTCCATCCACGTCTCCTACGGCGACTCCGCGGGGGGAAGTTCCCGTTGTGAAATCTACTTTGGCGGCAAAGCTACTGGAACCGCCGGTGCCAGTATTTCTGAAAATTGAAACGGTATTGCTAGCTTCATTCACCACTGCAACATCGGCTTTTCCGTCTCCGTCGATGTCACCTACTGCAACAGTGTACGGGCTTGTTCCTGCCGTAAAATCAAGCTTTGATGCAAAGCTTGAAACATCAATAATCTGTGAACTTGAAAATGTAACCACAAACGGTGCACTTGAATAGGCCGCCAATCCGGTCGTTGTATCGGTCACGGTGATCGGCGCATACGTCGTGCCAACAGGTACCGTCACACTGAGCGAAGTCGAAGTGGCATTCGTCACATTCGCTTTCACCGCGCCGAAATAGACGATGTTGTTTGCAGCTGTCGTGTTGAAATTCGTTCCGGTGATCGTGACACTTGTGCCGATGGGGCCGGAGGTTGGGGTGAAGGAGGTGATGGTGGGGGGATTCGCGTTGATCGTGAAGATTTTTTCACTTGCAAAAACCGACCCGGCAAATGAATTGTCTACTGTCTGGACGCTCCAATAGTAAGTGCCGTTGGAAAGATTCTTGATAGTCCAGGCTGAGTCCTGATTTACGTTTCCGATTTGAACAATCCTTCGGAATCCAGTTGAAATATCACTCATAGGGGAAAATACATCGACCCCGCCTGGTGATTTTCCGATACGTAAATTGTATGTAAGTCCATCTTGACTTGTTTCATTGTCACTGGAACGATTCCACCTCAAGTTGAGGCTCGTTCCATTTATAGACGCGGAGAGACTGGATGGAGCTAGAGGGATGGTATTCATTTGGCTACTGTTGTTAACATATATCTTCGTAATTTGACCTGTTGAATTAGCCAGTATGTCAAGATCGCCATCGCTATCAAAATCACCCCAAACCGCGGAATTGCCCAGTAGTCCCTGCGTATTTACAAATATGCCATTATCATTTCGGTATATCATTAAAGTATCGGTACTTCCTTTGCCACCAGCCAATGCAACATCTAAATCACCATCGCCATCGAAGTCTCCCCAACTAGATAAACCCCACCCCACCCCTAGCAGACCGGCATTTATGTTGACAAAACTACCGTTATCGTTTCTGTAAATTATTGAAGTGTCAGTTGCGCCTGTTGGTCCTGAAAGTAAAATATCTAAGTCTCCATCGCTGTCATAGTTCCCCCATGCAACAGACCCAACAACTCCGACCAGGCCGACATTCGTATCGGAGAATTGTCCATTATCATTGTTAAAAATACTTGTTATTATGCCACCGGAAGTTCCGCTTATCAAAACGTCTAGATCCCCATCTCTATCATAATCACCCATGGCTATTTTACCACCTAAATTTGTGCTGATTGATAACCCTGTACTAGGAACTAAATTAAACACTCCATGGTCATTACGATATAATCTTAAGTCATAGTTGGCCCAGCCAATAAGTATATCCAGATCACCATCATTGTCATAATCTCCGCTTGCCACAGAAGATTTATATGATCCTTCAAAAAAGCCTGCATTTATGTCGGTAAATATTCCTGCATCGTTACGATATATCCTACAATAACTTGTTACACCATTCCATCCAGCGAGCAAAACATCCAAGTCGCCATCATTGTCGTAATCCAGCCATGCTGACGATCCTTCGTATACGCCAACCAGCCCGGCTGCTATATCAGTGAAAATTGAATTGTCATTTCGATAGATTTTGGAAACAGCAATACCTCCTCCACTGTTTCCTGTGAGCAAAATATCCAAGTCCCCATCGTTATCGTAATCTCCCCATTGTGTAGACCCATAGATAGCAGCGCTTAACGAAATTCCGCTATCTGTAAATGTTTGTGTACGAAGTTGTGTTGGCGTGAGTAACACTGTTAATGTCAAAATGTAGAGGAATATCAGTATTACATTTTTCATAAAAACTCTCCGGATACTTTTTTGCTATATATTATATGCATTGCCAACCGCCCCCTGTTTCCCCCGCCTTGGCAAGGCGGGGGAACGTACTATCACAGATTGCTATAAATTTTCTGTGTGGGGGCGGTTATAAGCGCCGATATTGTCTATTTGAATTATTTTCCGACTTTATAACACTTTCATTTGACTGTCTTTTTCTCTATTTCGATTACCGGTCTCTCGGTGCCCGCCCGCCTTAGCAAGGCGGGGGTCGTACTATTTGAGTTTGCAGTAAACTTGTTTGTGGGGGCGGTTATAAACGACATTGTCTTTTATGCCAATTTCATTTTGTATTGCACGGATGTGTTTTTCATAAAAATTTTTCGAATACTTTTTTGCTACACACTATAAGCGCATCACTGAACCGCCCCCTGCCCCCTCCTTGCCCAGTACTCACATTCAAGTTTGTTGTGGGCAAGGAGGGGGACCAAGGGGGTGGTTGCGCTCAAGACATAGGACAAACTCATTGTTTCATGATTGGGTCTTCAATACAAACACTTAAACTATTTTTGAAATTTATTCCCCAAACCACTCGCTTCAATCCTTGCGCAGTACCTACATTCAAATTCGAAGCGCGTAAGAAGGGGCAAGGGAGTGGTTACGATCAAGTCATATTGTGCTTAAGCGGTCAAGCTCCTCTTTTATTTTTTCAAGCACTTTGTTCGGATTCTCGAAAAGTTCTGTATCCGTGATTCTCAAAAACCGGATACCAAATTCTTCAATAAATGCCTGACGCCTTTGGTCCTTTTTTCTTGCATCATCAGAATTATGTGATGATCCGTCGATCTCGATCGCAAGCTTGGTTTCCGGGCAATAGAAATCGAGTACATAAGGCCCGACTCCGTGTTGACGGCGGAATTTGAAGCCGGACAATTGTTTGCCTTTGAGTTGGGTCCACAAGAGTCTTTCAGATCGCGTTGCATGGTTTCGCAGGTCGCGACGCTTGTCTGTTTGTATAGGTTGATTGTAAAGCTTGCCCATAGATTTAGTTATTATTGTTGCCAACCGCCCCCTGTTTCCCCCGCCTTGGTAAGGCGGGGGTCGTACTATCATTATTTGCTATAAACTTTCTGTGTGGGGGCGGTCGAGTCACTGCCCCGGCGGCAGATCGGGATCTGGAATTCTACTCACGCTGCCTTTACCGCCGCCGCCGCCCAGCAGCACAGCCGCGCCGCCGCCGAGAACTGCTGCGCCTATAACATACCACAGCGTCTTGTTCGATTTCTTAGTTCCGGCCGAAACGGTTTTTTCTTTTTCCGCAAGTTCTTTAGCCGCTTTGGCTTTTGCGGCCTCGTCCGCCATACGTTTCAGATACGATTCGGAATAATCCAATTTAGCGTCAATCTTTTGATCGGAATTGAGTTCGATC
>JAEUSK010000065.1 GCA_016787925.1 bacterium | reverse complement strand
ATCTGAACATAATTCCTCCTAAAAAATTAATTATTCAGTAAGTTGTATACATGACCAATTGACGGTAAAGGTAAAATGATAGCCCCATAAAAGCAATAAATTTTAAATAGTTAAACGCTTATCTTGTTTCTTTGTACAATATCATGCCGAATTTATTATCAGTTCCAGCGTTACATGAACAACGGCTAAACGTTGTAAGTATAGGTTTTGTGGGCTATAAATATCTTGACTATCGTTGGTTAATTATCTATATTTTTTTACGTAGTTAGGTCTGTCTTTATTGTTCTATAAACATCAAGACGATCAATTTTTTGAATTTACGTTCTGCTGTTTTATTCCGCAGGCACACTCCGGAGAATATATGAAGAATAATTTTTCAAGCCGTGTCCAGCTTGTTGTAAAACTTTCTCAAGAAGAAGCGATTCGACTCGGGCACGATTACATCGGAACGGAACATTTGCTGCTGGGATTGATCCGTGAGGGTGAAGGCGTTGCGGTAAAAGTTCTAAAGAACTTAGGCGTTGAACTTGAAAAACTTAAACGCACCATTGAAGACATGGTTAAGCCGACGACGGAAAACACCATTATTGGAAACCCGCCGTTAACCAAACGCGCCGAAAAAATTCTGAAGTCAACGTATCTCGAGGCCAAAAATTATAAATCCGATGTGATCGGCACCGAACACTTACTGCTGTCTCTCGTAAAAGAAAAAGATTGTCTGGCCGCGCAAGTATTGAGCATGTTCAATATTGATTACGAAACTATCAAAAGGGAGTTGACGAATATTATGAGTGGTACATTTACACCAAGTAGTTCCACTAATAAAAAAACCGAACCGCGTAAAAGTAAGACTCCCGCGCTGGATCATTTCGGACGCGATCTGACGCAGTATGCGGAAGAAGGAAAACTCGATCCGATCATTGGCCGAGAAGGCGAGATCGAACGCGTGGCGCAGATATTATCCCGCCGCAAGAAAAATAACCCTGTTCTCATCGGCGAACCGGGCGTCGGCAAAACAGCGATCGCTGAAGGGTTGGCTTTGCGCATTGTCCAGAAGAAAGTTCCGCGCGTGCTTCACGGAAAACGTGTCGTGACTTTGGACGTCGGCGCGCTCGTTGCCGGCACCAAATACCGGGGACAATTCGAGGAACGTGTTAAAGCGATCATGACGGAATTAGAAAAAACGGACGATGTTATATTGTTTATAGACGAACTCCACACCATCGTCGGCGCAGGCGGCGCGAGCGGTTCACTTGACGCTTCGAATATGTTCAAACCGGCGCTTTCTCGCGGCGAACTGCAATGCATCGGCGCGACAACGCTTGACGAATACCGTCAGTATATTGAAAAAGACGGGGCATTGGAACGCCGTTTTCAAAAAGTGATTATTGATCCGCCGACCGTTGAAGAAACGATTGAAATTCTGCGGCAGATCAAATCCAAGTATGAAGAGCATCACCATGTCCAGTACACGGACGAGGCGCTCGTTCAGGCCGTCAAACTGTCCGACCGATATATAACCGACCGCTATCTCCCGGATAAAGCAATTGATGTCATGGACGAAGCGGGCTCACGTACGCATATTATGAATATCGTTGTTCCCCAACGTATTCTTGACATTGAGACCGAAATCGAAAAAGTCAGAATCGAAAAAGATTCCGTTATCAAGAACCAAAAATTTGAAAAAGCAGCCGAATTACGCGACGTGGAGAAAAAACTTAACGAACAATTACGCGCCGCCAAAGAAGACTGGGAAAAACGCGAAGAAAATCAGGTAGTAGAAGTCGGCGAGGAACAGATCGCGCACGTGGTTTCGATGATGACCAGTATTCCCGTCAGCCGTGTAGCGCAATCGGAGTCGGATAAATTACTACGGATGGATGAAGTTCTGAAAAAACGAATCATTGCGCAAGACGAGGCTATCCAATCCGTTACGCGCGCGATCCGCAGAACTCGCGCAGGTTTAAAAGACCCTAATCGCCCCATAGGTTCGTTTATATTTCTTGGGCCAACCGGCGTCGGCAAAACGCAATTTGCAAAAGAACTTGCCCATTATTTATTTGAAAGCCAGGATGCACTGGTTCGCATCGACATGTCGGAATATATGGAAAAATTCTCCGTGAGCCGCCTGGTCGGTCCGCCCCCCGGTTACGTCGGTTACGAAGAAGGCGGCCAGCTCACCGAGAAAATTCGCCGTAAACCTTACAGCGTCGTGCTCCTTGACGAAATTGAAAAGGCGCATCCGGACGTATTCAATATTCTTCTCCAAGTTCTGGATGACGGGATCCTGACGGACAGTTTGGGACGCAAAGTCAGCTTCAAAAATGTCGTGGTCATTATGACATCCAATATCGGCGCGCGCGATATGAATAAGACCGGCGCATTCGGGTTCTCCGCAAAAAACGACTCAGAAGACGAATATACGCGAATGAAATCCAAAGTTGAAGAATCGGCAAAAAAATTATTCAACCCTGAGTTTATCAACCGCATTGACGAGATCATTGTATTCAAGTCGCTCGACAGAGAAGCCGTGCTGAAAATCATTGACGTATCCATGAGCGAAGTCGAACAGAAACTCAAAGAACGAAATCTTCTGATCACACTGACTAAAGAGGCTAAAGAATTTATTGCCGATAAAGGATTTGATCCTGTATACGGCGCGCGGCCCTTGCGCAGGGCCATTCAGAAATATCTGGAAGATCCCGTCGCAGAAGATTTATTAAAAGGAGTCTTTACGGACGGAAGCCATATTTCAGTCGAGTTAAAAGGGGAAGAACTCGAATTTAGTGAAATGGTCGATGAACCGGCGCCGGATGAATTAAAGTAACCAACATTAAGGGACAGCATATATGTTTTTCGGAAAGAATAAGAAAAGACGAGAAGGCGCACTGGATGACGCATCGATCATGGAATCGATTAAGAGTCTCGTCGTGAATGACGGCGTTACCGTTGACCGTATTAATTGGGACGGCTCAACCAGCACAGTTTCCGGCCGCGTCAGCCATGTGAGTAATAATTTTGACCTCTTCGGGGTTGTGGATGAGGGATCCGGCGAGTCGATGGAATTCTCTGTCGAAGACGGAGACATTGCGCATATCAAGCGCATTGCCATCAGGATCGATATCGACGAAACGCAAACGGAAAGTTATATGTCCATCGACGCGATCGTAGAAATCCTTGAAGCCCTGGATCACAGCGACACGATATCCGTATCGTATTATGATCCCTACAAAGGAAAAGGCGTGTCAAAAAAGGGTATTATCACACTGAAAGATGAATACAACAAAGTGTTTGCTATCGAATACACCACGCCGGAAGGTGAAAAAGAAGAAAAACATTTTGATCTGAATGAAGATAAGATCATCGATATTATTATTAATTAAGTTTTGTTACATATAAGAAAAAGCCTGCTGTTCAAGCTAAACAGCAGGCTTTTTTTGTGACTAATTGTAATCGTCTAAATCCGCACTTCTACTTATGACTCGTGGTAATAGTTTCCAATCCATGCGAGTTAGGCCCCATCTCATTCTTTCGAAGTAAGAAGGCAAATAATAATCCGAAGAACCCAAGACACGAAAATATCAGCATACCGAGCGTATATCCACCCGGATTTGCCGCTCCTGCGCCTGAAAAGTCATTTGCCCAACCTATCATCAGATTAAAACCCGCCAATCCGATATTCTGGATCAAGGTCATGAGGCCATATGCCGTTCCGAGTTTCGATTGGTCTACGATGTATGCAACCGAGGGCCACATCACCGCCGGGATCAGCGAAAAGGCAATACCCATCATGGCCATTGGGACGTATAATGACACCTGCGTATAAGCCATGATCAGATAGACCGGAATTAATAAGAGCGACCCAAACATCATAAAAAGCGCGCGTTTGCCAACTTTGTCCACCAGCAGGCCAAACAACGGAGTAGCGATCATGGCAAATAAGGTAAGCATACTGGAAAGAAAACCGCCAAGCTCCCGCGTCGTTCCGTGCGCATCCATAAAAAATTTAACCGCAAAGGTTTGAAACGGAAAAATTCCGGAATAAAATGTAATGCAAAGCGCGACAATGAACCAATACGATGTGCTGAATTTAAAAAGGTCGGCGAATACAAGTTTATCCGTTGCCCCGGCTTCGCCCAAAGAATAATCTTTTTCCGATTTGACTTCCATGATCCAATATAACAAAGCGCCTACCACACAAAACACGCCGAAGAAAACGGAAATGATCAGCGGCCATTGCCAGCTCGTATAATAATCCGACGCCCAAGACGGAGAATTCAACGCGGCAAACGAACCCATACGTGCAATGGTCAGATTAACGCCAAACGCAAAACTGAGTTATTTCCCTTTAAACCATTTCGCAATCGCGGTAGTAACGGCTACGATGAGGGATTCCGCGCCAAGGCCGAATACAAGCCGGCCTGAAGCCATGATCCACAGTTCGCCCGATACCGCAGTAATTACGGCGCCCAGAAAACATAAAACGGCGAACAAGAACGTCGCTTTGCGCGTGCCGATGCGGTCAATGATCACGCCGCCGATCAATACCATGAAAATGTTTGGAATACTGTAAATCGCCTGCAGCAGCCCGATATCGGAATCGGAAAAACCGAGCTGACTGCTCAGTAGATCGGCCAAGGGGCTGATACAATCATACACATAGTAATTACCGAACATTGCCAAACTGATAAATATCAGGACAGCCCATCGAAAAAGGCGCGGCGGTAACGGTTTTTCTGTTTGTTTTTTTAATTCTGAGGTCATGAATTCCTTTTTGGATAACTTTGTTTAACGCGCGTTCTTCAATATGGCGAGTAAAAAATTCCAGAATTTCTCGACAGTATCGATATATATTTTCTCATCCGGTGAATGAACGCCTTCCAACGTCGGGCCGAAAGAGATCATGTCCATCCCGGGATATTTCT
>JAEUSK010000039.1 GCA_016787925.1 bacterium | reverse complement strand
CGCCATGGAAAACGCTGAAAAGGCCTTTCAAGTATGGAGTGAAACAAGTTTTGTTGACAGAGCTTCGTTCCTTCATAATGTTGCCGACATTTTGAGGTCCAAGAAAGAACAATTAGGAAGACTAATGTCTCTAGAAATGGGAAAACCTCTCATTCAAGCCACGGCAGAGATCGAAAAATGCGCTTCAGTGTGTGATTACTACGCGCAAAATGGAGAAAAACAGCTATCGGATGAGCTGATACAAACAGATGCCACCTCCAGTTATATCACATTTAGACCCTCAGGAGCAGTGCTTGCTATCATGCCATGGAATTTTCCATTCTGGCAGGTGCTCCGATTTGCTGCGCCTACGCTCATGGCAGGCAATGTGTGTTTACTAAAACATGCTCCCAATGTTTCGGGTTGTGCGATTGTAATCAAAAAGTTATTTGATGATGCAGGATTTCCAGAAGACGTGTTTCAGACCCTTTTCCTACAGCCTGAAGATATTGCAAAGCTGATCGAGCACCCTTTTATAAGTGGTGTAACACTGACAGGCAGCACGAGAGCCGGAAGCGCAGTTGCTGAAATAGCCGGGCGAAATCTCAAAAAAACTGTAATGGAGTTGGGAGGCAGCGATCCGTATGTCATATTGGACGATGCAGATCTGGAAAAGACAGTAAATTCGTGCGTTACAGGGCGGATGATAAACAGTGGACAGAGCTGTATTGCAGCAAAAAGATATATTGTAGTGGAATCAGTTCGAAAAGAGTTTGAGGAACGCCTGACAGAAAAATTCAACAAGATCACATATGGTAATTCTTTAGAAGGGAACTTTGATATTGGACCCTTGGCTCGCCGAGACCTGCGGGATCAGCTACATAATCAGGTTACCGGAAGCATCTTCAAAGGTGCCAAATTGCTTTGCGGAGGACGAATTCCTGACGGAAAAGGTTATTTTTATCCGGCAACGATTCTAAGTGACGTCAAAAGAGGGATGCCGGCTTATTCGGAAGAAACATTCGGGCCAGTTGCGTCAATAATATCTGTAGAGGGCGAAAAAGAGGCGATTCAAATTGCTAATGACACGTGTTACGGTCTTGGAGCCGCAGTTTTTACTCGCGATGTCAAAAAGGGCGAATATATAGCGAAACACTTGCTGAATGCGGGTTCGTGTTTCGTGAATGCTTTTGTGAAATCCGATCCGCGCCTGCCTTTCGGCGGAACTAAAATGTCGGGCTATGGGCGTGAATTGTCCATGTTCGGCATCAGGGAGTTTGTGAATATCAAGACGGTCTACCTAGCTTGAAATAAATTAGCATTTTCATTTTACGACTGTTGCCATCCTGCACGGTAAATGGGACTAAAGAAAAATAACAACTGACGAATATTGCATTCATTCACTCCTATAGTTATGTTCCCTAATGTCCTCCCGTAAGTCACAAAGAGTTCAGGTTGGCAAGCGTACATTTGAATTATCCAACCTCGATAAAGTACTGTACCCCGATGACCACATCGTCAAAGCGGAATTGGTGGAGTATTACCTGAAACTTGCACCAACCATCCTTTCGCATTTGAAAGGCCGGCCGCTGTCGCTTGTTCGTTATCCCGACGGAATCGGCGGAGAAATGTTTTTTCAAAAGAACAAGCCCGACTGGGCGCCGGAGTGGCTGGAATCGGTGAAACTCGGAAGAGATGATGAAAAAAAAGAATATGTGATCGCTACCGAGGAAGCGTCACTTGTTTGGCTGGCTAATCTTGCCTGTATCGAGCTTCATCAGATGCACGCGCGCGGTCCGAACTTTGATAAACCGGATTACATGGTTATTGATCTTGATCCTCCGGACGGCTTTCCGTTTCAAAAAGTAGTTGATCTGGCCTTTGATCTCAAACCCCATATTGAATCTTTCGGTTATTTCCCTTTTGTAAAAACCACGGGAAGAAAAGGACTTCACCTTGTTATGCCGATTGAACCCAAAAACACATTTGAGGAAGTCTTCGAAGCCGCTAAAAGTATTGTTAAGCCTTATATTGAAAAAAATTCTGCTCAAACAACATTGCACATCCAAAAGGAATATCGTAAAGGACGTGTGCTTATTGATATCTTCCGAATTAGACAAGGTCAGACAACCGTAGCCGCGTACAGTGTGCGAGGACTGCCCGGAGCTCCAGTTTCCACTCCCTTGACGTGGAACGAATTAGAGCAGACTAGCCACCCGGTGGAATGGAACTTACATACAGTGTCGAGGAAAGTTTTATCCTCCGGCGATCCCTGGGAAACTATGGCCGCTTATGCGGTTGATCTTCACACTCATAGGAAAAAATCAGTACGAGTGAAAAAAACGCTCAAAGCTTCTACTAAACGCAAAACACCAGAACAATTAGCAACGTATTCCGAGAAACGTAGTTTCGATAAAACGCCAGAGCCTCAGCCGGAAATCGCTTCAGGCCAAGGTACGGCTTTCGTTATACATCGGCATCACGCGTCAAGATTGCATTACGATCTGCGGCTGGAAAAAGACGGCGTGCTCAAATCCTGGGCTGTTCCGAAAGGGCTTCCGCCGCGCCCGGGGGTCAAACGTCTTGCCGTTGCAACGGAAGACCATCCGATGGAATACCTGAATTTCGAAGGAGCCATTCCAAAAGGCGAATACGGAGGCGGGCAGATGTGGGCGTACGCAACGGGCAAATACCAGATCACCAAAGAAAAAAAGAACGGGTTCTATTTTCGTCTTAACAGCCGGGAACTCAATGGCGAATTCCGCATTCACCTGATGAAAGAGAACCAGTGGCTGCTGGAACGCGTGGATACTTCGCAGATCGACTGGCTAAGCGATCCTATCGAACCCATGCTGGCGGAACTTGGCCATGAGGTTCCAAAGCCAAACGAGTACGGTTTTGAAGTTAAGTGGGACGGCATCCGCGCGTTGATCGCCGTTGATGAAGGAGCGGTCCGCATTCACAGCCGAAATCAGATGGACATCACAGCGCAATTTCCGGAATTAACAATCGCCGAGTCTTTTCGTGTCAGCGGAGCGCTTCTTGACGGTGAGATCGTGTGTCTGGATGAGGCCGGAAAACCGATCTTCAACAATGTCATCAACCGAATGCAGCAAAAGGGAGAGAACCCGATCGGACGGGCCAAAACTAAATTTCCAGCAATATGCTATCTATTCGATCTGCTGTATCTTGACGGACGTTCGGTCATTCACGAACCTCTGGTACGGCGCCGTTCGTGGCTGGCAGATGTCGTCAAAAAAGATTCGGCATACAGAGTGAGCGAAATGGTTGATGAGGGGAATGAATTATTTGAAGCGGCCAAACAACTCGGGTTGGAAGGTATCATGGCTAAAAGAAAAAACAGTCCGTATCTGCCCGGCAAACGATCCGATCATTGGCTGAAGATCAAGACGAGGCAAACGATGGATGTGGTTATCATCGGTTACACTCAGGGGAAGGGCGATCGTAGCCAGACCTTTGGCGCGCTGCATATAGCGGAGAGAACCAAGACCGGGCTTCGTTATCTGGGCAAGGTTGGAACCGGTTTTGATGATAAACTGCTTAAGTCGATCCTTGCCGAACTTCTTGAGGTTCCTACAACCAAAAAACCGATCAAAGAAAAGCCACTTGATGAGAAAGTCACCACTTGGATAGAACCGACGCTTGTTTGCGAAGTGCAATATGCTTCCTTTACGAAAGACGGAATGTTAAGAGAGCCTGTGTTTTTGAGAATGCGTGAGGATCGTTAGAAACAGCTTCCCGCGAATTTCGCTGATTTTCGCAGAATAATCTCTGCGTAAATTTGCGGAATCTGCGGGAGAATATGTGTATGTGAAAACCTGAACGTAATATCATATTTTTGCTGGACTTTTCTACTCCTCTACCTTACATTTGGTGTACACAAAAACAATACCATAAGAGGTGTTTCTATGAGAGCGATATGGAAAGGTCATATCCGATTTTCGCTGGTCACGATTCCCATCCGCATCTATAACGCGGTAGACTCTGATCAGAAGATCAGTTTTAACCAACTCCATAAAGAAGATCACGGACCGGTCGGTTATGAGAAGAAGTGTAAAAAGTGCAACAAAGTCTTGGCCTCCGACGAAATCGTCAAAGGCTATCAGTACGAGCCGGAACAATACGTAATCGTACAGCCTGAGGATATCGAAAAAATCAAACTCAAAAGCACGCGCATCATCGAAATAGAAGGATTTATCAATGCGTCCGAAGTGCACGAAACTTTGTACGAATCGCCGTATTTTGCAGGTCCGGACGGGATTGTTGCGGCTAAAACCTATGCATTGCTGTCCGAAACATTAAAGCAAAGCGGCAAAGTTGGCATAGGCAAAGTGGTCTTGCGCGACCGCGAAGACGTCATCATGATCGCCCCTCACGGGCATGGCATTCTTTTACATAAATTACGGCATCCGAATGAAGTGCGAAAGATCGAGAACGTACCGCAAATCGAATCGATAAAGATCAATAAGGATGAACTGAAACTTGCATTAAATCTAGTCGAGTCGATGACGACCGAGATGAAAGAATTAGATCTAAACGACCGCTACAACGGAGCATTGCGTGACATGATCGAAGCGAAAATCGCCGGGAAAGAAGTGGTCACAGTGGCTGAAGAAGAGAAGCCGATAGTTGACATCATGACAGCGCTCAAGCAGAGTATTGAACAGGCGAAGTCGCAAAAGAAACCTATGGAAAAAGCCAAGGGCGAAAAACAAGAAGCTGCCGAAGTTAAACCAAAAGCGAAGCGAAAATCGGCTTAGTGGTTTAACCACGGAGATCCCGAGAACACAGAGTTCACAAAGTCTTTTTTCTACGCGTCACTGAACAGGAACGATTTTTAAGTTTATATCATGGCCAATATCATCAAATTTCCAGTTACCCCGACGAAATTCGGGTTCAAGCGCGTCAAAAAAAGCAAACGCGATCCGGAATCGCTTGGGCAGATGAATCTCTTTTCATCTGCCAAAGCCAAAATTCTGACGCTCACGCCCCAGATGTCATTATTCGAAGAAGCGCTGTTGCGGGATGAACGGGGTGAGCCTGAAGCGGAGGGCTTTTATCTCAAAGCCATTGAAGCGGGAGACAATGCAGCTGACGCGTACTGTAATCTGGGTATTATCGAATCACAAAAAGGCGATACGGCAAAGGCCTTCGACAGCTTTACCCAATCGCTGAAACTTGAGCCCCGCCATTTCGAATCGCATTATAATCTTGGAAATCTGTATTTCGACATAAACGATCTGCGTTTGGCCAAAATGCATTACGAACTGGCGCTGACGATCGATCCCAATTTTGCCAACGGGTATTTCAATCTGGGATTGGTTCAGACGATGCTGGAGAACTATCCCAACGCTATTTCGCTCCTGCGCCATTACCGGAGCCTTGTCGCGGAGGACGAAGGCGTTAAAGCAGATGATCTGCTATCTACGCTAAGACGCTCGCTGAATGCGACGAGCTGACCTGCCTCTTTTTCTATTCTCAGTTCTAAGAATAATAACTAAAATCTCTAATAGAGTACCGCGCCTGCGACGATAAAGTTGCGATATTGAGTTGGTTGTAAATAGCAGGGCGCTTGCTCGCTACAATCTGTCCCTTGAAGTGATTATTCCTCGTGATCAGAGAAACCTTCCGTAGCTTAGCCCGACATACGTTGAATTAAGCGCATTCATTTTGCCTTTTCCGGTCATGAACACGGATTTGGCGAGAAATCGAATCTCATTTTTGTTGAAGTTGACGCCAACGCCCGCATAGGGTGCAAGAAAATAACCATCCGTTTTGAAATAAGTGCCAGAGTCAACGTGTTTTCCGGCGGCAGGGGATTCTTTGTGCATCGCATCGACCAGAATCCCGCCCATGTGTATTCCTCCCGCGGCGAAGTATTTACTGCCGGCAACGAAATCGAACAAAAGGCCTACGCCCTGATAGTCCATGCCGGTCTCTGCCTTGGCATCCGAATTTCCGGTGAGCGTTTCGAAACCGATACCAAAATAGGGGGTGATTTTCCGAAGGAAGTAAAGAGAACTAAGGTGTGAACCGCTCAAGCCGTCCGGTGACAAATCGTTAAACGCCGGGTTTATTTTAGACAGTTTCATGTGACTGGTCATGAGGGTCGAGCGTATGCCGACCTGGTATTTTTTCTCAGTGCCGCCATCGCCGGCAGTAGCAAGTGTAGGTATCAGGTAAAAGAACAGAATCATAAGAAGTTTTTGCGATTTCATTCGGGCTCTCCATTTTAAGTGAGTACAAAATTGGCGAAGGACGTACTTTTCAAGCATAGGCATAACGGAAATCATAAGCAAGCCTATTGGAATAGTCAGTTGAACTGACTATTTGCGCCCGAGAGAAAACGGTTAATGCCTGTTATCCGAAGCGGACAAGTTATTTGGATACATTCTTCAGTCCATTCTGACAATGACATTCCCCTTTTTGTGCCCTTGTTCAACGTATCGATGTGCCTCAGGAATCTGCTCGAACGCATATCTCCTGTCAATGACCGGCTTCAGTTTTCCAGCCTCGATTAGCTCTTTGAGGAAGGTTAAATCTTGAGCTCGTTCTTTGACGACACCTTTCGCGACCGTTGTGAAAACGCCAGCAGGAGCGAGTAAATGTTTGTATTCGGAATACGAGGCCTTCCCCACAGCATCAAAAATGATGTCGTACAATGCCCCTGCTCCCAGAGGTTTCTCTCTTGTATAGTCAATTACAGTATTGGCACCCAGTGATTTCACAAGTTCCAAATTCTTTGTGCTGCACACTCCAGTAACTTCAGACCCCATACTCTTGGAAATTTGTACAGCATATGTGCCAATGCTGCCAGATGCACCGTGGATAAGAACCTTTTGCCCGCTACGTATATTGGCCTTCCTGAGAAAATAAAGCGCTGTAAGTCCTCCAACAGGAACCGCGGCCGCTTCTTCGTAGGTCATGCCTTTCGGCATTATTGCAATTGTTCCGTTTTCGGATAGACTAATGAAATCAGCGTACGTGCCGGACCCAAGACCGGTAGACCCAAATACCTGATCGTCCTTCTTGAATAGCGTAACCGCTTTGCCCACTGATTCTATTTCGCCCGCAAATTCATGCCCGAGAATTGCATTCTTTGGTTTTGTGATGCCAAACATGATTCGGACCACGGGCCATACAAGAGGCGGGAATGCGAACCCTCGGATTCTCACATCTCCAGCGGTTATCGTGGTCGCATGAATTTTTATTAGTACTTCATTATCTTTCGGGATAGGTGTTTTAACTTCCTGAAGCTCAAGAACATCAGAAGGTCCGTATCCTGTGCACACAATTGCTCTCATGTGTTTTCCCTTTCGACGATTTTATTGAAAAATAATCTTACCGCATCAAAGAACAGCAAATGTACCTAAGATAAACGGCCATAGAGTACGTTCAATTGAATCATCTGTCTGAATAACATGATTCTTTTCACGAGAGAATACCAAATTTCCTGACAATAAAATCTATTGCTTCTTTACAGCCAATTTTCCGGCCAGGTAAGCCATTGGAATATATGCGCCGACGAGGTCCAGGATGGTAAACCATGTTGGTGACGGAAGCATAAAAACATTAGCGGTACCGCCCATCAGGAAGAAAAAACCGCTTACGTATGCGAAGGTTAATTTATGACTTGCAGCAATTATTGCGGCCAGGGACGCCCCGGCGAAAGTTCCGAGCGCGTGAGCAAGAAAAGGAAAAAGAAAATGTTTGGGCTCAAATAAAGGCAATGAGGCTTTTAATCCTTCCATGGTGGTCACGTCGGCGCCTTCCGGCGGAGCAATAATCGATCCGCTGACCATGATAATGCCCATATTGACGAAGCTTCCGAAAATGCCGCCGGCGATAACAGCCAGGATGTTTCTGATAATAGGGTTCATAGGATTTCTTTGGTTTGAATTATGGTTTGTTTAGTCGATTCAGCCAATTCGCAATGGACTTCATTCTTGCGACGGCATATTTCAGTCTGGGATTTTTTCAGACCGTGTTGGAGAACTATACTAATTCTATTTACATCAGCTGATCGAGTCTTTCAACGAAACGGATGGATCGCTTATTCAAATGAAATGGCTGGCATTTCTGAAAATATAAACAATTATATTATTCCTTAATCTTAATCTTGATTTCCGGGGCTTCAACAAGGTGGAATGTTGCCGATGCAAACTTTATTTCACCCTTTGTAGCTTCTATTTCAGTAAGAATATGAGTGAATAATTGGGTCTTAGTTGCCCTTCGCTTTCTATAGCTTACTACATAACGTAAAGTATATTCCACCCAATTGTCGTTTGCAATCAGAGAAACCATAGGCTCCGTTTGCGCATCTTCCAATCGATATTTGCCCTGCAATGCTGTCCATATTTCTTTCGATGCCTCCGTCAAGTCCCCGGCGATCTCATTGCCAATCTTCAATAATAACTCTTTAGTCTTTACATAATTACTTCCATACTGAATTGGCACTTTGATCTCATCCCAAAGAAAGGGAAAATCACCAGAATAATTAAACACAGGCTCTTTGAAAACAAAACTATTTGCAATAAGGACAATTCTTCCATTATATAAATCCCCATCCACCCACTGGCCGGTTTCCATAATGGTTGTTCTTAAAACGCCGATGTCCATCACGTCCCCCTTAATCCCGCCAAGTTGCACTCGGTCGCCAGTTTTGTAAAACCCGCCAAACATAATAGCTAACCATCCGGCAATAGAAGCAATAACTTCCTGAAGCGCAAATGCGATTCCCGCACCTGCGACACCAAGAGCAACCGTTAGCCCGCCGAGTTTATCACTGAAGACGACGGTGAGCAAGATAATTGTCAAAAAATATCCGACAAAACCGCTGAGTTTTTTGGCGCGATAACGGTTATCATTGTCCTTAATTTTTGAAAACAAATTTCTCTGCAATGATTTGATAAGCACCCAAATAAGCGCAACGCCGAGAACAATAGTTACCGCTTTACCGACGAAGGGGTTAAACAAATAATCTTGAATCAGGTTTTCCATGATCTACCTTTTAATATGAATGTCTCTTTGCGGAAAAGGAATTTTGACCCCGTGATCCTGAAACATTTCGAATATCCGTACCCTAATCTGGCTCTTGATATTCTCAACTCTGAACACTTCTTCAGACCAGAAAAAAACTGAAAAATCTAGCGATGATTCCCCATAGTCCGTAAACCGAACGAACGGAACCGGGCTTTTCAGAACGCCCTCCTGCATTTCAACGGCTTCCTTCAAGATCTTCATGACAAGCTTTACGTCTGAAGCATAGTCAACGCCGACGGATACGTCGAATCTTGAGGTAATCTTGCTGTGCGTCCAATTGATTACTTGATTTCGTGTCAAGTCGTTATTCGGTAAAATGATGTACTTATCATCGCGCGTCAAGACGGTCGTCGTACGCAAATTAATTTCCTGAACCGTGCAAACCAGTCCGTTCACTTCGATAACATCATTGACCTTGATGGAAGAATCAATTAATAATATAATTCCGGAAACAAAATCACTGAAAAGATTTTGCAGGCCTAATCCGACTCCAACCAAAAGCGCTGCGGAACCGGCTATAAGCAAAGATAAATTAAATCCAAGAATTTGTAAACCGATCACGCAAGATGATACCAACGTAAAATACTTTATCAGACTGTATATGGCGTATTTCTTGGCGTGATCAAATCTATGTACACGAAAAACAAATTTCTTGATGATCAGGAGGCAGATCACAATGCCCGCAAAAAACACAAAGAACAACAGCACGGAAGAAACCCGAACATTAAAATCTCCGACATGAAAAATGCTATAATTTAAGAAACCATCCATAACGGATCATCCCATAAGCCTGCCGCACTGAGCGCAGTAGTTAGCTGCGATTTCATTCTTGGAATTACATGCGGAACACTCTTTCTTTTTTAGCGCGGACCTGGATATTTCCAGCGTAACTATACCGGTAGGAACGGCAATAAAAACATAACCCGTGATCATAGCAATAGACGAGAGAAACTTTCCCATTACCGTATGCGGCACTATGTCGCCATATCCGACCGTTGTAACGGTCACAATAGCCCAATAAATACTTTGAGGAATACTCGAAAATCCTTCTCTGCCCCCTTCAACGACGTAGATAGTAGTACCCATAAAAGTAACGATGGCCAACACCGCCATAAAAAAAATACTGATCTTATAAACACTTGCCCTTAATGCTTCAATCAAGATTTGAGCTTCCGTGTTGAATCGGGCTAATTTTAGAATACGAAACACTCTCAACAACCGGAATATCCGGACGACAAGCATATAGTGGTATCCTGCTAATACTAAACTCAAATATGACGGTAAAATAGAGAGCAGATCAATAAAACCCCAAAAACTAAACAGGTATTTCAAACGCCTCGGACTAATCCAGATTCTCAGACCATACTCGATCGAAAAAATAACAGTAAGAACCCATTCCGTCACAAAAAAAATGTCGCTGTACCGCTGCCCAATCTCCGCAACGCTGTCAAGCATAACAATCAACACACTAAATAATATTATCCAAAGCAGGAAGACATCAAATCGTTTTCCTGCCCGTGTATCTGACTCAAATATTACTTTATGTAGACGTTGCCTAAGCGCCATTGTCGTTTCTTAGGTTGACATTAAAACCAGGCGCCTTATAATCTTTAGGTAAATAGTTTGATGGAATAGTTATCGCGTTACCGTCCCGCGCGGCCCGATAATGAGGCGACAAAATTTCAATACCGCGTTCATTACAAATGTCTTGAATGTTCTGATGCAGATTGGAATAAATCCCTGCTTGTTTGTTAGCTTCTCTTATATACGCATTTATCTGGTATGACACATAAAAATCATCCAAGCTTGTTTGCAAGACAAACGGTTTTGGGTCTTGCAGTATGAGTTCGGTTTTCAGAGCCGCATCGATCAGCGCTTTGTGCATATCCCGCCAAGGTACGTCATAACCGATCGTCACCGTAGAGTGAATGATCAAACCTTTATCAGGCGCATCGCTGCTGTAATTGATGGTATGACTACTCATGACCGTTGAATTGGGTATGGAAATAATTTCATTTTTAACCGTTCGAACTCTGGTCACCAACAAAGACTTTTCAATGACATCGCCGACGACTTCACCGATTTTGACACGATCGCCTATTTTAAAAAGCCGCATATAAGTGAGAACCAAACCCGCTACGATATTAGAGAGAGAGCCGGCAGAACCAAAAGTGAAAAGGAATCCGAGAAAAACGGATACGCCCTGAAAAACCGGCGAATCACTTCCGGGCAGATAAGGAAAAATGACAACCACCATAAAAGCGAAAACTAAAACTCGTACAATTTGATACGTTGGATTAGCCCAGTCAGGATAAAAACCGGGCACGCTCAAATGGCCATTCTCAATTTCGTTTTTTAGAAATGTAATTGCCCGCAATACATACCCAAAAACAAACACAATTACAATTATCGCAAATAAATTCGGGAGGTAGTTCCAGAAGCCGGTTGCTATCCGCTTCACCGGATTCAGTATATAACTGAATAACGTATCTGCAAGGTTTCTGGTCCAAGGAAATATTCCAAAAAGGATCGGCAATGCAATGTAGATGACCAATACAATCGTCAGCCACTTCAATATCGTATTAACGCTTAACAAGACATTGACTTGGCGCTTTGCGTCAAACAAAGTATAATTTCTAAACGTTATTCCACGGATTCTCTTATCTTCCTGCTGCTGAATCTGGACGGCCGTCCATGTAAATAATTTTCGTAGATATTTGATCAGGACGCCAATAGCAATGATCACCAGCAGTGCCAAGCCAATGCCAATGGCAATTGCGGTAATACTAGACGAGGCTTGGTGCTCCATTACCGCGGCGATAATGATTTTCCGATACTTTGCTGCTAATTCACTTTTTGATGTATTGTTCCATATGGCGTCACTTTCTGAAACGCTCATGACAATAGTCTCCCCAAAAACGATATCAACGGTGGTTTCCGCTTCGATAATTTCCAGCGAATCCGCAGTTGAGCCATAACTCTTCTCAAGGGTCTTGATTCTTCCGCTAATGGCGGCCGCCCGGTCTTTAGCTGAAAAACTCCCCAGTTTGCTGAATATAGTAAAAAGGGTATCGTCAAAAAAACCTACAACCGGGAAGCTTTTTGCGGTATGCCGCAAGGAGTCTATTTGCGCTTTTTTTTGTTCGAGACGCCTGCTTTCCTTATT
>JAEUSK010000038.1 GCA_016787925.1 bacterium | reverse complement strand
ACAAGTTACGGGCAAAACGTATTGCAGCACTCTAAAGAAGTGGCACTTTTGGCCGGAACGATGGCGGCTGAGCTTGGGTATGACGTGCAGCTGGCTCGGCGGGCAGGACTGTTTCACGATATTGGTAAAGCGGTCAGCAATGAAACGGAAGGCAGCCACGTCTCGATCGGCGTGGATGTGACGACGCGTTGTAAGGAACATGAAGTCGTGATCAATTCAGTTCTGGCCCATCATGATGAAGCGGAACCTATTCATCCTATATCGCAGCTTGTTACGGCAGCAGACATTATCAGCGGATCGAGGCCCGGGGCGCGGCGTGAACCGCTCGAAGCGTATGGCGCGCGAATTGAAAAACTGGAACAAATTGCCACGCAGTTCGAAGGCGTTTCAAAAGTCTATGCAATTTATGCCGGACGTGAGATTCGCATTGTGGTAGAAGCTGATAAAATTGACGACGCACATGCCGCGATGCTCAGTTCCGAAGTAGCGGCGAAAATTCAAAACGAAATGCAATATCCCGGACAGATCAAAGTTGTAGTAATTCGAGAACGGCGCGTGGTGAGGTACACAAATAGCACCGTTTCAACAGTTGATGAAAACAAAGTTGAAGAAGATTTTCAAGGCGATATCGAAAGCTCGACATGACTCAGAGTTAAAAAAAACTTGCATTTTTTGAGAATTTTAACATAATTTAGCTGGGTTTTTCACTTTCCATTTTCTTTTCTAGGGCACACCAGCTCAACTTCAGGAGAATTGTTATGAACGTACCGAAAATTCGCGCTATGAGTATTGATGATTCGTTATTGAAACAATTTATCGCGGTAACGATATTCTCGCTATTAACGGCAGCCGGCGCCTGGATAGAAATTCCTCTTCCCTTTACACCTGTTCCCATTACACTGCAGACAGTATTTGTGATTTTAGCCGGCGCATCGCTCGGTGCAAAACGCGGCGCCTTATCACAGATCATGTATTTATTTTATGGTATATGCGGATTGCCGGTATTTGCCGGCGGGGCGAGTAGTTTTATGCAACTTCTCGGCCCATCGGGCGGATATCTTTTAGGTTTTCCTGTTGCGGCATTTCTTACGGGATTGCTCGTGTCACGCGAGAAGAGTTTTTATTGGAATTTAGGCGCGTGTATCATCGGCAGTCTTCCGATTTTACTCATGGGATCATTACAATTAAATATTCTTATCGGCGGCAATCTCGCGGAGGCATTTAAGTTAGGTTTTATTCCTTTTATCGCCGGTGATTTTATCAAATGTGTTTTGTCTGCAGCAGCATTCACGGCATCAAAAAAAATTATGTCAAAATAAATTTTTTATCCGTTTCTTTTCAAAACAAAAGGCTTTGGTATGAGTTCTGAACTCCAAGAGTTACTAAAATACTCGGAACAAGACGCGGTCAATAAATTATTGAACGACGTAGTGGACAAGTTACGCCGCGGCCATTATACCTCCGAAGGCCTGAGCGGGGATACACTCGATACCGTCGTTGATGCCGTCAAGTCTTTCACAGAGCAGCAAGTTGGACTGAAGAAAAAGCTTACACGGATCGGATCCGCGCTTTCCGCAGAAAGAAATCTGGATGCCCTTTTGGAAATGATCGTTGTGGAGGCTATGAATTTTACTAATGCGGACGGAGGAACTCTCTATATCAAAACACATGACGAAAAAGGCATCGCGTTCAAAATATTACAAACCCGTTCACTCAATTTCAAAATGGGCGGCACCAGCGGAAAAGCCATTCCATTTCCGCCCGTTAAACTTTTTAAGGACGACGGTTCACGAAACGAACAGCAGGTTTCCGCCCATGTCGCATTGAGCGGAAAGACCGTTAATATTCCGGATGTGTATGAAGTGGAAGGTTTTGATTTCCAGGGAACAAAAGCTTTTGATAAGAACACCGGTTACCGATCGAAATCCATGATGGTGGTTGCAATGCGCAATCATGAAGATGAGATCATCGGCGTTTTGCAGCTTTTGAACGCGACCGATACAGGCGGTAATGTAATCGCATTTTCGAGCGATTATCAGGAACTCATCGAGTCGCTGGCTTCACAAGCGGCCGTGGCCATCACCAATACACAGCTCATTCATGACTTGAGCGCCCTCTTAGATTCGTTCATACAAGTTATCGCGAGTGCAATCGACGAGAAATCACCTTATACCGGCGGCCATATCCGCCGTGTTGCGGAACTCACACAGGAAATTGCGCGCGGCTTAAGTAACTCTAATGAAGAAAAATGGCAACCCTTCGTTATGAACGAAGACGAGCACAATGAACTCCGGATCGCAGGGTGGATGCACGATATCGGAAAGATCACGACGCCGGAATACGTAGTTGACAAAGCCACGAAGCTCGAAACGATCTATGACCGCATCAATACCGTGCTCGCGAAATTTGAAATTTTTAAACGTGAATTAGAACTTGAGCACCTCAAGCAAATACAAAAACTGTCATCATCACGCGCAAAAGACAAGAAAGCAAAAATTGCCCAACTGGAAAAAGAATTTGCTGACCGTCTGAAGCAGGTTGATGACGACGCGTCCTTTATCAAGGTTTCAAACATCGGCGGCGAGTTTATGGAGCAAGGCAAGATAGACCGCCTTATGAAAATTGCCGAACAAAAGATCAAAATGGAAGGCAACGAACTGCCGTTACTGACAGAAAATGAAGTACATAATCTATCAATCAAACGCGGTACACTGACCGACGACGAACGGATTGTTATCCAGAACCACGTAGTTCTTACGATCAAGATGCTCCAGAAACTTCCATGGCCGAAGAAGTTGAGCCGCGTTACAGAATGGGCCGGCGGACACCACGAGAAACTTGACGGCACGGGTTACCCGAATGGACTTAAAGCAGAACAATTATCGACACCGGCACGCATCATGGCAGTGGCAGATATTTTTGAAGCGCTAACCGCTGCGGATCGTCCGTACAAACCCGGCAAGAAAATTTCCGAGTGTATTAAGATCTTGTTGTTCATGGTCAAGGATAACCATATCGACAAGGATATAGTTGATTTCTTTATTAAATCCGGTATGGCTCAGGAATATGCAAAACGTGAACTAAAAGACTATCAACTTGATACGTTTACCTATGACGGTAAAGAATACGATTGTAGAAAATAGATTTCTATATATATCCGCCTTAAACTATCTTCATCGATTTTTACTTCAACCAGTTGTGAAGTATCAGCGCGCATCGCTTCTCTCGACACGTATTATTAATACTCAAAATTATTCGATATGAAAACAGCGAAGGCTCTTACCATTGCAGGATCGGATTCGGGCGGTGGAGCAGGCATTCAGGCTGATTTAAAAACATTTTCGGCACTGGGCGTTTACGGAACGTCAGTCATCACGAGCATCACTGCTCAAAATACCGTGGCCGTCACAGGTATTCAAGATATCGAATTATCAATCATAGAAAAACAGATTGACGCGGTTATGAGCGATATCGGCGCCAATGCCATTAAAACAGGTATGTTGTCTACCGCTGAGATCATTGACGTTGTTTTTCATGGCTTAACAAAGTTCAAAGCAAGGAAACTGGTTGTTGATCCCGTGATGGTTGCGAAAAGCGGGGACAAGTTACTTCAAGATAACGCTGTACACGCGCTTGTTCATAAACTCATTCCTATGGCGCTGGTTGTGACACCGAATATACCGGAAGCAGAAGTACTGACCGGAGAAAAAATCAGCTCCCATGAGGATATGGAAAAAGCATGCCGCAGGTTACTGGAAATGGGGTGCAGGGCAGTGGTCGTTAAGGGCGGGCATTTAGAGAAGGACGCGGTTGATGTGTTTTCTGACGGAAAAAAAATTCATCATATGTCCAGTAAACGTTACCGGACAAAAAACACGCACGGGACCGGCTGTACATTTAGCGCGGCAATCGCCGCCTATCTCGCAAAAGGATACTCGACTTTAGAAGCCGTAAAGTTATCAAAGAAATATATTACAGGTGCGATCGCACAAGCATACTCAGTCGGGAAAGGCCACGGACCCGTTCATCATTTCTATAAATATTATTAATAAAACTACCGACATGACCCGATCCGGAAAGCCGTCGTCAAGAACAGCTCAAAAATTTCTCATATGGTTTACCATAATTCCATTAGCCGCTTTTGCGCTGTTTTTTGTTGCGGCGCTGACCGGCGATATTCTTTCGGGAAACTTTGTTACTCAAGATGATCCGGCTTCTGGGAAAACAACGCTGGGAGTATTGATTGGCAGCGGTTTTTGTGCCGGTATCTTACCTGCTGTTTTTGTAGTATTACTCATCAGGAAATTAGTCAAGATTCACCGACTTGAAAAAGCAGAGCACGACGCGTGGATTCAGGATTCCATTTTGGAATTAGCAAAGAAACTCGGAGGAAAAGTAACCGTTGTAGAAACAACGACGGAACTGAACATGAGTCTAGTTAACGCGAATACAGCGCTTAATCAATTTATTGCCATGGGTTTGGCACGTCTTCAAGTCAGCGAGTCGGGTGTTCTGGTCTATTATTTTGATCAGATTATCGGACAAGATGAAAAAAATCGAGCGGAGAGCGTTTAGACATGACCGTTGGAGCGGCAAAAAAAACCTGGAATGTGAGCGAACTTCTCGGCTGGTCGATTCATTACCTTTCGGAAAAGCAATTCGATAATCCTCGGCTGAACGCAGAATGGCTTTTATGCCATACGCTGAAATGCAAGCGTATAGACTTGTATGCACATTATGACCGTCCGATGGTCAAAAAGGAATTAGAAGCGTTTAAGGCCCTGCTTCTGAGGCGTATTAATCACGAGCCCTTGCAATATATTATCGGAACGACGGAATTTATGGGGCTGACTTTTGAAGTAAATCCGGACGTACTGATCCCTCGCCCTGATACGGAATTGCTGGTAGAAAAAACGCTGGACTTGTGTAAACATAACTACGATGAAAAAGTTTACATTTTAGATATTGGTACGGGAAGCGGGGCGCTATGCGTTTCCCTCGCTTTCTTTTTAGAAAAATATAACATACCTTTTTCCATCACAGCGCTAGATATAAGCGAAAAAGCACTTGCTCTGGCAAAACATAATGCTGATCGTATCGTCGGAGAAGGAAAAATCAAATTCTTTCTAGGAAATATTCTGGATGAAGACTCACATAGCGATCTATTTCAGTCTTTTGACATAATTGTGTCAAATCCTCCGTATATTTCCGATCACGAATTTGCCTTGCTGCCAAAAGAAGTGAAGGATTATGAGCCCGAAATAGCTTTAAAGGCTGATGCGGCAGGGCTCGTCTTCTATAAACATGTTGCGCGGGCAGCTAAATTATTTTTTCGTTCAAATTTAACAAAAAAACATGTTATATTTGAAGTGGGTTATAATCAGTCTGAACAGGTTAAGAAAATTCTCGCAGGAAGCGGTTTTGAAATTGAGGTCTATAAAGATTATCATCAAATTGACCGTGTGGTATGCGGGAGTCTGCAAGTAGAAAATTAACCGGAGTAACATCGTGAGCGACATGGATATTCAAAACAGATACGAAGAGTTGTTGAATAGTTTACCTGACGGTATTTTTATCATCGACTCGCATGGCAGAATAGAACTTGCCAATAAAGCGGCTGCGGCTATCTTGGGGTATAGCGACAAAAAAGATTTTCTTGGGTTGAGCGTAAGTGAACTTTACGCAATTCCCGGCGATCATGACGCCTTGTTGTCCATATTGGGCCATAAGGGGAAAGCCGACAAAACCATATTCGATTGGAAAAAGAAAAACGGTGAAACAACACTAATTGAATTTACCGCTTCGCCGATTCATGACAAAAAAGGCCATATCAAAGGTATCCACGGCATTTTCAGAGACATAAGCCGCAAGCTGGAGAGCCAGATAGCGCAACAGGAAACATTGGCAGAAACCGCCGCGCGTTCCATAGACGAAGATAAACTTTTGGAAGTCATCAATTTTTTCCGCGTGGTTCCTATGTCGCTTATTCTGCAGGGTGTAGCGCACAATCTCAATACGCCGCTGGGTACTATCCGCGGCCGTGCGGAACTTCTCCAACATCATATTAAGAAAAACGCTAATTTAGCTGATGCCATTTCCAACGAAAAAGCCAAAGCGGATATTCTGGAGTTTCACGCAAAACTGGATAAGAGTATTGGTGAAATCGTAACACAGGTTGATAAAGCCTCTGCGCTCATCAAAGGCTTTTCAGACAAAGTGTCCAGTGAAATGAATCCTTACCAGTCGGAAATAGATGTTAACAGACTGGTAGAGAACGAAATATCCTTTCTCGATTCCAGCTTATATTTCAAACACCAGATAAAAAAAGAAATTGAATTGGACCGCACGGTACCTCCGATACTCGGTATTTATCGTGATTTCAGCCAGGCCATTCATAATTTGATCATTGAATCGATGAAAGCTACCGGTTCACTGGGAGAAAAGGTGTTACGCATTAAAACTTCTCATGACCGGAATTTTATTTATATTGAATTGTCTGATAATCGTACCATGCCCGCATCAACGGATCTTGCGTATCATTTATCTATTCACACCGACACCATGTACGGCAGTCTTCCTGATGAAGCGCAATTCAGTCAATACGATATTGAAATTGCAAACGCTTCCCGCTTGCTAAGTCTCTACCAGGCCGATCTCAACCTGTTTCCTAACAATGAACCGAAATTCGTTATTCAAATACCAAAACCATAACTGCCGGTAATAGAGTTGCTCTGACTCAAAGGAATCAAATATTGATATGAGCCTGAAGATATACAACACATTGACGAGGCAGAAAGAACCATTTGTTCCGATCAAAGAGCAGGAAGTTCTGATGTATTCCTGCGGTCCGACAGTTTACAATTATATACACATTGGGAATGCGCGCACATTCGTGATGGCGGATATCATTCGCCGTTACCTTGAATATTCCGGATATAAGGTGAAATTTGTCATGAATATCACGGACATAGACGACAAGATCATAAACGAAGCTAAAGATAAAGATCTGGATTTTTCAGACGTGACGCAATTATACACGGAAGGTTTTTTTGAGGATATTGCTAAATTAGGCATGCGGATGCCCGATGCCGTTCCACGCGTAACGGAGCATCTGGATGAAATCATCAATTTGGTACAAACGCTTATTCTCAAAGGATACGCCTATGAATCGGAAGGCAGCGTATACTATGATGTGGGTAAATTTGCAGGATACGGAAAACTGTCTGGAAAGAATATCGACGACCTCATGTCCGGCGCCCGCGTAGAAGTTAACGAGAAAAAGAAAAGTCCGCTGGATTTTGTTTTGTGGAAAGCGGTTAAGCCAGGGGAGCCTTCTTGGGAAAGCCTTTGGGGTAACGGACGTCCGGGATGGCATATTGAATGTTCCGCCATGTGTATGAATCATCTGGCCGACCAAATTGATATTCATTGCGGAGGCTCGGATCTCGTATTTCCGCATCATGAAAATGAAATCGCGCAAAGTGAAGCGGCCACGGGCAAACTATTCTCAAAATACTGGATTCACTGCGGGTTTTTGAATATTGATAATGAAAAAATGTCGAAGTCGCTCGGTAATTTTTGGCTGGCGCGCGATGTATTGAAAAAATTTCGTCCCGAAGCCGTGCGTATATTTTTCCTGCAAAAACATTATGCCAGCCCTTTGAGTTATAGCGAAGACAATCTTCGCGACGCAGAAAACGCACATAAACGGCTGGAAATGATATTCAATAAAGTTCAGCAAGCTTTGGATCTAAAAGAAACGCTGGGAGGTTCTGTTGGAACGGTTGCGATCAATCCGGACGTCGAACAGTTTTCAAAAGACCTTGACCGCCTGGAGAAGGAATTTCATGAAGCCATGGATGATGATTTTAATACGGCTGCAGCGATGGGTAAGATATTTGAGATCTTTAACGGCCTCAGCAAGATCACCTCGCCCAAACTGCTCAATGACTTTTCATTATACGTTCTCAAACGCACGCGCGATCTGATATTGGAGTGGAACGAATTCCTGGGGTTCTTAAACTTATCCAAACCTGAAAACGTATCTAAGAAATATGAGAAGATTGTCGATTTGCTTTTGGATATTCGTATGGATTTGCGGAAGCGCAAGGAGTGGACGCTTTCGGACAAGATTCGGGACGGGTTGAATGAAATCGGCATTGCGATAGAAGATTCACCCGATGGAACAAAGTGGAAATTAAAATAATTCCGGAAGGACGGCTTTATGAAAATTCATGACATTTCCATAACCATATCCAATGATATGGTTACCTGGCCGGGCGATCCGAAAGTAGATATTCAGCTTCCCATTCAAATAAAAAAGGGCGACCCGTGCAACGTTTCCCGTTGGCAGATCGGCGCGCATACCGGAACGCATTGCGATGCGCCGTTTCATTTTTTGGATGACGGAAAAGGAATCGATGAAGTTTCCATCGACCGGTTTATAGGACCCTGCTTGGTCGTGGAAGTCGATCCGAAAATGAATATTGAACGCGAAGACATGGAAAAGATCAATTTTAAACGCCATAAACGAATTATTTTCAAAACAAGGAACTCGGCGCATTGGAAAAATAATAATATGATGTTTGATGAGAATTTCGTTGCGGTTGGTGTTACAGGCGCGGAGTATCTCGTGGAAAAGGGAATCGAACTGGTCGGCGTAGATTATTTATCCGTGGAGAGTTATCATGCGGAATTCGAACATCCCGTGCATAAGAAACTCCTGAGAAATAATGTAGTCGTGCTCGAGGGGCTCAATTTGTATGCTATAAAACCCGGCGAATATGAATTGCTTTGCCTGCCGCTGAAGATCAAGCACGGCGACGGAACGCCGATGCGCGCGGCATTGAGAGAACTACCTAAAGTAAAAAAGAAAATTAAGGTAAAGCGCTCAAAACAAAAAAAATCGAAACCCGCGCAACTTCGCAAATCGAAAACAAAAAAGAAATAGATTTTACGTCATGGCGCTAGTTTCATGAGCTTTCCTTTGAGAAACGTAGTGCCCATTTATTACCATTATAGTAGTCGCACAGCCATATTAGACACTTGACTGTTTTCAGCATGGGAAGAAGATCATGGGTGTGAACATCTGTGCCTTTGCCGTGTACTAATTCGTTACGCTTTTTAACAGCTTCTTCAAGAATTTTGAGTTTGTCTTTTGACAAAAAGTTTTGTTCTCCTATTGGTAAAATCTTTGGAAGATATTTCTTATAGAGCTGGACTATTGGTGGAGAAGGGATATTCTTGACGAGCCATTCAGATTGGGGTAAAAAATGAATAACTACAGACTTTATTGCCGTTTCAGCAGCTGCGACAGCAAGGACTAAGCAACTTCGATTGTTGTTTCCAAGATTTCGTTCAGCCTCCAAATAAAGTGAATGTGCAACTGGCTCATCAATCATATCGTGAACCATTTGAGCGATTTGCTCAGAAGAAATATCGGCAACCTTAATCTGATTAATTCTATATAGCTCTGTAACGGCATATTGAGTTGGGAATTGATACCATGTCACGTTATCATCAGACCACTTATAATGAATAACGCCAAAAGGTGAATGGACGCCTCCAATATCATAAATCCATCGAAGGAGACGAATTGTCTGAAAAGACACATTGCGAATGCGTGATTCGATTGTGCGTACAGTTTCTTGAACATTCACATTACACTTGTTTAACGGGAGATGTGGGGGCAACTTTATCAATGCTTGTACAGTCTCGTCTGCAATTGGAAAAACAGCTCTGGTCGTAATTTGAATCGCATTCACTTGTTTTTCGTATCTTTCAATTGTAAGAGCAACACTTTCCTCTCCACCAACATTAATTGTAAAGGGTTGGTTATCCGTAAGTTGAATTCCAAAAGGGTCAACTAAAAATTTGAATTCGACGTACATATCTCAAACTAATAAATTATAATTTCGTATAAACCCTTGATTGTTGGCGTTACCTCTCCCAAAGCCACATTGTCATTCTTTCTCAACTCCCAATACGGTCATAAAAACCGCGTTTTCATCTCGATCAATTAATACCCAATATTTATGTTTAGGGGAATCCATCCAGTTGCGTCCAAATAACACATTTAACTCAGGATCCATATATTCTTCAATGTCTTTGTTGCTGAATCTTCCTCTATTTTCAGAATCTTTACCGTAAATCAAATAAAGTTCGTCAATAAGGTTTCGTAAGTTTTCCATCAAAATTTTTTCCGGTTGAAACGACCCAAGAATAACATTTTTTCTTATTCCGCCAATAACTTTTACTTCAATGGAATCGAAAAGCCCACATTCTTTATAGTCAAGATTTTTTCTAAAACTTTCTACAGTCACACCAGAATTGTTAGTCTCAGTCTCTGCTTGAACAAAGGTATTGTCAGGAATATTTTTAAGGTCAAGTTGAAAAAAGTCAAAGATAGATTTTTTCAAAAAACTCATTTTAGCTGATTTTACATTTCAAAATATTGATAGCAGAGAAAAGCCAATAAAATCGAAACCTGGCTGCTCATGAATATACGAACCGCATTGAATCAAACCAAGAAATCGTTAATCCTCTTTCAACGCCATTGATTCCCGCACCAGATCAAGTTCTTGCGAAGCAGCCTCTGCTTTGAGTTCCGCCCGCATTTTCAGGCTGACGATGAAGACGCCGGCAAAGATGAGAAGCGCCGCAAAAACCGTTGACCATGTCAAAGTTTCACCAAGCGTCCATGTCGAAACGATTGTGGCAACAATAGGCTGAATGTAAATATAAACAGCCACCGTGGAGGAAGTCGTTCGTTGAAGTGCCCAACTGTTTATGTAATAAACGATAACCGAAGAAAACAAAATCAAAAATGCGACGCATAACCAGGCAGTCATGGATATTTCTGCGTAAGGCAAATGTATGGCCTGATCTAAGCCGAAGGGCATCACACCGATTCCGCCGAATATAAATGTCCATGTTGTGACGGTGGCCGGATGATACCGTTTCAAAATATTTTTTGAAATAACCAGATACACGCCAAAAGAGACGGCATTGATGAAAACAAGGACGTTACCTACAAAAAATTGATTATTCAGATCTATTCGCTCAGCTCCCAGCAGGAGTATAACGCCGATAAAAGATATTAGAGAACCGATAATTTTTCTGAAACTGGTTTTCTCGCGCCCCATTAGGATCGCAATCACAATGGTTACAACCGGAATTGTGGTTACCAGAACGGTTGCGTTGATAGCCGTAGTCAAAGCGAGGCCTTTAAGAAACAGCGTCTGATTGATGATGATGCCGAAAATGCTGAAAAAGGCCAGTTCCACATAATCACGAAAGGATCGAATTCGTTCTCTTATAAAGATACGATGCAAGGCAAACAAAATGATTGAAGCTATGGAAATACGGATGCAGACCAGCGCCATCGGATCAATTTCCTGCAGCGCAATTTTTGCAGTAACGGAATTAACGCCGAACACGGCTGAAACAAATAAGAGCGCAAGATGAATACGAAGAGTAGAGGATTTATTCATACAGTCAATTTTATTATCTCAATCGACGTCCAAAGATTCGGTCAAGCAATTTGTAATTTAAACAACAGCAGCAAATTCAACCGGAATCAATATAGTCATATTTGTTCCCTTGCCGTATTCGCTACTCACAAGAATTTTCCCACTGTGGCGAGAAACGATGCCATACGCAATGGCGAGTCCAAGGCCTTGGCCCTGGCCGATATCTTTCGTCGTATAGAATGGGTCATAAATCTTATCCACGTTTTCAGGCTTGATTCCCGTGCCGGTATCAGCGATATCTATGCGAACATGCCGTACATTTAAGAATTCATTGCCGTCACAGGCTCTTGTTGAAATGGTAATGGTGCCTTCATTCATTATTGCTTCGATAGAATTAAGGATCATATTCGAAAAAACCTGGTTCAAATGGCCCGGAAAACAATGAACTAATGGCAGCGGAGTCAAGTTAGTGAGGATTTTAATGCGGTTCTCAGTCTGATTTCTAAAGAACTGAAGCATCTTCTCAATTCCTTCGTTCAAATCGGCGGGCATTAGTTCATTTTCGTCCAACCTGGAAAAGTTGCGAAGATCCTGCACAATATTTTTCATTCGGACAATGGAGCGTTTGCAAGGATCCAAACAAGCGTTGATCTCGGCGACTAAATTTTTGAATTGTTCGATTTCGGAAACAAATTTTTTGTCGGAGCTAAAAGTATGAATTGCAGTACCTAAGTTTTTATTCAAACGGTTCGTATAAAGCTCGATCAGTTCTACATATCCGGAAAGAATACCGGCGGGATTATTCATTTCATGTGCGATACCCGCAACGAGTTTACCCATGCTCGCCATTTTTTCCGAATGAATGAGTTGTGTTTGTGTGTTTTTAAGCGCCGCGTACGCTTTTTCGAGTTCGGTATTTGCCTGAAATAACTGCGCCGTACGTTCCTTTACACGAACTTCCAAGTCCTGGTAAAGTTCCACATTCTCTAAAACAACCGACAGCATATTCATTAGTGTGGATAAAATTTTGACATCTTCCTGATTCATCGGCGCTAATGAAGTTAAACGATCGACGCTAATGATACCCCGCACCCTGGCGCCAAATTTCAATGGGAGAATCACGAACGACTTAGTGCCCGATATTTTTATAGCAGGCCTATCTTTTAATTCAGGATGCTGATCGACATCTGAAATGAGAATCGGTTCCGCGGTTTGCACCGCTTTGGAGAACAGCGTATTGTGATCGTTCAGGTCTATGGTCAATTGCGCCATTGATTTCTGATCTTCATCAATGTTGTCGCTAACCACTTTTGGTTTCGACAAATATTTCCCGGACTCGTCTACCATCATGATCATCGCCCGATCGTAACCGAGCGAATGTTTTATGATAGTAAGAACAACATCGATGAGTTCCGATCCCAATAATTTTAAACTCAGAGCGGCATTAGCTTCGATGATTGCTTCCAGTTTCCTAACGGTTACGGAAGCTTCCTTATATTTTTGATTGGCGAAAGCGATGGTCTCTTCGATCTCATTAGATTCTGCCGTGGAGATCAACGCGTTGTCTTTCGCCGTTGCGCGCATGTCCAAAATGACGCCCAGCAAGTAAAAAAGCAATGTTGTGAATGCGGTCAGAAGGACTTGTATCTTCGTATTGCCAAAAACATTCATCAAAAAGAATAATGCTGAAAGCCCGCTCCCGGTCAAGAATCCACGAACAGCATGCTTTCGAAACAACACTAAACTCTTAGCTTGCCAAATAAACTCATACTCGCATCGATCATCACCTTTGGATACGCACTTGAGATGTCGATGCTTAGCAATGGGTAATCCAAAAAGTTGCGGTATGCCGGCAAATAGGCCAAGACGGTAATCGCAGTTATGCTGATAAAACGGATAATTAGGCATATTTTTGAACTCCAGAACCATGCGGTTTTTGTTGAACTCTTTTACTCGGTATTTTCCGAACTTTACCGCATGATTGGCGATTTCAGCCGTTTTCTTAAAAATGGCGTTGGGCGTCAGAAGCCGAAGCGCCATGCGCGCCATCGTTCCGAAATTTTCAGGCTTGGAAAAAGAATAAATACCGATCTTGTAGAAAACAGTTTCGTCATTGAAAACTTTTTTTATGAATTCGCAGCCGCGGGTGTACGTGTCAAATGAGACCCAATTATTCTCGTTGCGAATATAGGCTTCGTCCAAATCGATAGCTTGAATGAATTCTTTTGCGCACGGTTCTCCTTTTCGCTCCAAAACATAATTTAGCATGGTGCGAATGATCTTGCAGTTGAGTTCCTGCTTCGTTTTCAAAATAAATTCGGTGTTTGTTCCAATCATAGTCGTACGCTACGTTCAGCCTATATGGTGGACAATTTAATATATTTAATACCATATTGGACAGATAAATTTTTGGCTGCTTTCCATTTAAGTATTTCTGACAAAAAAAAGGAGAACAGTCTTTCGACCGTTCTCCATATTTTAGATACAAAAGTAACGATTTCTACTTTACAAATTACGGATTGCTTAAAAAATTAAACCAAATCAAACCTATCAAGGTTCATTACTTTGTTCCATGCCGCCACAAAGTCCTTTACAAATTTCTCTTGAGCGTCTGCGCTTCCGTAAACTTCTGCAATGGCTCTGAGCTCTGAATTTGAACCAAAGATAAGATCAACACGGGTTCCTGTCCATTTTCGTTCACCGGTTGCACGATCACGCCCCTCAAATATTTCTTTCGACTCCGAGGCTGGCTTCCATATGGTGCCCATGTCGAGCAAGTTTAAAAAGAAATCGTTGGTCAGCGCTTCCGGACGCTTAGTGAAAACGCCATGTTTAGAATTGTCAAAGTTTGTGTTTAATACACGCATACCGCCTACAAGAACCGTCATCTCAGGAGCAGTCAGTGTTAGTAATTGCGCTTTATCAATCAACAACGCTTCTGACGCTATGCTATATTTAGCTTTTAGATAGTTACGAAAACCATCGGCAGCGGGTTCCAGCACTTTGAAAGACTCCACGTCGGTTTGCTCCTGTGAGGCATCCATACGGCCGGGCGTGAATGGAACCGCTACATCTCGTCCGGCATTTTTAGCAGCTTTCTCAATGCCTGCACAACCCGCCAATACAATAAGGTCGGCAAGAGAAACCTTTTTACCGCTGGATTGAGCGCCGTTAAATTCTTTTTGGATACTTTCAAGCGTTTCCAATGCTTTTGCCAGTTGGGCAGGATTATTAACCTTCCAATTTTTTTGAGGCGTCAGGCGAATACGCGCGCCGTTAGCGCCGCCACGTTTGTCGGAACCGCGAAATGTAGAGGCCGAAGCCCACGCGGTAGATACTAATTCGGATACCGACAATCCCGAATTCAATATTTTAGCTTTTAATGCTGCAATATCATTTTCATTAATTAATTCATGATTCACAGCAGGAATAGGATCTTGCCAAATCAGTTCTTCTTTTGGTACTTCAGGGCCTAAGTAGCGTGACAAAGGACCCATATCGCGGTGGGTCAACTTGAACCATGCGCGGGCAAAGGCATCTGCAAATTGATCGGGGTTTTCGTAAAAGCGTCTTGAAATCTTTTCATAAACCGGATCAAAGCGTAAAGAAAGGTCGGTGGTAAGCATGGTTGGGGCATGTTTTTTTGATGCATCATGGGCGTCCGGAATGGACCCGGCACCAGCGCCGCCTTTCGCTACCCACTGCTTCGCACCGGCCGGACTCTTGGTCAGTTTCCATTCGTAACCGAAAAGGTTCCAGAAGAAGTTGTTGCTCCATTTCGTAGGCGTGGACGTCCAGGTTACTTCTGGACCACCGGTGATGGTATCAGCGCCTTTACCTTTGCCAAACTTGCTTATCCAACCTAAGCCTTGCTCTTCAATTCCGGCCGCTTCAGGCTCCGGTCCTAACAGTGAAGGGTCACCAGCTCCGTGGGTTTTTCCAAAGCTATGCCCGCCGGCAATAAGAGCAACGGTTTCTTCATCATTCATTGCCATACGGGCAAAAGTTTCCCGAATGTCTTTAGCCGCCGCAATGGGATCGGGGTTGCCGTTTGGCCCTTCCGGATTCACATAAATAAGTCCCATTTGCACCGCGGCTAACGGATTTTCAAGGTCGCGTGCACCGGAGTAACGTTTGTCATCCAACCATTTGGTTTCAGAACCCCAGTAAATATCTTCTGCAGACTCCCAAACATCTTCACGCCCGCCGCCGAATCCAAAGGTCTTGAAACCCATCGATTCCAATGCGACATTACCGGCAAGAATCATAAGATCCGCCCAAGATATTTTTCGACCATATTTTTGCTTGATCGGCCAAAGCAGCCT
>JAEUSK010000301.1 GCA_016787925.1 bacterium | reverse complement strand
ACGGCTTTGCCGTTCTTTCTGGATTTTCAAGGCAAGATCTCGGTTGCGCCGTGGGAGAAACACAGTTTTTCTTTTCTGGGAATCACTAGCCGAGAAGGCGTAGATATCACAGCGCCCGATCAAAAAGACGGCGACAGTATCCGGGTTTTCAATACGTCGCGTAATAATCTGCTCAGCGGTTCCTGGTTCTACGCGCCGACTGACAACCTGACGATTACGTCGATAATGTCTTATTATCAGAATCCCAATCGCAGCGATTTTGGAGGAAGCGGTGAATTTGGTAATTCCTCTACCATTGACACGGCGCAGGTTTTCAGCGTTAATTTACAGCAGAACATTTCCAGTTTCACGCTGAAGCAGGAGTATGACTATAAGATCAATGCGGAGCATCAATTGGAGACCGGCTTTCAATATCAGACGGTCACGGCCGATATCCGATGGAAAGTAAAACAAACCATTATCTCCGGCGGGGACAATGGTAATCAGGGCGGGGCGAGTTTGCCGCAATTCTTCAGTTCACCCCGCAGAGGAAAAGCCAAGCTGGGCGTATATGCCCAGGATACATGGAGACTGGATCCGCAGTGGACGCTTCAGGGCGGGCTGCGATTTGATTATGCCGAGATCAATGACCGCTACACGTTTTCTCCGCGCCTCAATGCGGTGTATAAACTGGACGATCAAACCCGTTTCAAAGGCGCATGGGGTGTATATTACCAGTCGCCCGGTTATGAAAAATTCGTTAATCAGAATTTCTTTGTTGATTATTCTAAAAAGATCGACGTCAAGCCGGAGATGGCTATACACTATATTTTAGGAATGGAACATTTTTTCAACAGAAAAACTTTACTTAAAACGGAAGTGTATTATAAGCCGTATTACAACCTGATCGCCGGAAAAGAACTCGTGATCAATGACGGAACGAATATGGTGCCTATTCTGTTTCAGGATGCTTTGGGCAATCCGGTAAGCCCTGCCGACTCGGCGGACATTATTTCTCGAATTGATCGGCGCACCGTCACCACCGTACCGAGTAACGGCGGCAGGGGTTATGCGTACGGATTTGAAGTGTTTTTACAGAGGGACAGTAAATCGCTTAAAGACAAGTTCAGCGGGTGGATATCTTACGCTTATTCTGTTGCAAAACGAAAAACGTACGGAACGGAAAATTATTTTGATTTTGACCAAAGGCATACGCTGAGCCTTGTTGGAAATTATCTATTCACACGATGGTTTGAATTTTCAGCGAAACTCAAGGTCGGTTCGGGATTCCCTGCGACCGCGCCGTTGGGCTCGGTCCCGCAGCAATTCATCGTTGATACGAAAGATGCCAACGGATACGGCGACGGCGTGGCCGATTCCATCATCGTTCGTTTTGACCCCAACGGCCGCCTTGTTCAAACGATCAATTATGGCGGCGAGGAAAACAAGAATCTAAAAAGGCTGCCCGTGTACCACCGCCTCGATCTGCGCGCATCGTTTTATGCCCGTTTCTGGGGCGCGAAGTGGACGTTTTATCTTGACGCGATCAATGTGTATGATCAAAAAAATATTTTTCAGTATGACTACGCTTATAAAACGGCGCGTAATCCGCAGACGGCTAAAAAGGAAGTGGTGTACGATAATTCCGGAAAGCCGATAATTGAGCGCAGTAGAACCTTAGAATTTCCGTTCCTGCCGACGATCGGATTGAGTATGGTGTTTTAGGTATAACCTCAACCCTGTCCCCTCTCCTTTGTACAACGAGGAGAAGGACAGGGTTGAGGTTGAAAACCCGATCCCGCGATCGAACGCAGCAAAACCTTGGAATTTCCGTTCCTGCCGACCATTGGGTTGAGTATGTGTTTTAATCAATTTAGCTCAACTTTCTGTCCAGTCAAATATAGCAAGTCCAGTAGTTAATTTCGAAACCTCCTCATAATTAGACTTGAGGAGGGATTTTTTTTATCGTATTATGCGTCAGTCAATTCATAAATGTTTTGTTTTTTTATTTATGCGGCCGAGCCCGATTCTATACATTCTGATTGCCATTCTTTTGCTTCTTCAATCAGCAACCTCCGTTTCATTTGCGCAGGATGAAGCGGATTCTCTTGTGCAGAAGAAAAACAAATTATTCTACTTTCCGATCATTTTCTGGACTCCGCAAACAAGGTTAATGGGCGGCGGATCCGTGGGCTACACGATGTACAAAAGCGTGCGCGACAGTACGCCGTCTCCGTCGGTCGTATCCGTCTATGCTGTATATACGCAGCGCAGCCAGTCCGACATCACGCTGAGTTATGAAAATCACTGGAGCAAGGACCGATGGCACTTTCAGACAACGGGGAGTTACACCGAATGGTTTAATCTGTTTTTTGGCATCGGGAATAACACAACAGATTCAACCTATGAGGAATATACTCCAAAAACACTGGCGTTTCGCGCGAAATTGTCTAAAACCGTTCGTCCACATCTGCAGATAGGATTAGTTACCGAATTTGATTATAGCAGGGTGGTGGAGAGCGAAGCCAACGGCTATTTCGAAAACCTGAAAATTCCCGGTGAGAAGTCCGGCTTTTCGTCCGGGCTGGGTGCCAGCGCAGACTACGATTCGAGAGACAGTAAAATTTATCCTACGCGCGGCAAATATCAGCAATATTCACTGATTCCGTTCCATGCAACTTTGGGAAGCGATTACAACTTCGTCAGATTTGTTGCCGATGTCCGCCAATATTTCTCACCGTTTGAAAATCATGTTATTGCGTATCAAGCTTACATGAGTTTGATCGGCTTTAATCCCCCTTACTACAAAATGTCATTGTTTGGCAGTGACGGATTGATGCGGGGGTATTATCCTGCCAGATATCGCGACCGCCACATGCTTGCTTTTCAGGCAGAATACCGCATGCCGCTGTTCTGGAGAATCAGTGCTGCAGGTTTTGGCGGCTATGGAGATGTCGCGCATGATGTTAAAGATTTCAGATTACAAGAACTAAAATATTCGGTAGGATTTGGAATTCGTTTTACCATCGACCAGCGGACGAAGTCATGCATTCGACTGGATATTGCCGTGGGCAAAAAATCGGCGTATCCGACGATTGCCATCGGTGAAGCCTTTTAGGGTTAGAAAGAATACATCTCCCGCAGATTTAAGCAGATCGTTTATTTGATTAGCACGGAAGCTGCTGTTGTTGGCTGAAGAATGAATATCTCAGCTTCGCAAATACCATAAAATAAAAACACCCGTACGTTTAAAACGTACGGGTGTTTTTTTGTTCGAGCAGAAATTATTTCAGGAAATTCATCTTTCGCGTGACAATTTCATTGCCCGCCTGTAGACGATAAATATAGATTCCGCTGGACACTGCAACGCCGAACTGGTTGCGGCCATCCCACAGTTCATCATAATTACCCGCCTTCCGGTTCTCGTTGATCAAAGACCGGATTTCCTGGCCAAGTATATTATAAATCTTCAGGGATACATGGCCTTCCTTTGGAATTCCAAAACGTATCGAGGTTGTCGGATTAAAAGGATTCGGGTAGTTCTGGTCGAGAGTGAGTTTAACCGGAATGGCTTGTCCTTTTTGGCCGCCACGTGCAACCTGCGCCAATCCGCCGCTTAACGTCAGAGTGTAGGCTGCCGTTGCGCCTGAATAGCCGTTAACCTTAACATAGTATCGCCCAACTGCGGCAGTGTAATTTCCTGTTTCAGGATTATTAACCGTGTAGCCGCGAGCGACTTCCGTCAACGCCGAATTATACATATACCAGTCTAAGTCGGCTGTGCCGGTAATGGCCAACGTCACTCCAACATTGCCTGCAGTACTTACGTCAAAATAATACCAGTCGTTATCAGTCGTGCTTGAGACGCTGCCGCTGACCGCCACGCCCGTTCCGACAGGCCCGTCCGCGCTGGTCGACGCGCCGTTGTCTTCACTCTCTGCCGTGATCGGAGGCGTTCCGCCGCCGGTGGTGCCGGTAACGCTGATATCGTCAAACGACATACCGTCCGTTGTGATCCTGTAATTATCATATTGTTGAAAACGAATCACAAAAGTACTCGTCATGGTCAAACTATTGGATGCGCACAGCGCATCGATGTCGAGAGTGAATTGTGTGTAAACGGTACTGTAAGATGCCGGCAGGAATGTATAGACTTTTGTAAAAGTCGAACCGCCGTTACTTGAGAAATACACGCCGTCGTTGGCATGATTCTCATCGCCGAAATCCTTCCACCAAAACGACAGAGTCGCATTGGTATATCCGGATAAATTGACTTTCAGATCGGCATGATTCTCGGAGTAGTTGTTATCCGTAGTGACATCCATGGTGAGGTGGTAACTCCCGCTATGCGGCGCATTTGCCGTCGTTCGTAAAATGCGGCCGAAACTATTACTGCTTGACGTTGCCCAGTACGCGTCGAGCGCCGTTTCAAATCCAAACGTATACGGCAGAGCCGCATAACCTCCGGACGGAACCGTAATGGTGAAGTTCGCATTACTGATGTCATTCGTTGCGGCGTTTAATGCATCGGAAACGCGTACACGGCCTTGTGTTGTTGCAGAACTCGGAACCGTCCAGGATTCCGTCCCGTCGTTGGCAGTTGACGCAGAAATAACGGTATAGTTTGTTCCGCCGTCAAGCGAATATTCCAGTTTCACATTGGCGATAGTGCCCGTGCTCGTCCAAGTAATAGTAGTGGAATTTCCGCCTGTCAGATTTTCTCCGCCATTTGGGGCTGTGACGGTCACGGAATTCGTCGGAGCAACGGTAATCGTGAAGTTCGCATTGCTGATGTCGTTCGTTGCGGCGTTTAATGCATCGGATACGCGCACACGGCCTTGCGTCGTTGCGGTACTCGGAACAGTCCATGCTTCTGATCCGTCATTGGCAGTAGAGGCAGAAATGACGGTATAGTTTGTTCCACCGTCAGTCGAGTATTCCAGCTTCACGTTCGCTATGGTTCCGGTGCTTGTCCATGTAATGTTAGCGGAAGTTCCTGCAGTGAGATTTTCTCCGCCATTGGGAGCTGTAACGGTCACGGAATTCGTCGGAGCGGTAGTCTGTAAAGGCGATTCCCATAGACCGCGTCCGTATGTCGCAGCACGGATCTTACCGGCGCTGACGTGAATTTCCAGTTCGTTGACAATCACATTCGGAAGCCCGGTATCATAAGCTTCCCAGGTTGTGCCGCCGTCTGAGGAATAAAATGCGCCAAGGTCCATGCCGATATACACGTCATTTGGTGTTGTGGGATGAACGGCGACGCAGTTGGCCGGTACGTTAGGCAGCGACGTGGATATGTTGGTCCATGACGTTCCGCCATTGACGGTTTTGAAAACTTTGTTGCCGGCCGTAAAACCGCCTATGGTTGCCCAAATAGTATTAGGATCTGTCGGGTGAAATGCAACATACGTGACACCCGCAGGAAGGCCGGAGCCGGATAAACTGGTCCACGTCCAGGTGCTTCCGCCGAATACTCCTTTCCATGCGTTCGCGGCGTTAGCCGTAATCATGGTAGTTCCGTTCGACGGCGCGACGGCTAATACGGTAAGAGGATCCGCCGTAGTACCCAATGCTGCACTGCTGATGGATGCCCACGTTGGTGTCGTGTTGGTCACATTCGTGCTGCGGTACACTCTTGTCATCGTCGCATAATACATCGTTGTATTGACCAACGGATTAAGAACATAGGGTGTAACCCAAGCGCCGTCTTCTGTTGGGTCGGCCATGTCCGTCGGAGTTCCGCCGGTTGTTGTGCGGTAAATATTGCCATAATATAAGGCGCCGTATTGAATGTTGGCATTTGTAAAGTCTACGGCGCATTCCATGCCGTCGCCGCCGATGATACGCGTCCAGCTCCCGGCGTTATAACGGTCCGTGCCGTTATCCTGTGCGCCGCCGAGTACTATGCTCGCATTGGTTTTTGAAGCGCCGATCCGATAGTATTGATGAATGCCAAGCCCATTGCTGAAATCCGTCCAGGTCGTTCCATTATTTGTTGTTTTAAAGAATCCGCCGTCGTTGCCACTGAAAAGAGTCGTTCCGCTGCCCGGCAAGAATTCGATAGCATGATGATCCGCGTGAGCGTAAGATGCGCCCGATCCCGTCCAATGTGCGTTGATCGTCCACGTGGTGCCGCCGTTGGTCGAACGCCATATATTGACGCCGCCGGTATATACATTATTCGCATCGGTTGGGGATACGGTAATACAGAGATCATACCAGCCTTGACCGCCTGTATCGCCGCCATTGCTGTTCCAGCCTAATAAATTAGGTGATGTAGCGCCTTTGACTTGCGTCCATGTCGTGCCGCTGTTGGTTGTCTTATATACGCCATACAAACCGTAATCGTTAGCGATGTTATTACAATACAAGGCATACAGCGTTGAAGGAGAGGATGGAGCCACTGCTATGGCGACACGGTATACGCCGCTGGCCGGAAGGCCTGATGTTAATTGCGTCCAGGTATCTCCCGTGTTCGTCGATTTAAAAATAGCCGCAGTTCCACTCCCGTAACGTCCTGCGTACCACACGGCTGCATTCGAGGGATCGATTTCGAGGTCTTTGAAATTTCCTGTCAGAACTTGCGTCCAGGTAGTGCCTGCGTTTGTCGTCTTATAAATTCCGTTGCTGGTAGCTGCGACTAATATGCTCGTATTCGTCGGGTGAATAATAAGTTTGCTGATCCTGAAGGTCTGGCTTGCCGTCCAGCTCAATCCCGTTGTATTCCACGTAGCGCCGCCGTCGATTGATTTCAATACGCCGAGCGAATACGTGTCACCGGCATCGCCGTCGCCTGTGCCTAGATACATAATACTTGTATTTGTCGGGTCAATAGCAAGCGACGATACGCCGAGTGTTCCCAGCTCGTCAGTATTAGTGGTCCACGTAGTTCCGCCATTCGTGGTTTTCCATAAGCCGCCGCCCGGTGAACCTACGTAAATGGTGTTGGAATTGGTCGGATCAAAAACGATGCAGTTGACCCGTCCCGCTCCGCCGCCGGAAGGAATCGATGTTTGTGGACCTAGGTTTGTCCAGTTAGAGCTGTTCACCATGATCGCGCTGGATTTTCCGAGTCCTTTACCCTTCGCAAACCAGGAGTTTGGAAAATTCCGCATTTTTTCCTGACGGGCCTGCCAGATGAGTTCTGGATTAAACTTCCCTGAGGCGTCCAAACGACTCTGCCAAAACCATTCGTAACGCTTAAATTGTTTGAATCCGGTGCCTTTCACAACCTCCCGGTTCGACACGTCCTTTCCCGTCCAAAATTGTTCAAATTCTTTCTGGACATCCCTGAAGTTATTTTCAGGTTCGATCCAGCCGGGCGCGTTGCCCGCCCTCTGTTCCTGGGCTTGGTTGCCCGATGTGATTGCGGCCAAAAAGATAAGAGCCGCTGCCAACAGGTGAGTAACTTTTCTCATGAGATCCTTCTCCTCCTCATTAGATAGTCATTAGGTAAGTTATTTAAATAGTGAGAAACCTAAAAATAGAGATATTAAACTTTAGTTCGAGCACATTTCGGGTACGTACACCTACTAGCGCCAAGATCTGATAATGGTTTTGTCTTAATCTGAATTTCTTTCGCTGCAACGCAAGGGTTTCAGCAAAAGTGAGGAGTTAGTCCGGCAAGAAAAATGAGCCAGCCAACCCGGTAGGTACTGTAATAATCGGACAAGACGCAATAACCGCGGGGGTCATTGCGCAGAAAACATAGAAATGTCAACTAACAGAAAGGTCTAAAGCCGGAGAATAATACGATAGAATTGGTCCGGAGTCAAGTTTTTTCTTTTATAATTAATGGTCAGCCGCAATCAAAAATTTTAGTGTGGAATCATCAAAATGAAATTGTACATTGTAATAAAATAATTTATGGACCGCTCGAATAAAACAAGAGTTAAAATCTGCTGCATCCAGTCCGTAAGCGAGGCCCAAATGGCTATGGATGCCGGCGCATCGGCTTTGGGGCTGGTGTCCGCTATGCCCAGCGGACCGGGTGTTATCAGTGAAACGACGATTGCTGATATTGCGGATTTCGTGCCGCCATCCGTCGCAACATTTCTTTTGACCAGTTTACAGGATGCAGATCAGATCATATTGCAACATAGGCGGTGCGGGACCAATACGATTCAGATATGCGACAGGCTTTTGGCGGGATCGTATGATGATCTGCGGAAAGCAATGCCCGGAATAAAGATCGTTCAGGTGATTCACGTAACTGGAGAAGAATCGATTGCAGAAGCGGTAGATGCAGCGAAAGGCGTTCATGCGTTGTTGTTAGATTCCGGGAATCAGAAACTGAAAGTGAAAGAACTTGGAGGAACAGGACGGACCCATAATTGGGAGATCAGCCGGAAGATTCGAGAAATTGTGGATATTCCTGTATTTCTCGCAGGCGGGTTAAATCCGCAAAATGCTGCTGAGGCGGTTTTGCAGGTTGGCCCCTTCGCATTAGATGTTTGCAGCGGCGTCCGGAGTAACGGAAAATTGGATAAAAAAAAGCTGCATGATTTTTTTGAATGCCTTGAGCACTGCTAATTATTCAATATTTCTCGACGGTTCTTTGGTTGAACTGTTTTTCGCCTCAAATTTTCAGTCTTAATATCCCAGGAGTATTCCGGCTGTGGAACAAAATGAAAAACCCATTATAGGCCTTGTTATGGCGGGCGGCGGCGCCCGCGGCGCATATCAAGTTGGCGTCTTAAAGGGTATTTCCTCCATGCTTCCTCCAGGCACGCCAAGTCCCTTTAAAATCATTTGCGGGACGTCAGCCGGCGCCATCAACGCCACGGCGTTAGCCGTTCGTGCCGGGGATTTTCACGATGCAGTGAAACAACTGAATTTCGTATGGAAGAATTTTCACGTGAATCATGTGTTTCGTGCCGATGCATGGGGCTTGTTTGTTACGGGGGCACATTGGTTCGCGGCTCTTGCATTGGCGGGCCTTGGGAGGCGTTATCCCCAGGAACTGTTCAACCGCGCGCCGCTGCGGAAATTGCTGGAGACAAAAATGCCTTGTGATCTGATACAATCCTCAATTGATTCCGGGGCGTTACGCGCGCTTGCCGTGACGGCGTTTGGCTATGGCACCGGCGAGTCTGTAACATTCTATCAGGGGATTGAGTCGCTCACGCCGTGGAAACGCGCACGTCGTTTCGGAAGCGCCTGCAAAATCACGACGGATCATCTGATGGCATCATCGGCCATTCCGCTGTTTTTTTCTGCCGTAAGACTGAATCGTGAATATTTTGGCGACGGCTCCGTGCGCCAATCGGCGCCGATCAGCCCGGCATTACACCTCGGCGCGGAGCGTATATTTGTTATCGGCGTGCGTTATAAAGTGAAAGAACAGGTGGAGCGTTTGAAGCCCCAGGAATATCCCACGCTGGCCGGCATCGCCGGCCATATGCTAAACTCTATTTTTCTTGATGCCATAGAGACGGATCTTGAGTTGCTGCACCGGATTAATCACACCGTCAGTCATATTCCGAAAGAATATTTGAAAGACGGAGCAAACACGCTGCGTAAAGTCGACACGTTTTGGATTAGTCCCAGCCGAGATATCGAGCCGATAGCAACAAAACATGTTCATCAACTGCCGCTGGCACTGCGAATGCTGCTTCGTGGTATGGGGGCCGCCGGCCGCAACGGAGCAAATTTATCCAGTTATCTTCTTTTTGAGCAAGCGTATTGCCGTGAACTCATCGCTCTTGGATACGCCGACGCAAGGGCGCGTAAGGAAGAAATTCTCGATTTTCTTGGAGTAAAAACTCAGAGATGATGCGCTGCGGAACTGCGGCTGTAGAAAAAGGGAAATGTAGAAACATTTCCCTGTTGTTATTTAAGCCTGATTCGTCTTGTCTGTACTGATTTTGAAAGGTAAATACAATGGACACCAACGAAGAGTTCCAGTCAAAATCGGTAACAGACCAATAACTCCCCACCATGACTGAAAAATTAATCCCAAAGCGATTATTACCATGCCGCCAATGATGCGAAACATACGATCGGCATTACCTACATTGCATTTCATAAGCCCAACTCCTTTTTAGTAAGTATTGTGTATGACTAATGATCAGATCAAAGAATCCTGATCTTTTTTGTTTTTTTTACGCGGGAGCGATACGGTAGAGACGGCCCATCCCACGGCGGCGCCATATGTGCTGCTGATGTACGGGTTGCTTTGAATAAGGCAGCTACCGTTATTGCATCCGATAAAATAATAATACGCGAAACCGGCTCCGGCTCCTAACGCAATAAATAATAATTTCTTTTTCATTCTAATCCCTCGGAAGGTTCGTCGGCTTCAATTTTTTTCTTGATTTTGGGCTTGTTCGACACGGAACAAGAGCTGTTCATTCAAGTAGGCACGCCCAATTTTGGCAAGATGTAATACATCAACAAGAAATATCCTGCCAGAAACAACAGCACTTTCCATTCACTCATGATTTGCTTTCTTTTAAAGACGATTCAATATAAATTTTTTGTAAAATCCGGACCGATCATAGTTTATCGGGGCTTTTATTTATTAACATTCTCATCACCACCGCCGTCAACCAGATCCACGGAAATCCGTGCAAAACGAGATCGAACCAGTCGATCCATTCATGAAAAGTGCCATGCCATATGGCTGCCAATTGCTTCCAAATATGAGGCTCAGGCGTGAAGGGGGCTAGCCCCAGTGTTAAGGATGCCAGCAGCGGATATATCCAGGGTTTCTTAGGGTTCATATTTGACTATAATTCAGCGTAGACCCGTTGGAGTTTATGGAACACTTCGTCCGCGATGCCATTTAATTCCGGATTGTCAATCAGCTTTGCCATCAACTTGGGATCAAAAAAACCGATGACCGTTTTATTTTGGTCGTTTTCATAGACAATCACGTTGCACGGCAGGAGCAGGCCCAGATCAATTTCTGCGGTCAGCGCTTTATGAGCCAATCCCGGGTTACAGGCGCCAAGAATGACGTACTTTTTGAAATCAACATCAAGTTTCTTTTTCATGGTATCTTTGACATCGATGGAAGTAAGTACGCCGAAGCCTTCTTTCTTCAATTCTTCCGTGACTTTTTCAACGGCTTGGTCATAGGAGTAACCTACGGTTTTTGAAAATCCGTATTCCATATTTATTTCCTTATGCTACTTCGCTTATTTTATAAGAATAAGTGATCTCTGCCGTGGGTTTTAACATGGCAGCAATAGAACAATAGGTTTCATGACTGAGTGTAATTGCTTTTTCTACGGAATTCGGGTCCAGTTTTTTTCCTGTAAAATGATAATCGAGATGGATCTTCGTAAATACTTTGGGATGGTCATGCGCCCGTTCAGCCTTAATGGTCGTTTCAAAAGCGACAAGTTCCTGCCTCATTTTCTTTAGCATGGGAACAATGTCGATACCGCCGCAGCCGGCGAGGCTCATCAGCAGAATTTCCATCGGCGTTGGCGCACCCTTTTGTACGTCATCCATGTCGATCGCAGTCTTATTTTCCGCAAAACCTTTGAAATGTTTATCTGAGATCCATTTAACTGTTGTTTCCATCAAGGCCTTTTATGCGATTGCGGTTTCGTTCAGGTGCAATAAGTTTTTTTCCACTTCCTGTTTCAACATCGGATAAGGCATCGCGCCTGAAAAGCGGGAAACGGCTTTTCCTTTGTAGAAGATCATAAAAGTTGGGATACTCTGAATGCCGTATTGAGAGGCAATTTCGGGTTTCTCATCCACATTGATTTTTATCACCGTCAGACGGCCGGCAAGTTCTTCGGCAAGCTGTTTTACTGATGGCGCCACCATGCGGCATGGCCCGCACCATTCTGCCCAGAAATCAACAAAAACAGGCACTTCACTGACTTGAATCAATTCTTCAAATGATTTAGGTGTTTTTTCTGTCATAATTTTTATATAAGTTTATAGTTATAAAGTTAAGTAGTTGTATAACAGATTACAAGTTAAAATATTCCCGAGTATTTATCATGCTTCAGATTAATATATACAAAGAGTCTATAGCAATAAAGCATAATCATAAGGCCGTTTCCTGCCGGAGATTAATAAATCTTAATGTCGAAAACTTGCAAAAAGCCCTTTTTCACTTTAACTTAGCCGATAAATTCCTTGGAATAAGTTTATGCGCTTGTTACTGATTGAAGACGACAAAAAGGTAGCGGCCTTTATTGTCAGAGGTTTGACGGAATCGGGTTATACAATAGACGTTAGACATGACGGCCATTCAGGCCTTGAAGCTGCGGGAGCCGAGTCCTACGACCTCATTATCCTTGATTGGATGCTGCCGGGGCTGGATGGGATCAAGGTTTGTAAAAAGATCAGGGAATTCTCGAAGGACATTCCAATTCTTTTCTTAACGGCCAAGGAAACTACTCAGGACAAAATTACCGGTCTCGATGCAGGCGCCGATGATTATTTGTCCAAACCGTTTTCCTTTATGGAATTACTCGCACGCATACGTGCGCTGCTGCGGCGCGGTTCGCGATCGGCGGACAAACTGACCGCGGGCGACCTCGAAATCAATGTTACTGAGCGTAAAGTTATGCGGGGAGGGAAACCCATCGAATTGTCCAACAAAGAATTTTTGATCCTGGAGTATCTTGTGCGGAACAAGAATCGCCTCATCAACCGGGCGACCTTAACCGAACATGTGTGGAACATTGACTTTGACCGCGGGACTAATTTAATTGACGTTTATATTAATTATATCCGCAAAAAACTTGATGTCGGCGATAGTAAGCCGCTTATCCATACCGTGCGGGGCGCCGGTTATGTTTTAAAAGAAGAAAATAAATGAGCCTCAGCCTGAGAACGAAGTTCATCCTTGTTTTTGTTTTTCTCGGATTATTTATGGCCGCGGCAACTTCCGCCGTGTTTTACCTCTCCTTTGATAACTTGATCAGGGCAAAAATGAAATCGGATTTGGCAAATGAATCGCAGGAATTTGCCGATTACGTTCGTTATGAAAAAGGCCGGACCATTATTGAGCCCAGCAAAGAATGGCAGGAACTGGAACATCTCAAAAATTCGGACTATTCCCGATATATCCTAGTTACCGACACGGCTTTTACTACGCTGCACAAATCTGAAAATTTGGGCCGTTTTGAATTTCAATCCTTCCACAAATTTCTTCCAACCGAAGCCGTGGAGTCCTATGACATCGACATGGATTCGGTAAAATATTTTTGTGTGGTGTTTCCGATAAGAAAGAATGAAAGAATTATTGGATATGTGCTGGCAGCTGAAAATTACCGCCGGACCGCTTATTTCTTGGAAGTATTTGAACGGACGATATTTATTTCGCTTGTTGTACTGATCCTAATCAGTTTTACCGTCGCAGTTTTCTTTGCCAATCGCGTGACAAGGCCGCTATTGGCGATACAGCAGGTTGCTGGACGAATAGATCTGCAGTCTCCGGGTAGACGAATCGAACTAAAAGATTCGGAAAAGGAAATTGAAAATCTCAGCGACTCACTCAATCGGCTTTTTGACCGCCTGGAAAAGTCATTTAGCCAGATTAATGAATTTTCATCCAATGTATCGCACGAGTTGCGGACGCCGCTCACGGTCTTGCGCGGTAATATTGAGGTTAGTCTGACAAAAGACCGGACATCCGAAGAATATATTGAAATTCTATCCGGCCTGCTGGAAGAAACCTTACACGTAATCCGGATCGTCGATGATCTCCTCCTGCTGGCGCGCGCGGACGCGAAAGAACTGCGAATTCAGACGGAACCCATTCATATTGAAGACTTTTGCCTTGAGTTTTCCAAAGATTGGGAAATGATATGCGCGATGCGTAAACAAACGCTGCGATGTGAACACGAACCCGGAATTGTCATCGAAGCGGATAAAAATTTGCTCTATCAGTTATTTCTTAATATAATATCTAACGCGTCGAAATTTACAGCCGGAACAGAACCCATCGACGTATCTATAAAAAAGCAATTGGCTGAAAACGGAAAAACATATTATGCAGAGATTGTAGTCACGGATCGCGGCATTGGTATATCGGGGGAAGACAGTGAACACGTTTTTGATCGATTTTACAGAGTTCAAAAAGATCGGTCGCGCGAAACAGGCGGAACGGGATTGGGCCTTTCCATCTGTAAAATGATCGCCGAATTGCATCACGGAACTATTTCACTCAAAAGCAAGGAAGGTTTCGGTACATCCGTTACGGTCAGAATTCCTGCAACAAATAACCTTGAAATTCGTTAGCTCTGTTTGAGCATCCGCATTTCGTCACATAAATTGCATAATACCATGAGCTTTAAAATGAGCCTGAGCTTAAGCGCTCTTATTATCTTCATCGTTTGTTTAAGCTGGATATTTTATCCGGATTTCAGCGAACAGGCCGCGCAGCCTGATGCGCCTCAAATTAAACGCTGGGTTGATTCGGTATCTATACCGAACTTCAGCCGAAAAAGGTTATCCGGAACGGATCTTAAACTTGGAAAAGTATTGGATGACAACGCATTTTATACCCGTTATTACATTACGTACAAGAGCGGCGATTTAAAAATTTCCGGCATCATGAACGTTCCAAAAGGCCGCGGGCCTTTCCCTGTTGTGATCCTCAATCACGGCTACATTGACCCGGACGTATATACCAACGGGCGCGGACTAAAAAGAGAACAGGATTATCTTGCAAAAAAAGGTTACGTTGTAATTCATCCGGATTATCGAAACCACGCGCAGTCCGATAAAGACTCATTAAACAATCCGCGTTTTCGTTTAGGTTATGTCGAGGATGTGATCAACGCCGTTCATGCCGTGAAAAACGCCGGCTTCACATTTGTTGATGCCGCAAACGTCGGTATGCTGGGCCACTCCATGGGCGGCGGTATTTGTCTGAATATCATGGTCTCGCAGCCTGAATTGGTACAAGCATTCGTTCTTTTCGGCACCGTCAGCGCGGATATCCGGGACAATTTTTACCGCTGGGATTCAAGACGCCCGGGGCTGTCAAAGAAAATATTTGAACTTTATGGAAGCCCTCAGGAGAACCCGGCTTTTTGGGATAATATGTCGCCGATGTTTTTTCTGTATCAAATTAAATCGCCGATCCTTATTCATCACGGCACGACTGACGAATCCTGTCCGGTGGAATGGGCGCGTAAACTGGACGACTCTTTGAAAACACACCGTAAGGATGTTGTATATTACGAGTATCCTGATGAACTGCACGAATTCATTAACGCCTGGCCATTGGTGATGGAACGCACCGCATCATTTTTTGACAGTCATTTAAAAAAATAAATTTTCAAAAAAAAATTGTTACGATTCAAAAAAAATAGTATATTATACACATAATTCACATCTCTCATTAACCCCTCTTTATTAATGTCTCATCCTATCAGCGGGATGCTCGAGATTGATCCGAAAGGATTCGGATTCATTCGTGACGTCTCAATTACAATAAAAAACAGTACATCCGACGTTTATGTTGCACCGGCCATGATTCAGAAACACAGGCTGCGTGCAGGCGTTTTCATCAAAGGTACATCCAAACCGAGCGATAAAGGCAACGTGCAGCTTTCGGCCATCGAATCGGTGAACGATATCACACCGGAGGAATGGGCGAAGATTCCTGATTTCTCTTCATTTCAACCCATTCAACCCGATGAATGGATCCGGCTTGAAGGAAAAGACAGTTCCCGCTCCATGCGGGTTGTCGATCTCTTTTGTCCGATCGGGAAAGGCCAGCGCGCCCTGATTGTTGCTCCGCCAAAAGCCGGAAAAACACGCCTCATGCAGGATATGGCTCACGCCATCAGCGTTAACAGCCCCGATATTGACCTTATGGTTTTGCTTATCGATGAACGGCCGGAAGAAGTTACCGACATGCAACGTACGGTCAAAGGTGAAGTATTTGCGAGTTCCAGCGACAGCCAGGGCGGGCAGCACATGCGGTTAGCCCAGCTCGTTTTGGAATATGCCAAACGCAAGGTCGAAGCCGGCAAGGATGTCGCGTTACTGCTGGATTCGCTGACGCGGCTCGGACGCGTATTTAATGTGCATCAAAAAGGCAGCGGCCGAACCATGTCCGGCGGCGTGGATATCCGCGCACTGGAAATTCCCAAACGCCTATTCGGCGCGGCGCGCAATATTGAACACGGCGGATCACTCACGATTATCGCCACGGCGCTGATCGAAACGAATTCACGAATGGACGAACTGATCTTTCAGGAGTTCAAGGGTACAGGAAATATGGAATTGGTGTTGAACCGGGAATTAGCCGACTTGCGGATTTTTCCCGCTATTGATCTCAATGCCTCCGGAACACGTAACGAAGAATTACTTTTTGGGCCCGCCACCGATAAACATTATGCTTTACGCCGGTCATTGGCGAGGATGATGCCTAAAGACGCTATGAGCAGCGCGCTGGATTTGATCCGGCAGTATCCGACGAACGATCTGCTGTTAAGCAGATTTAAGTCCTAACGCGAACGTCCAATCTGCGGATGAACTTTTTTTCCAAGTACAGAACACTACAGACAGATCATCTAGAATTAAATGGAGTGCCCTACCCGAAGTTTGTAGGCGAGTTCTGGACATCCAAACAGCGCCAGGCATCGTCGATCCATGAGATTTCCTACCGCGCATGCTTCAAAGCGCAGCTTCCAAAGTTTTTTATAGAAAATTTTTCAAAAGAAGGCGACCTGATATACGATCCCTTCAGCGGGAGAGGCACGACGGCGATCGAAGCAGGATTACTAGGACGTAACGTCATCGCCAATGATGTCAACCCGCTTAGCCGGATATTGTCTTTTCCGCGGTTCTTTATTCCAGACACGCCGGAAGTGGAGAAAAGGCTTGCCGCAATTCCATATGAAAAAAACGAACGCGATGACATAGATCTTTCCATGTTTTATCACCCGCAAACCGAGTCGGAAATTATCGGGCTTAAAAAACATCTGAAAAAAAGAAAAAGAACGGGATTAGAAGATGATTTGGATCGCTGGATTCGCATGGTTGCGACCAACCGTCTAACGGGCCATTCCAAAGGTTTTTTTTCCGTGTATACATTTCCTCCCAATCAGGCTGTTGGCGCAGAGCGGCAAAAACTGATCAATAAGAAAAGAAAACAAAAACCCGAATATCGCGATACAAAGAAAATAATTCTCAAAAAATCGAAACAGCTACTTAAAGATCTGACCGGCGAAGATATTCGGATTCTTCGGAATATTGGAGAACAAGCGGTTTTTTTGAACGATGACGCACGGTCTACTAAAGAGATTCCTTCCGATCATATCCAGTTAACCGTAACATCTCCGCCGTTTTTGGATGTTGTGCAGTATGCAGACGATAACTGGCTGCGCTTTTGGTTTAACGATATTGACGCCGATGTTATATCCAAAAAAGTAACCATGTCAAAGTCTCTGGAAGATTGGACCGGAGTAATGGATGACGTTTTTAAGGAATTGTTTCGCATCACCCGAAAGGACGGCTGGATTGCGTTTGAAGTTGGAGAAGTAAAGAACGGGAAAATCAAACTTGAAAAATACGTTGTGCCGCTGGGAGCAAAAGCAGGATTTGAATGCAAAGGGATTGTAATTAATCAGCAGCAGTTCACAAAGACGTCTAATATCTGGGGGATCAAAAATAATTCCAAAGGCACAAATTCAAACCGCATCGTTCTTTTTACTAAGCCGTAATATTTTTCCTTGTTCTATAATTCAGCTACAATTACATTCACGTAATCTTTAATTGCAGGCCGCTTTGTAAAGGCATTTATGAAGAAAAAACTATTTATATTTTCGTTCATTATGACCGCATTTCCGCTCATTCTTGCGGGGACAGATACGCTGGATCAGGGCAAGGCAGTTTTTGGGACGATCTATGTATTATGCGGACTGGTATATGCATCTTTTGCATTACTTGCAATCAGGAAGGATGTCAATGGAAATAAATGGATAACGTTATTCGGGAGCCTGATCCTTTTGATCGTGGCATTCGATTATTTTCTACAGGCTAAAAAATACCTGCCCTATGTTTATCTCGCGGCCTCATTAGTAAGCCTAATACCCTTGGTTGTTAAGCATTTGAAAAAGGAAAGGGAGTTGTAAGTGATACATCATGTTGTCATACAGCCGAAAAATTGCCGGCAATGCCAATGAACCAAAAGAACAATCAGGAGCTATATTATGAAAAATGCTAAAATATTTTATTTAATCGGTTCAATTCTTTTGATACTCGTGGGCGTCGGCCATTTTTTTGGACAATTTGAGCCGAAAGGATTGGACATTCAGCGTTCGCTGATCGAACAGGCTATGAAGGAATATTCTTTTAGCGGTTTTGGGTTTCAATACAGCATGATAGATGTCATGCAATGCTGGGGCGTCTTTTTTGGCGTCTTGATGTTGGTTTTCGGCGCACTGAATCTTCTGATTCTTTCCGAATCGCTGCTGCCGGTTTCCATGATCCGGTTTTCGTTTTTCAATATAGCCGGTCTTGTGGTATTGATTTTCGCAGGCGCGATATATGTACCATTTACTGCAGTAGGATTTTCTGTGGTTCTCTTATGTTTTGCCGCAAGCGCGGTTTTATTCTACAAAAAGAAAAAAGAAAATGTATGAATCCGCTACTTGTTGAATTTATTCAATATGGCAATCCATAGCTGAGGCAAGTACGCCCCGATGAGTATAAGCAGCAAACCCGTCCACGACGCTTTCGTAAATATCGAGGGCGAACTTAATTTATCCAGCCCCACATTGACTATACTGACATACCACCCCAATACCATCATAACTAGTCCGATGACCTGCGGCAGCAGCCTGCGTATAAGTTTGTCCAACATTTCTTCTCCTTTTACTATTTTAGAATCAGTGCTTTGGCTTCTACGGCCGCATCAAGAAAACCTGTTACATCATTGAGTCGGACAGTTCCATAATACCAAGTGCCGCTCGACAAGGCCTCCGATCGTACCGCCTTATAAATATCATAGTAACTGCGTTTGCCGTCAACAAAATTATATACCTCGGATTTCATGATTGAATGCAATGGCGATTTGAACTTCACTTTGTCGCGGTTGTTAAAATAAGTTTCAAGCGGGGCGGCATTCGAAGGGATCTTTTTTGACGCGGCCAATTCAGCCGCGGTCAATGACCGGTCTTTTGGTTTTGTTCCCGTCGCTTGCCGGTAATAAGTTTGCAGGTCATTCATCAGACCGGATTCTCTTTCCGTCAGTCGATCAATCAGTTTTTCAATCATTTGAATTGCCGATTTGTCGGTTCCGCAAAATATCCGAACGGAGTTCATCGCACGGATTTCACGCTGAATGCCTTGTTCGATCAGCATCACCGCATCCTTCCATAACGAATCGTTTCCGGTATTACTGCCGCTCAAGATTTCCATAGCCGTTTTCATGTCATTGGTAAGCCGCTTTTGACCTTGGGCGAAAGTTTCCGCGGCAATTTTTGCAACTTCCGTATTCTCAGCAGAGCCCAGAAACAAGGTCATAGACGCGACAATAAAATTATTGCGTTTTAACTGCGTCTGGTCGATCTGCCACAAATCGTCATCTGAGGAATGGATATAATTATCGTCCCAGTTGATCATGGCAACGGAAGGGACGCCGATCGCGCCTTCAACAAACGTCATATTATCGGATGAACCGAAGTAAGGAACGAATTCCGCCCGATACCCTTCACGCGATCCGCGCGTGGAATAGATCGCGCGCGAGTGCGGACGCGATAATTCTCCGCTGCGTCCCGCTGAGAGATACGAATTATTTGTGCGAATAACGTACGTCGCGACGTTCTCAAAAACAGCATCAAGATAAGACATACGTGATTGAGGGGCAAAAATGAGATGCTGCGTACGGCTCCCGAGCGACATCTTTGCGCCGGTCATGTCCTGGTGTAAATTGGCCAACAATTGTTTTGGGACTTCCGGATGATCCATAAAATAACGGTATTCGGAATAGATCTCATCCGTCCACCAGAATCGGATATCGCGAAGCGGCCGCTGCATCTTGCCTTCACGGATCAGTTTATTAAACGTGCGCGCAAGTTCCAGCAGATTGGCGCAGCCGGAGCCGTCGTCGTTGGCAGAGCCTTGCTCTTCCTGAAGATGCGCGGTGAGTACAATCTGCTGATCGCGGTATTTACTGCCGCGAATCCAGCCTTCCACAAATCCGGTTCGGCCCGGTTTTTTTCCGATCTCGGTATCAATTTTTGCCTTCAGCACCACTTTTCCGCCCGGCGTTTCTTTTCCGGTTGCAAACCAATCTTTTGATTTCGTTGATGAAAGAATACTTTTCAGAATCTCTCCTTTGCGCGGCGGAAGAGAAAATGCAAATGTTCCGCTCTTTCCCTCCGGCGGATCCACAGGAATATGGGTCCATGCGATCTGATCGGGAAAATCCATTGGGGATCGTTCCTCAGAAGCTCTGAATGTCACAATACCCAGTGCGCCTTTATTCCAAACTGCATTATACGCGGCCGCATATTCGCTGCCGTTCGTCAACACAATTTTTCCCTCCACGTCGAGGTCTTTGAGTGTTTCTTTTGACGCATCGCCGATCCAGATCAATTCAGCCGCTACATCTGCGTCGTGGCTTCCGTCCGTTAAATACACGGCATGATCGCCAATGTCTGCCAGTTTTATTTCAACCGGTTCGATCATCCACAGTTCTGCAGTTCTTGCCGTATAGTTGGCTCCATCCATGGGCTGCTCGATAAATGAAACATCTTCCAATCCTGCATCTTTGGCCGCCTGCATGACGTAATCGGCGGCTTTAAAGTAACCTTCCATACCGGAATTGCGGTGCCAGTGCGATAACCAGCGAATATGTTCGAAGGCGCGGTCGCCGCTGATCTCGTTCGCGAGCATATCGATTTCCGTATCGCTTACGAAAGGCGTCGACTGTGCTTGTATACGCACCGGAACCAGAACAACGAACAGTACAGATAACAAAATGAGATTTTTCATATCTTACTCCAAGTTAGAATAAACTGTGATCTTTTTTTGATCTCGGACTCAATGATATCCTGCTTAGGACAGTGCGTAACTGTTTACGATTGGTATTGAAGATATCATGTGGTGGACAGGTGTTAAAGTAAAGATTTTCCGCCGGTAATTCCAGGAGGTTCAAAATGCGTCAATATTTATTCTATGAACAATAGGACAATTATTTTTTTTTTGCAAGAACTTATATAAAAAGGAGCTTTTCCAGGAGTGTTTTTTCACTTGAAATTCGATAATCACGTAACTATATTGCAAAGCACCTTTTCACCCCAACTTCTTGTAATTAATGATCGAGCAATTTTTATCAAAGACGCCAAAAATTCCTTCCTCTGTTTTTATTGCTCCGGGTGCAAAGATACTAGGTGATGTTGAGATAGGGGAGGATTGCAGTATTTGGTTTAACGCGGTTCTTCGCGGCGATGTGAATCTTATTCGTGTCGGACGACGAACCAATATTCAGGACGGCGCCATCGTTCATGTGACATTCAAGAAGCATTCAACCGTGATCGGTCACGATGTGACGGTCGGGCATGGCGCAATACTGCACGGCTGTACGGTTAAGGATCATGTATTGATCGGTATGGGAGCTAAGGTTCTGGATGGCGCGGTGATCGGCCGGTATTCCGTTATTGCCGCGGGCGCCGTTGTAAAAGAAGGTTATGAGGTTCCTGAGAAAACGTTAATGGCAGGCGTTCCGGCAAAACCTATGCGGCCGCTGAGCGATGAGGAAATCAAAGCGATAGGACAATCGGCAGAACGTTATATTCAATATGCCCAGACGTATCATAAAATGCGTATTATTGATCAAATGGAAAATGACAATTTATGAAGAAAAAAATTTTGATCTTCGATGATGACGACGATTTTCTGTCGATTACAACCAAGGTATTAAGCCAGATCGGAAAATTCGAAGTCGTTCCGTCCGATGAAAGTTCTGATGCAATGAACCTGATCCGTAAAACTAAGCCGGATCTGCTATTGCTGGATATTATGATGCCGAAGGTGGACGGATTCACCATCTGCAAGAGCGTCAAAGATGCCGACGATCTGAAACATATTAAGATCATAGTTTATTCGGCGAAAATTTTTGATGTTGATCGTAAGAAAGCGCTGCGGCTGGGCGCGGATGCTTACGTGTCGAAAGTCATCGAATCCAATAAGCTGATCGATACGATTCATCAAGTTCTTCAATTGCCCCAGTCTTAAACTTATTTTTTGAGGTTGTATAATGAAATATAAATTTTGGGGTGTCCGCGGTTCCATTCCGACGCCGGGGCCCGAGACGGTAGGTTACGGCGGTAATACGGCTTGCGGCGAACTCACACTGGACGACAATAACATTATCATATTTGATGCAGGTTCCGGTATACGGGTCTTAGGCAATGATCTGATGAAACGCGGGAAAAAGCCCGTCGAAGCCATCATACTTCTCAGTCATACGCATTGGGATCATATTCAGGGCTTTCCGTTTTTTGTTCCTGCATTCATTCCAGGAAATAAATTCGTGATCTGCGGTTGTGAAGAAGCCGATGTAAAACTGGATCAGATCATTACCGATCAAATGAAGAGCGCCTATTTTCCGGTTGAGCTGGGCGATATGCCCGCATCGGTCGGGTTTAAAAGGCTATATGAAGGCAAGTTTAAAATTTCCGGCGCGCGCGTGGATACGCTTTATCTTAACCATCCTGGATTTGCGCTCGGATACCGCGTCGAATATAACGGGAAATCCGTCGTATACGTAAGCGATAACGAACCGTATCCGATACAGGAATCCGATAATCCGGAATTTGAGGGGATGAAGTATAAAGGAAATAACAACTACCGTATCATTAATTTTTCCAAGGGGACCGATCTCCTCGTTCACGACTGCCAATACACGCCTGACGAGTATAAAACGAAAGTAGGTTGGGGCCATTCGCCTTATGACTATGTTGCAGAAATTGCATGGAAAGCGCAGGTTAAACGTTTGGCTATATACCATCACGATCCGGGACATGACGATGCGTATGTGGATACCATTGTCGACGCAGTGAAAAAAATACTTCAGGAAAAAGGATGCCCGACGGAAGTTTTCGGGGCCAAAGAAGGAATGGAAATCGTCTTATAATTTTTGTAAATACATGAATTCACATGCAAACATCAGAAGGAGTAAGTCATGGTCATTACTGAGATAGACGGCATTACGCTTAATCTTGACAAAAAGATTATCGGAAAAGATGAACGTGTGTCGTTGCAGGAAATCAAAAAGCGCGATATTCCGAGTTTCATAAAAAACTATTTTGACCGTGAATCGGAAAAATGGATTCGTGAAGAATCTTCCATGTTTCTGTCTTCCGGAAGGTTTAATTATGATCTTCCGGAAATCCGGAAAAAATTCGATGAATTATATAATTTGCTGAAAAACACGGCGATCTTCAGCCGCGCTAAACTTCATCGCGTGATGGAACAGGCCGTAAAATTACAATCCAACTTCCTTATTCAGCCACAGCGGACGATGGTGCAGTTTATTTACCGCGATGAAGATGTTATTACGCCGGCGGAAGTTATGGATTCCATGAAGTACTTCCTTGATTACGAATACTATTATCAGGCGCTCGAGCAGTTTTTTAAGAACAATAAGATGGAAACCATCTCTCGCACCAAGTTCAAGAGCTTTATTCAGCAGCTCGATGAAAAAGCATTATCGCAGGACAAAGCCGGCGCGGCTTTGAGCATGGCGCAGGTCATAGTCGGTTTCTTGAATTTAGGGCGCGACCAGCAATCGGATAATTTGGATACGGAAATTTTGATCAGCGCCTATCAGGACCGCAATCTGCCCGATTTCGTCAATGCGATGAAAAACGCGCAGTCGAAAGGAAAAGATAAAATTCCGGTTTCTCAGCTTGCGGCCATGCTTAAATCCTTCCTCGAAACCGGAGATATCGAGCCGAAGATTGTCAAAGAAGCTCCCAAAGCAGCTGAAGTCAAATATGAAGAGAAAAAAGAAGTTGTTTCGACAAAGAATCTGTCTAATCTTGTTTCTCAGATCGAGGATATTAAAGAAGAAGATCAGGCTGCCGATGTAAGTTCCTTTTTTGAAGAGGAAGAAGAGGATGATATTGTATTACCGGCGCAACCCCCTATGCCTGAAGTTAAACCGACGGTCAAACCCGCTGTTCCGGCTGCTGCTGCAGGCGCCGACACGGCGACTCAGTTGGCAGAACACTTAGCGCGTCAAATGGGCCAGGCTGAAGTTCTCGAAGATCTCAATAAATTAATCGAAGACAAGGACAAGAAACTGTATATCAAGAAACTCTTTAAGAAAAAAGATAAAGAGTTTTTCCAGCTGCTTGCCAACCTGAATGCCTCGACAAATTGGAAAGATGCTAACAATCTGATCGACGATACATTTTATGCATTGGAGGTCAATCCGTATCAAAAAGAAGCGATTGCATTTACGGATGCGGTGTATGCAAGATACTTTCCGAAAAAAGACTAGCAAGTTAAATAGAGACGAAAAAGCCCGTACGCACATGGCGAACGGGCTTTTTTTTTGGCTTATGGCATATTCTATAAGGTGTTGATCAATTCCACGAGTTTCCCCAGTCCGCCCATACCTGATTTTGCAAATGTAGCATCGGCACCGGCGGCTTCCGCCTTGGCTTTATATTCCTCGAGCGATCCTGTGTGAAAAATAATTTTCGGCCTTGATGGATTGATCGCCTTGGTTTCCGCACAAACCTCAATGCCATTCTTACCGGGCATATTGGTGTCGAGTATGACGACATCCGGATCGAATGACTTTATTTTGTCCATGGCCTGAATACCGTCTTCGGCAAAATCAAGTTCATATCCCAACTTTGATAAATAAATCTTCAATAAGCTGCGAACGGTATTCTCGTCGTCAACAACTAAAACTTTTTTTGCCACGGCGAACCTCGGTTAAATTTTTACAAAATGCTTTCCGGATAATTGTTTTACAGCGCCCATCAGCTCGAGGTTGAGAAGATAGGATAACGTCTCGCCAGTGCTTAATTTAGCCGTTCTTGATATGTGATCAATATGACGCGGGTCGTTTGCCACACAATCGTATACGGATTGTTCTTGATTATTAAGCTGCAGAATTTTTTCCTTTTTCACGGGATGGGTAAGCGGCATCAGCTTGTGTTCAAGTTCGACAAGTATATCATCCACGGATTCCACTAATTTGGCTCCGTTCTTAATAAGCCGGTTAGGTCCCCTGGATTGCCTGACATTCACATTTCCGGGAATGGCGAACACTTCACGGTTTTGTTCCGTTGCGTATTCGGCTGTAATCAGCGCCCCGCTTTTTTCACCCGCCTCGACGATCAGCGTTCCGAGAGAAATACCGCTGATGATACGATTGCGGCCGGGAAAATTAACGGCATCGGGCGCGGTGCGCATCGGGTAATCCGATATCAATGCGCCGTGATCGGCAATATCCATTGCGAGCTTGAAATTTTCCGACGGATAGATCCGGTCAACGCCCGAACCCAGAACGGCTAATGTTCTGCCGCCGTTTTTTATTGCAGTGATGTGCGCGATCGTATCTATCCCGCGAGCAAGCCCGCTGACCACTGTAATCCCGCGAATAGCAAGTTCCTGCGATAGAGATTCGGTGACCCATTTACCATATGATGTGCATTCGCGCGTTCCGACGACAGCTACCGAATACCGATCGGTATCAGATAACGTGCCGCGGACAAATAGAAAAGCCGGCGGGTCAAATATGTTTTTTAGATTCTCGGGATATTCCTCATCCCAAAACGTAACGATATTAGCATGGTATTGATCCAGAAGTTTTATCTGATCCTCAACAAAGCTTGGGTCACGCTGTGACGGACTCAAAATCTTCTCTGCAGTTTTCTGGTCAAATCCGTCTGTCGCGACCAATTGGTGCAAAGGCGCGCGTAAAACATTTTCAGCCGATCCGAATTTATTGACCAATGAACGTATCTTTGCATGCCCTATGCCGGGAATGGATGACAACAACAATAAATGATGGAAATTATCTGACGTCATGATTGTTTTGGAGTAAAAAAGTTATGTGAAAAGAAAATAGAAAAGAGCGGTCTTAAAATCAAGACGGTTTATAAAAAGAAAAAGGCAAAGCAGTTATGCCTTGCCTTTAGAACCGGAAGGAGCGCAGCTTATTCGCCGCGCAGTTCTCTCTTAAATTTCATTTTATGTTTCCCGCCGTCAAAATGCATCATGCGGCGCTGCGAACGCATTTGTTCCATTTTCTCTTTTTGCTCTTTGGTTAATACGTTCCGGCAATCGATACGCGCATTCATTTTATTCAGCTTGATCTGCGTTCGGATCGCATCAATTTCTTTTACCTTTACGGCGATTGCGTTCTTGTCGGGGCTGTCCATCGCCATTAAATCTTGCAGTTCCATTTGCTTCAGCTGCATATCGCCTTTTAACGGAATGTTTTGTTTCCTGGCTGCGTTTCTGATTTGTTTCATCTTAGCGGCCTGATCCTTGGTGAGGTTGAGATCGTCCGGCATTCCGGGAGGTATGGGCAACCCGGCTCCGGCTTCGTCATTCCAGGCAAATCCCTGATTCTCGTCCATGTCCATACTTTCAAAATCGTCAAATGAGGGCATGTCCGGAAAAAACGCGAAGAACTCATGGCCGTCGTCATGGTCCATGTCGGTAATTACGGTGATGTTTTTTTCTTGGCCATAGACGCTCGTATTTGTAAATAGGATAAAGGCGGCGATGCTCAATATTGAGAATGGCTTCATGATGTTTCCTTTCAGTCTTTGTGGTTTAGGTATTTGTTTTTTTCAATGATTAGACTAAATTAATTTCAAAAGGTTTAATACAGTACTAACTATTAATAAATTATCGGCCTGATTAGTAAGAGTTTTTATGAATTGTTTAAATAATATGCTCAACAGCTGCATCTATGCGGTTGTTTTTCTCATGTGTCTCTCTGCGGCGGCGGAAGCCCAAAATAATAAATTATTTGGCGGGTCAGATACCGTTCAGTTTCATGTAGAAATCAGAGGTAAATTTAGCCGGCAATCGGTTTGGAATGTTAACCTAATCAACGCCAATGTTACTTCTTTCCAGTCCCGTCCTAAAGATATGGATATTTCTCAAACTACACTTGACATGCTTAATTCAGAAGCAATAAATATTTTTGAGGAGGTTCTTGAGAGTTATCATATCAAGCATGTGAGCCGTAATAAGAAAGATTATAAGACGTTCCGTCAGCGCGCCGAGCCGATATTTACAGAAGGCGGCGATCAATATTACCGGATCGAAGTCGTCATTGCCGGAGACAACGGACTAGGCGGCCATTACGGCGGGCTTGACATACAATTATATTTTAAGAGCCTTCACCGAAGCACAAATGTAGTCTACGGGTATTCGTTTCGAACTTTGAAGATCGGCTCGTCCGAAGAGGAAACGTTATCCGAGATGAGGCGAGTCTTTTCGGAACAACTCAAAGAGTCTTATGATGACTGGAAGGCTTCTCTTGATCATGATCTCAAGAATCCCCGGTTTTATCTGTTGCTCCGGTTTGATGTTAGTGATCTGAGCCCAAAACAGCAAAAATTTATTCGCAAGGAACTGTTCCCATGCCTGTATAGCCGGGCCGATTCGTTGGGTTATATTGATTTGAAAAAATTCTATTATCAGATATTCTATCGATTGAAAAATTCAGATTATGGCGAAACAGAGGAAAATTATATTTCGCGGTATGCGGATTTGCTTCAGTTTTCTATGGGGAGTTCTGATAAATATCCCTGTAGTCTTAGGAAAACGCCGATGGAAAATTATCGGGCTACTTTCAAAATCGATTCAACCGAAAAAATGATCACGATTGGATGGCGAAAGCCGGATCAGGCGAACAGCAAATAATGAACCGATTGTCTTGTATAAAGAATCACAATTTCTATTATTCATTTATATAGCGAGGACATATGAAAATAAAACGCCGTGAGTTTTTGAAGAATTCATTTATTACAGGTTCGGGGTTTATGTTGTCGCCCAAGCTGTCATTCCTTGAAGACCTGAAAATGCAAACAAAGGTGAAGCCGGTAGTTATTTCCAGCGCGAACGGTCTTCAGGCAACGGCCAAGGCAATGGAAATGATGCTGAACGGCGCCGATGCGTTGGACGCATGCATCGCAGGAGTCAATATAGTTGAAGACGACCCAAACGATATGAGCGTAGGTTATGGAGGTTTACCGAATGAAGAAGGCGTGGTGGAACTGGACTCCTGCGTAATGCACGGCCCTTCGTGCCGCGGCGCCGGCGTTGCTTCCCTGCGTAATATAAAAAATCCTTCAAAGGTTGCAAGAGTGATCATGGAGAGAACGGATCACGTACTCATGGTCGGCGATGGCGCACTGCGGTTTGCCAAAGCGCACGGGTTCATGGAAGAAAATTTATTAACCGAAGCAGCCAGAAAAGAATGGCTGAAGTGGAAAGAAAATTTGAGTAAAGAAGACGATTGGCTGCCGGAACATAAATTAGAAGACAAAGACATCGGCGAAAATTTGAAAAATTATGTTCGTACGACCGGTACGATAAATTGCAATGCGGTGGATATCTTCGGCAACATATCCGGCGTAACGACAACGAGCGGGCTTGCGTACAAAATACCGGGGAGGGTCGGAGATTCGCCGATACTCGGTGCCGGCCTATATGTTGACAATGAGGTCGGCGCGGCCGGTTCAACGGGGCGTGGCGAAGCCAATTTGCTCAATTGCAGCAGCGTCATGATCGTGGAATATATGCGCCAGGGTAAATCACCGGAACAAGCCTGCCTGATGGCCTGCCAGCGAATTGTAGACCATACGAAAGAAGCGCGTCTTTTGAACGACGACAAGAAACCGAAATTCAACGTCACGTTTTATGCCGTCAACAAACGCGGGGAATACGGCGGAGCTGCAATCTGGAGCGGAGCGAAATATGCGTTGAATACCGGTGAGAAAGAAAGCGTATTGAAAGAATGCGCGTTCTTATATAGGAGAGTAAAATAAAATCGAAGATGCAATTAACAATTTTTAGTTGATTTTTCTACTCTCAAAATAAGACTTCATTTCTTCCGCGCTGGCAGTACACACATTCAGGTCATGGAGAAGCCCGTCAGTCAGGCCATAGACCCATCCATGAACTGCCAGGGGCTGATTACGGCTCCATGCTTTTTCTATGATCGTGGTATTGCAAACATTGTAAACCTGCTCAATGATGTTCAGTTCACACAATCTATCCATCCGTTTTCCTTCGTCGCTGATTTGGCCAAGTTCCTTATTGTACTTCTGAGCTATTTCCCTTATGTGACGCAGCCAATTATCACTGATGCTCAATTGATTGTCCTTCAAGGACGCTTTCACTCCGCCGCAGCCGTAGTGTCCGCAAACGATGATATTTTTTACGCGAAGAACTTCAACAGCGTATTCAATCACGGAAAGGCAATTAAAATCAGTGTGAATAACGATATTGGCCACGTTACGGTGGACAAACAATTCGCCGGGTTGAAGTCCGACAATTTCATTTGCCGGAACCCGGCTGTCGGAACAGCCGATCCATAGATATTCCGGGAATTGCTGTTGTGATAATTCTTTAAAAAAGCCCGGCTGAGCCGCGGATATTTTTTCCGCCCAGGCTTTATTTTTTTCAAAAAGATGCTTTAATGTGCGCATGCAGGTTATTTATATGAATGGGTCATTGAGAAGTTCTTTTTAAAATAATGCATGCGTAGTATAAATTCAACAGTCATGTGGAATACTGAGAAATATTATGTCGCCATAGTTAAACGTACTGTGGACGGGATTTGATTTGAACAGATCCCCTTATTTCTTCAGTTTGGAGGGTCGGATATAGTGACTGTTTCCGACCGTAATGCTGAAAAACGGCGGCGACTGTTTTGCACCTGCTTTTTCTTCCGTGCGCATGGTTACATCGTACACCCTGACCAAGTTAAGTGATTTCTCGCTTGCCACTTCAACCGCGACGAATACCGGCAGTCCGTACATGATCGGATTACCAAGCAGATCTCTTTCCTGAACTGACCACGGTCCGTGGACGGAAACATCCAGCGGCTTTCTTACTTCCTTGTCGGTTGCTTTTTCGTCCTTATCCCGTTGTCCCCACCCAATATCGTTGCTGAACCATGTGAACGTCGCCTTCGCGAGTTCTTTTGCATTGGCAGGTGAATCCGCACTATGTGTAGGCCAGTTTTTCTTATCTACGGCAGCGTAAAAATCTTTAAGGGCCGTATCTGTATTATGCTGATGGGCATCCTGAGCCTTTATAGCTTCAGCAAACCCAGGAGAAAATCGTACAGCCAAGTCAATTACCTTCTTTAACCCGGTTACGTATGCAACTTTGTAAAAATCATGTTTAGATTTTACGTCATTAAGTCCTTTCTGATACTTCTGTACGAGATCCTGAGCAATTGCCTCGCGCGTTTTCGCCACATTCTGAATGCCTTCTTCAATTTTTGTATAGGAATTTGCCGTCTGCCAGTCGCCGGTGCTTTTCTCAATGGCCTCTTCCGTGTTACCGTATTTCGCTGCAAAACTCTCCAACAATTTTTGTACGTTCATTTTGTCCGATATTTCAAATTGCTCTATCTTTGTGAGTAAGGGTTCTAATTCGGATGGTTCATTATAATAAATCACAGAGCCGCCGGCCGCGTCAAAAATTTTATTCCGCAAATCCGAATATAATGTTTTAATGGCCTCCCTGTCAGCTGCCGCCTTTTTATTCAATTCATTTTGTTCGGAAATCTGTTGCTGATAGTTTTTACTCAACTCAGCATATTTATTTTCTGACACCTGTATTTTTTGTGAGGCCTCATCAAAATCCGGGTGCGTAGTAACATTTTTTTTTGAAGATTCTACTTTCGCTAAGGCCAGACTGGTTCTCATTTTTTCTAGATGATCCTGCATGCGTTTTATCAGAATTGCCTGCATCTCCGCGGTTTCAATCGCAAACTGAGCGTAATAATCTTCAAATGATCTATATGATGAACTGAACTGCTGCATCGGATAACGGGCGTCGTACGGCAACTGGACAGATTTGCTGCTGCCGGCCGGAACACTCATTGTTTTGTCTGTTTGTGCCGCCGAACTTTTTTCACTCGCGTCAAAGGATATTGCAATTTCCTTTCCGAGTTTCTTCTCGACCTTTTCCTTTTGCATCATAAAAGTTTTTATGACGGAAAACAGACGCGGCTGATTGGCATCCAATTTCTGAGCATGCGCGATCGTTCCGTCCGCGTTTTTTAAGATGTCAACAGCAGCTTCATGTCGTCCGGCGATAATGAGAGAATGGCTTTTTTTAAGATCCCCTTCGGCTTTCTTGACTAATTCCTCAGCGCTTTGCGCCGCCGCGAAACGGTTTTGCACCAGTACGGTCAGAAACATAGTTAAGGTTCCGACCTTTAAACACCGCAATAAATGTTGCATGGGAACCTCCTTTAATAAAAATGAAGATTCATTTACGCAGACAGAACTGCGCAAGACGGCTTTTCTGTTTCTTGTGAATAATATAGCACGTCATACATTGTAATGCAAATGTAGGCTAATTGGCGGAAGGACCGGCGAAAGGCTTTATGCGAGGGAGGTCGTGGCGCGAAGAGTAGTTCTTCTTAACAACGAAAACATCAAAGCGGCATCCGCCACATAAATATCGTATGGTCTTCATGCAGCCCAATTGAAAAATCACCGGTTCCATTTTTTACCGCTAAAACGGCGCGCTTCCATTCTGCCAGCATCGCTTTTCCCATCGTTAAGTCAACTCGGTTCTTGTTGTCAACAATAGTCCATTCATAATAATTCGAACCCGCAGGCCGATAGGAAAACTGCAATTCATCTATATTCTTGAACGGTGAATTATAATCAGGAATGCGCAGTATCTTTTGGGAGACCGGCGTTAATTGAATAGCCGTTTCGCACGGAAATTCAGATTGAAACATATAGTCAAACCGCTGGATCAAAAAATCACAACCTGCAGAGTCAGCCGTAAAATGCCACTCGCTCCCGAGCCACCCGTCGGTTTTGTATTTCCAAAAATAGATGGCGCCATGTTGAGTTATCTTTGCAGGAGATTTCCTGTTGGTAGCCATTAGAATAGTACGGCCTTGGCCTGGAATTGATTTTCGTGTGACAGCGGAATCATGGGCAAGAATATTGTATTGGTAAAACAGAAAGATCCAAAAAACGTTTTTCTTGGGGTTTAAACTAACCCCAAGAAAAAAGTAAATTAAGTGCATGCATGTGCAGGGCTAATCCTTGAGACATCGAACGGGAAACGCATCTTTCTTGTTACGGCTGACCACGTGAACTTTCTGGCGGATCCTGCTCACGACGCAAAACCACGCATCTTTGTCTCCGTCTTCGCTCGATGACCAGAAGTATGATCCCTTTCCGACATCAAGATAATTTCCGCTTTGATCGCGCGAACCGATTCCGGGTAAAGCATTGAATCCGGATCCGCCTCCACGTATCATTTGTGAGTACGCGATCGAATCAATTCCGCCAAATGAACTGATCAAAGTCTCCCACTCTTCTTTACTCGGCACATGCCAACCTGCAGGAGCTGCCTTGACCGCGGCATCCCAAGTATATAATCTTCCGTTTTTTTCACAATTAGCGCTATCGTCTTTGTAACAATAACTGCCTTCCCCGGCATCGAAATTTAAATTTTCCGCCATCCAAACCTGGTCACCGATCCTGATCGTCTTATAGACCTTGCCGTCGCGGGAATCGGTAAAACTGCTGCCGCAAGACGTCGCGG
>JAEUSK010000290.1 GCA_016787925.1 bacterium | reverse complement strand
TCGGGATGAACAAATTTCACCAATTCTACCTTATCAAACTGATGCAAACGGTTGAGTCCACGCACATCTTTGCCGTAGGAACCAGCCTCTCTGCGAAAACAGGGCGTATACGCGGCGTATTTGATGGGCAGTTGATCCGCGCGTAGGACTTGCTGACGGTGAATATTCGTAACAGGAACTTCCGCCGTCGGCACAAGATAAAACTCATCCCGCGTCACGACGTACATTTGATCTTCCTTATCGGGCAATTGTCCTGTGCCCGTCGCGCTGTCGGCATTAACCACGATGGGCGGCTGAACTTCCTTGTATCCATGTTCCCCGGCCTTATCGAGAAAAAAATTGATCAGTGCACGTTGGAGTTTAGCGCCGGCGCCCTTGTAAACGGGAAACCCCGAGCCCGCAATTTTTGAACCTGTGGCGAAGTCGATCAAATCCAGTTTTTCAGTCAGGTCCCAATGCGGTTTCATTTTAAAATCGACCTTGGGCATCTCACCCCAGGTGAATATCGTCTTATTATCTTCCGGCGTTGAACCGTCAGGAACCGATGGATGAGGAATATTCGGAACAGTAAGTAAGAGTTGATTCAGGCTTGACTCCGCGGCTTTCTGCTGTTCGTCCAAAACCTTGATCTCATCGCCGACAACTTTCATTTCTGCAACTATCGCATCCGCATTTTGTCCCGATTTTTTTAATTTCGCAATTTCTTCGGAAGCCTTATTCCGGCGGGCTTTTAATTCTTCAACTTTAAGAATGAGCGCTTTGCGTTCGTCGTCAAATTTGACAAGGGAATCAAAATCGACTTCAAATTTTTTTTCTTTGGCGGCCTTTCTTACCAGGTCAAAATTTTCACGAATAAACTTCAGATCAAGCATTGTTTCCTCATCTTTTAAATCAATTTTTTGAACTTTGCCATGATAACGAAAATCGAACTGAAAATCAATAATAAGGACATGACCGACGCATGTCATTCTGAAAGAATCTTTTTTGAATTGTATAACTCACCTGCTCAAAAAACAATTCCAGAATAATAAACTTGCTCTCTTTTTGTGTCTGATTAAAGAAATAGAAATCCCCCTTGTTCGTGATTAAACAAGGGAGATTTATTAAACAAAAAAAAATATTAAGAATTATTTTACAAGCAGCATTTTCTTAGAACTTGTGAAACTCCCGGCTTCTAATTTGTAAATATAAATACCACTAGGTACTTGAGTTCCGGCATTATTCTTACCGTCCCACAAAACCGTCTTGTACCCGGCTGACTGAGTTTCATTAACAAGGTTGCGCACCTCCTGTCCAAGCAAATTATATATCTTCAACACAACTTGCGTGTTTTCTTTTAAGCCATATTGAATAGTTGTACTCGGGTTAAACGGATTGGGGAAATTTGCTTTGAGCTCAAATACTTCAGGAATTGCGTTTTCATCCAAACTTTTTTCGAGGGGAATCAAGCTTGACTGAATATACCTTGATGTCGATACCATGACGCCATTAGCACCGGTAACATCTACCCTGAGTGTAAAACCTGGAGGTGTTCCCGTGCGCATTACTGATTGGGAAGTTCCTATCTGGCTTCCGTTTTGAAACCATTTGTAAGTAAAAGGAGAAACACCGCCACTCACATTCGCCGTCCAATTACCGCTCAATCCTTTTTTGACCCAGCTTGGACCGCTGATCGTCACTGTTTGCATAGGAACAACATAGACAGGCAATGTGGAAGAAGCAGTTTGTCCATAGGCATCGGTAACATTTACTGATAATATAAAATTACTGGCACTTGAACAAGATACCGATTGCCCTGATCCAACTTGCACACCGTTCTTGAACCAAGTGTAACTAAATGGTGCAACACCATCTGTTACATTAGCGCTCCAGTTTCCAGTTTGGTTGGTATTAATGGAGTATGGGCCATATATTCCAACAACGGGAGCACCGTAATGACCATAAATAGCTTTGCTCAGATTTGAATTGTAAACTTTGTTTGCCGGAAATACCTTTATCATGTAAAGGGTGTCCGTGGGACTGTCGTTTGGAACATATTTTACACGCACGGATATTTGTGAAGGAACATATGCAACTATTATCTCACCATCAATCGTTGGATCTGTATCTATAGTACTAAATGAATAAGTTCCTCGCGTAAACATTACGTTAGGTAACTGACTTTGATTCATATATCCAAGTGCACCTCTTTCAGACAATATGTTTATCTCTGGAGCTACAAATGATGCCTCTACAGACACAAGCCGACACCCAGACGAACTCGAATTAAAGACATAGTCCAAGGGTTGTTTTAATGCAAAGGACCAAGACGTTTCATACTCTTCTAAGCAATATGAATATGGCTCGTTTGTGCAATCTGAAGAAAGGTGTCTAAGGTTATAATAGTTAAACTCAATCGTAGGCTTCGTTCTTATACTGAACACACCAAGCAATGCGTCATTTAATGGAAGAACCGAATTACCTGCCGGGTCTGTGTGGGGCGTTCCCGGAACTCGAAAACCAAAAGAAGCGCCGATTGCGCTGACGGAAATCTGGCCAGTTAATTCCAATTCACCTTCTAAGTCGACCCTGTAAGACATTGGCAGGGCCGCAGCTTTATTCTTGCCAAATCCAAGAAAAGACTTTACAAACCCCGCAGCAGCCGATGCAAATTGTACACCCTTCATAATTGCGGTTGCGTTAGGCAAAGCTAGGGAAATTGCCGCCATATTCCTATACCAGTCTTTATTTGGATCGTATGCGGGTAGGGCCAGTTGTCCCAATTTCACAGCGAGCTTCTCGCTCCCCTTGTACCACTTCTTACCTTTATGATAGAGCTTATTGCCTACATTATAATGATCCATAATGCTTGTCGAAGATTTCGTACTTGCAGATAAACTTCCGTCCTCCATCACACCCTGTAAAGTCTGAGAGCCAGCCAGCTTCATAGCGCTTGTCTGAATGCCTTCAATGATGAACTTCAATGTTGCATCTGTTTTGCCGGAAACAAGGTCGTCATACATACTGACATCGAAGTCCGCATAGCACCAAGCTGGGTTGTTTTCAACATTTGAACTAACCGCAGTTTGGATGACGTTGGGATTGTAAGAATCCAGAAATGGATTTTCATCTTCAGATCCCAAAATTCCGGTTTTTGGAGTTCCGGGCTCAAAGGATAGCTTAACAAATGCGTATTGGTAAGTACCTTGCAGGATATTGTTAAAATAAAAAACTCTCATTACTCCCCTATAACGATTGTACAATACATAATGTATGACGTTCGGTGCGGAAGTCGGTGTACCAAAATCACGATGCAACAGTATCCATCCATCTGATCTTCGAAAATCGCGGTAGTTGTCTGCACTCTCACCGACATTTAGTCCTGATGTACTTCCGGAAAGTGTGAAATAGGGAAGTTTCTGACCAGGATAATAAGCAATTCCTTGATTGACAATCCCATAGAGATCGTATGAAATATCCACCGTCCAGTCCCAATTCGGATCCAAATTGGGATCCCCAGGCGCCATAGCCCTACTAAGGATGGAGGTCTCTTGGATGCTTTTCTGAAAGCCTTGTGCATTTGCTGACGTCATGTTATTCAACATGAACAATAATGCGATTAATGTAATTAGTTGTTTCATTTTCCTCTCCAATTTTAGGTTGTGTGTTATTAAATAATTTCTCGTTTCATCTAAATAGAAGTGTTGTAGCCGTTAGTCCCCCATAGTTAAGAATCGTTTAATATTTAAGTAAGTTATTTATCGTCTTCTAAACACTTATAATAATAGCAACCCACCTCCTTTTGTTATGATCAATCTCTGCAATAAGACGTCGAAAGCATAGGAAATGCGCGACCCCAAGAACATTTTAATGAACACCAATCTTTCTATGAACGCATAAGACAATTAAGCCTAAAGACTGTTGTCATATGAAGTTGTTTATTCCATAAATCTAAATTTAGCAGTTAGGTATATAAATACCTGTGACTAAATAAGTTAAATCCAAGGAGAATCTACCTTTTTAAAAACATATAGAAAAAGCAGGTGATTAGTTTGGCTACTAAGAACAATATAAATATACAATTTTTTTTTCACAAAAGAATGACTTTCGTCATGTTTTGTCATATTCTTTATTGACTATATACCAAAACGTTGCAGCCCATGGAGAAATAGGAATTAACTCACCGATTCTATTGACGGATGGTTTTCCTTTACAATGGCAGTAGTAGATTTTTCCAATTTCCATAAAGTAAATGGTGATGTTTATATTTGAATTTTTTTCTTTCTTTCGTGCCGATAACCATCCGCGCCAGGGAATAGTTTTTCTACTGTCATATATTGCGAATACCTTTTGCTTGAATACAAATCGTATTGTACTTACATTATTCTACTTGAATCATCCTTACGCTACCGGATATTTATGAAGCATTTACATGCCGTTTTAATGAAGCGGTTTCGCCTGCTTATTGTTTGGTGGATCCGATTACTCGGATGGATATTTAAATCCCCTGTGATTTATTACGTCAAAACCGTTCAAACCCGGATTTTCGACCGGCACAAACTGACGACTAACGCCGCCGCGATATCATTTTTCTTTTTACTGAGTATCATCCCGATGCTCTTCATCGTTATTTCGTTACTGGGAACGTTTGTTCAGTCCCCGGAAGAAGCGGAATTATTCATAATCAATTTTGTGTCCAATCGCGTCCCGGAAAGTTCACGTCAGTTTATATTAGACCTCGTTATCCGGAGCAATCTGATCAGTAATGTCAAAGGCCTTTTAGAAAACAAAGGATGGGTCGGCATAATTAGTATCGCCTCACTTTTGTGGACCAGCAGCGGCGCGTTTGCGGCTGTGGAAGACGCGATGTCGACCATATTCGCCGTGAAGGCGCGAAATTATTTCGTCAGCCGGTTGGTCGAGATGGGCATGGTTCTTATTATCGGTTCGGTTTTTTTGTTGTCCAACATGGTCAATGCAATCCTGCAAATGCTGAAGGACAGCAGAGCTAACTTGTTCAACGTCGATTTTTCCAACCTCCCTTACGTTTGGGATATTATTACCGAGGTTATGCCGGTTGCTTTGACCATATTAATGTTCTACATCATCTATAAAATTCTGCCGCGCACGGATATATTCAACCGCGCAGCTTTGCTCGGTGCGGCCGTCGCGGGCATTCTTCTGGAGCTAAGCATCCACGGGTTTGCCTATTACGTTCAAAATTTCGCGCGATACAGCGTTTTTTACGGGTCAATCGCCGGAGTCGTCATTACCATTTTTTCAATTTATCTTTCATCGATCATTCTATTAATCGGCGCGGAAGTCACGGAAATAGCAAACACTAAGATGGTCAATACACGAGAACTGCAACTCACGATCAAGGATTTCGAATAGAGATGGGAATAAATAAAACATCGTTGCCGGAACTCCACCCGCGTTACGAGATCCAGGAGCAGGTCGGTGAAGGCGGTATGAGTTTTGTCTACAAGGCATGGGACCGCATTCTTCAGAAATGGATCGTTTTGAAATGCGCCGGACCGGACTTGGCCAATCCTTCCGCCTTCCTGCGCGAATATGAAATATTATATAATCTCCAGCACCGGCACCTGCCTAAAGTTTATGATCTGTATTCGTCTCCGGATAAGTTGTTTTTCGCAATGGACTGGGTTGAAGGAAAAAATTTATCAGAATATGATGGCGCCGGACAAAAGCTTACTCCTTCCTTATTCTATTCTGTTTTTTTTCAATTACTTTCTTCACTTCAGTATTGCCATAATCACGGGATCGTACACTACGACCTGAAACCTGAGAATATTGTTTTGCAAAACGATGCGGCCGGGTCAGCGGCTTCGATAATATTGATCGATTTCGGCCTGGCGCAAATAGAAAGTGAAGTTCCGTCCGATACCGGACATGGGACTATTCAGTATTCCTCTCCTGAAATAATCAAAAAGGAAAAGACCGATCGAAGGAGCGACCTGTATGCACTGGGTGTCATTTTACTTGAAATGGCCGTCGGCAAAAACCCGTTCGATGATGCCAATGTGGTAAACGTCGTGGTCAATCATCTTGAAAAGAAGATCAGTTCTATCGACTCAGGTTATACTTTTGTAACCGAGGACATCAAAAAAATAATTTTGAAGTTATTAGAAAAGGATCCGCAATACCGTTATCAAAACGTGGAGGAGATTTATCGCGACCTTAATCCCATGCGTTCCCAATTCCAGCCCATAGAACTCGAAGATCACATCGTTTTGCATTCCTGCTTTGTCAATCGCGACAGGGAGTTGGCCCAGCTGACAGAAGCTGCTGTACGATTTTTCACCGAAGAACTACCCGATAAGATTTCAACATTTTGGATCACCGGAGAAGAGGGTGCCGGCAAATCAGCACTGTTAAAACAATTCAAGATGCGCCTTGAGAGAGACGGCTGCGCCGTTTTGTCATTGCATACGGCGCCTTCGCACACCCGCAACCAGGTCCGTTCCTTTCTTCGCCACATTTATTACCTTACGCAAACGGCAAAACCATCGGATGAATTCATTCGGGAATGGGAATGGATTCAGGATACAAATCCGGAAAATCTTCCGGAAGATCGCGATATTTTGTTTTCCGGCCTTTCCGATTTAGTATTGGGATCTTTAAAAAACATTCCTCGGCTCTGCGTTATTATAGATGATGGCGATCAGCGGAATGATTTTGAAAACGATTTTTTCGGCTATCTTCTCAGGAAATTGACATTTGGGTCGCCGTGCAAGATCGCTTTTTACATGAGCGCTGCCCGCCACGAAACGCCGTTTATACAACTTGAAAATTTCGACGCGCCATCCACTGCCGCTTTCATAAAGACTTTGCTCAACGACGCTTCTGTAAGTGAGGAAATCACCGGCAAAGTTTTTGATGCAACACGCGGCAATCCGTTTTTGGTCCACCAGACGATTGAATATCTTATTCAGACGAATAAACTGATCGTAAGCAATCGGGAGTGGCAACTCAGCAAAGAAGAACCGATTTCAATTCCTTCTTCAATTCAGGAGTTTGTTCAGGCTAAGATCAAGAGCTTGACGAGCGAAGACAAACAGATTTTGGAAGTTGCGTCGATTTTCCCTTCTTCATTTGGCCTTAATGAGATGCGCGTTATCAGTGGCGATACCGCACTGTTGGCAAAACTTCAGCGGTTAGTAAGCAGAGGACTTATAAGTCATTCCAATGGATCTTTTATTTTCAGCAGTCAGTATTTACGCGAGCATGTTTACAAAAACATACCCATTGATATTGTAACGCAGCATCACCTGAATTTGGCGCATCATTACGAATCGCTTGATGCCAGAAAGTTCATATCAGCGCTCGCATTTCATTATTTCAATTCCCCTGAAAGGCATAAGGCTCTGCCTTTTCTTCTTGAATTGGCAAATATGCAGAAAGCGGCATTCCTGCCAAGTGAAGCTCTCGAAAGTTTCCGGCAAGCGTCTTCAATACTGCGCAGTATGGATCAATACGAGTCGTTGTTTGATACACTCTTTAAGATGGAAGAATTGTATGATCAATTGGGCCGACGCAAAGATCAGGAAACTATCCTTCAGGAAATCCTTGATCTTGCGGACAGTCAGAACAGCCAACAGACTATCCTGCGCGGGCTCTTACGCCGAGCCAATTATCTTGAACGTATATCACTATATGAAGAATCTCAAAAGGTCTGTGAAAAGGCGATAATTCTATCTAAAGAAGAAACGAATGCCTTTCTACTTGGACATTTGCATCGTCAGCTGGGAAGAAATTTTTATAATCGCGCCATGTGGAATAAAGCGCTGGATCATTACAGGGAAGCGCACCGACTCGCATTGAGTTCGGATGATCAAAAGCTGGAGATGGAATGCCTTAACAGTTTGGGAACGGTTTACGGATCCATCGGAGATTATGAACAGGCAAAAGAATATTTTATCAAATCATTCGAACTTGCAGAAAAACGTCAGGATATAGAACGAAAGATCAATGCGGTTTTTAATATTGCGCGAATATTCTACAAAACAAACGACCTGGACCAGGCTATTGCCTATCTGAATAAAACGCATACATGGATTAAGAGCACGAGGAATAAAAAACTTGAACAGCGGCTTTATCAACAAAGCGCTGTAATTTATCTTGATATGCACAAATATGAATATGCGTACGATTACAATGAAAAAGTTTTTACTCTAAGCATGGAATTAGATGATTCGACTGCAGTCGGAAGAACAATAGCCAATCAAGGGCTTGTTTACCTTCGTCTCGGAATGTACAAACAATCCCAAATGCATTTTAGACAAGCAATCGAGCGTGCTGTGAGTTTGAACAACAAAAAAGATTATTTCAACCGGCGTCTTTATGAGGTTGAATTGCAGTTGGCGCAGGGGCAATATGATAATGTGGTTCATAATGTCACAGAAGCATTGAATTATTTTCAAAAGGATGAAAACCCGGAGCATTCGTTCTACGCAAAACTGACCCTATTGCACATGGGCGTCGAAACGGGTTTCAAGGACATGTCGTATTCGGCAGTTGAAAAACTAACCGGACCGTTAGCCAATTTGTCAGACATTCACCGATCCGGTATAACGGCTAGCTTAAAAATTCAAGCGCTGTACTTATTGTCCAGAGCAATGCGACTTACCGGGAACCTCTCCAAAGCCGTTACTTATTCAAACGATGCCGTTGCTCTCCTTGACAAACAAAAATATTTTGAATTCAGCGCCAGTGAAATTTACTATAACCACTACAAGACCATTCTTGGTTCACATGCGCCCAGAAGCCTTATCGGGAATTGCCTTGAAAAAGCGTTCGATAAGATTAAAGACATCGAAAGCAATTTGAAGCGTTCGGATTTCAAGTCAAGCTTTATGAGCCTGCCAATAAATCAGGAAATTATCAATGAGTACAAACATTTTTTCAGCGAAGAACGGGAATTTGATATCCAGTCATTTCAGGTTTTATACGAAATAACACAGAATATCAATTCGATCCTGGACTCGGAAGCACTATTTGACCGGATTATGGACAATGCCATTGAGAATACCAAATCGGATCGCGGATTGATTCTTATCAAGTCAGAAACATCCGATCAGTTCGATATGAAGGTGGCTCGCAATATCGACCAGGAAACGCTTTCAGATATGACGCATATCAGTCAGAGCATTGTTCAGGAAGTTTATCAAACCGGCCAATCCATAGTTACGGCCGATGCCAATTTAGACGACCGCTTCAAAGCACGGAAAAGCATCGTCGCATATAACATTCGGTCCATTATGTGCGTTCCACTGAAAATCAAAAGCAAAGTGATAGGCGCGGTGTACGTGGACAAACAATTTGACACAAATTATTTCAGTCCGAGAAACCTGAAGTTCTTAGAATCGTTTGCAAATATCGCCGGCATTGCCATTGAGAACGCCCGCTTATATGAAAAACTGAATCTCGAAAAAGACTATCTCAGTAAAGAAAATATGGAACTCAAATCGGAGATTCAGGAGAAATTTCTTAAATACAATATTATCGGCAACAGCAAAATGATGAAACAGGTTTTCCAACTGATCGAAAACGCCGCCGATAATACGGCTAATGTTCTGATAGAAGGCGAAAGCGGTACCGGAAAAGAACTCGTTGCAAAAGCGATTCATTATAACGGCAGCCGGAAAAATAAAAAAATTGTTGCCGTGGATTGCGGCGCGTTGCCCGAAAATCTACTTGAAAGCGAACTTTTCGGCTACAAAAAAGGCGCTTTCACCGGCGCGAGCAGCGACAAGAAGGGATTATTTGAAGAAGCCGACGGCGGGACGATTTTTCTGGACGAAATCACCAATACATCGCTGAATTTCCAATCGCGGCTGCTGCGCGTTATTCAGGAAGGCGAAATCCGCCGTGTCGGAGATAATGATATAAGAAAAGTTAATGTTCGCACGATTGTCGCCACTAATCGGAATTTGCTTGAACAGGTCAAAGCAGGACTTTTCAGAGAAGATCTATATTACCGTTTAAATGTGATACCCATTTCCCTGCCGCCGTTACGCGACCGTAAAGAAGATATTCCCCTATTGGTTCAGTTCTTTTTAGACAAACACAATAAACTCAACAATAAGAACATCCAAACAGTAAGTAACGAACTTATGGAACGGTTAATGTGGTATCCCTGGCCCGGGAATATTCGCGAGCTGGAGAATATTTTAAGCCGCATGATCATCTTCGCAACTCAGGATAAATTAACTTCCGAAACCTTACCGGACGAAATAAGAAAATCCAAGCCTTTTGACGCATCTGCCGGAGCCAAACAACCGCCGGCAATGACTGACTTTGCTCAAAAATCTCTTGAGCAATTTGAAAGTGAGGCGGCACAAATCGAAAAAGATTATTTTTCAAAGATCCTCGAAAAAGCAGGCGGCAACAAAACAAAAGCCGCGGAAATCCTGGGAATTAAGCGGACTACCCTGAATGATAGATTAAAAAAATTGGGATTATGAGATTTAGAAACGCCAATCATTCTGCTAAATAATCTTCGATTGAATCCGAAGTTTTATTTTCAGACTTCAAACAACCTGCCTTAAATTAATCACAAAAACAAATGGGTCTCCGGTTCGTTTCAATGAAACGCAAACTCTAATTGATGATGTAGCTTTCGAGTTCTGACTAGTCTTGCAGTTGTTGCGCTTCGATCAAAACATCATTGTACGCGATATGGCACGGCGATCATGTATGAATCGTACGGCTTTGCGCGCTTGTTAATAGTACTTATAGTGAGAAAATCGATAACCAATTGGTTATAGCCGCGCTTCTGAGAAGCCTCAATGTATACCGTTTTTCTATAGTAATCGGTAAAAGGAATTCGCATCATTTCCAGTCGACGGCGGTATTGATTGCTCTGAGTGTCTCTATTCTTCCCGTTGGTAATAAATCCGATCGGCCGGTCAAACGCGTCAACCCTATTCCTGGCTTTAACCAACACAACGATCGAATCATTATTTTGCAATGTAATAGGATGATGGTAGAAATTCACTATTTCTGCCGGATCGTCGACAAAAATCGTCTGATCAGGCGTCGCAATCCAAATCGAATCTATAGAAATTCTGGTGTTTTCCGCCAATGTTGCGGGATCGAGCGAACTGCCATACGCCGCGGAAACTGTGAGCGGCTGCCATTCGTCATTGGTTGCCGGATTATTTCTTTGCACGAATGTGATTGATCGGGCGAGTTGGTGCCGAAGCGGTTTAAACGATCTGGCTCCGGCGCTGTCAATGATGAAACTTCCATTCAGCCGATAACGCACGGTTGCGTAAGCGAGCGAATCCTGAAATATGATGTCAATTGGTTTTATCCTCTCGACCCCATTCGGGATATACCTTCCAAATCGAAATCCGTTGGCCGCATTCATCCAGAAATCCGACGCGCCGCTTTTGGCAAGCGATTTGGATAAATCAGCCACGAATAACGAATCGCCATCGTTATTCAAGCCGGGCGCGAATAGGCCTTCTTCGTCAAGGTCGATTATCTTCTGGATTTGAATAGATGTATCCGTAAAATCATCGTCACCCAATCCGCAACCTGTAACCACCATCGTCGCGAAAAAGGCTACTGCCATAACAGCTATTCTATATTTCATTAATAACATAGTTAACACCTCCAGTGTCTTTGCTGCCATATAGGTCAACAATCATGCCGACATGCTAAATATATGTTTTTTATTGATATTTTATTGATAATGTCTAAGCCTGTCAACCAAAATTTCGTCAATTGACGGCTTTCCCGTCGTTTTCATTTTCTTGGATGCTGACAATCTATGAAGATAAGTTCGCTTAGTAAACAAGAATTATGAAAATGCATGTGCAATAAACCATCCCAGGCAATAGGATGTTGGCGATAAATAAACCTATATTAGTATACTGTGATGATTTTTTTTAAATTTTAATCGCTGATCTTCTTCACCACTTCTTTGAGACTTAGTGTTTTCGCGACGTGCTAAATACCCTAAATCCTAAAAAATTCTTGACTTTTTGGGCTCAGCCGATTACATTTCGCCTCTTTGTAAATTGCTCAGTAGCTCAATGGCAGAGCATTCGGCTGTTAACCGAAGGGTTGTAGGTTCGAGCCCTACCTG
>JAEUSK010000280.1 GCA_016787925.1 bacterium | reverse complement strand
AAACGGATTCAATTGATAAAAAAATTTTGATTTGCCGGTTTTTAATTAGTAGAATGAAATGGAATAACGAAGTTTACGTTTACATTCAAAACCGGAGAATTCCCCCTTACCTAAGGATGCTGTTGCGGAATGAGTTATTTTTGTGCCATTGTGTCATTAGCAATGTGAAAGGAAAAAATCACATGATCGTTATAGCGTTTTCGGGCCTTTGAAAAAATGTCGTTAAGAAATCGAAGCGAAAGCCCGTTAAAAACAAAACATGTCCGAGTTCGCCGAAGGCGAACGAGTTTGTTTTGTTTAGGGCTGGAGCGGAGATTTTAGGCATTTTTTCAATAGCCCGGGCACTTTTCTTTCCTTCTTTCTTTTGTGCCAGCAAAAGAAAGAAGAATGGTATTGCCGAGTGTGTTCATCTCACACATAGTTTATTGCAAACTCTAATTACTTTGAATCCGCTTTCTTTTTAAAAAAGAAAGCGGGAAAGAAAACTTCGGCTGTGAAAAAAACGCCTAACCCTCGTTCGCATACATGGCGGCGAAAAACATGTCTTAGCTTTTAAGTCTGTACTGGTTCATCGGTTTATTGACCCGTTTTTCGCCGATATCGAAGCGCGAACTCGGGTTTGACCGGCATTTTTTTCAAGGCCGGGAATACCAATGCATGAACAAAATTGAGAGTTTGAAGACATTATGTCATATTGCAACAGCCTATTATTAAGGTGGAATAATACAGAACCAAAAACATCAACGACAGGACACCTATGAAACTTGAACGACTATTACTATTAATTTCCATTCTCTTCATGTCCTGCGCGCCGCACGGATTGCAAGACGACAAAAATCCTTTAATAAATATCAATACGATCCGCGCAAATCTTCAGTTCCTGGCATCGGACGAACTCGAAGGACGAGAGGCCGGCACGCGCGGAGAAAAACTCGCGGCAATGTATATTGCGTCCCAGCTTCGGCAATATGGCGTTAAGCCATTTGCCTATTCAAATAGACGCGAAGGCGCGGACAGTCTCAGTTATTTTATGGAATTTGAATCGACGAAGATCAGCATTCTTCCGGCGTCGTATATTATGGTCTATGATAGTTTGTCGAAAATAGAAACTCCCATGACGTACGGCCAGTATTTTGTTAATTTTCATGATCAGTTGGTCAACTGTAATATTCAGGCGCCGGTCGTTTTCGCAGGCTTCGGCATTACTGCACCGGAATATAATTATGATGATTACGCCGGTCTGGACGTCAAGGGAAAGATCGTGATTGCGCTTGACGGGGAGCCGCAGTCGGATGACGAAAACTATTTCGACGGCGAAATCCAGAGCACGTATTCCAGCGCGCAGTTCTATAAACGGCATCGCGCAAAAGAGCTCGGTGCGAAAGCGTTTATTGTTTTGGCATACGACGGACTGTTATCCAAGTGGGAAGATTATATTGACTACTTCCGAACAAGTAAAATGGTATTTAATGGCGAATATTTCAGCGCAGATGATCCGGAGCGCATGCCGTTTTTTTATGCGAACAATAAATGTTTTGAGGAAATGCTTTCTAACAGCGATCATTCATATGCGTCGATCCAATCACTTGTAAAAGAGAAAAAAGATCCGCCGCGGTTTGACATTAAACACATGAATATCAGGCTTCGCATGGACACCAAAGCGACTTCAACCAAGGCCATGAATGTGATCGGCGTGATCGAAGGCAGAGACCCGATTCTCAAAAATGAATTCGTAGCTATAGGGGCGCATTTTGATCATTTGGGAACCAACGACAGCGGCATTGTATTCAATGGCGCTGATGATGACGGATCGGGAACGGTAACGGTTCTCGAAGTTGCACGTGCTTTTGCACGTTCGCATGATAACAAGCGGTCGATTCTCATCGTCTTTCACGGCGCGGAGGAAAAGGGCCTGCTTGGCTCGGAATATCTGACGAGCGAGGAGACGTCAAAACCGTTTCGGTTATCGCAGATCGTTTCACAGATCAATATTGATATGGTGGGGCGAGAATCGCAGGACAGCATTTATGTGATCGGTGCGGGACGATTGAGCAGCGAACTCAAATCTTTAAATGAAAGTATTAACAGGAAGCTCAAACTCTTCACATTTGATTATACCTTCGACGCCGATGACGATCCCAACCGCTATTACTACCGTAGCGATCATTATAATTATGCAAAGTTCGGAATACCTGTTGTTTTCTTTTTCGACGGGATGACGGCGGATTATCATAAATCGACCGATGATTTTGAGAAGATCAATTTTACCAAGATCGAAAAAACAGCAAAACTCGTGCACGCGCTTGCAGAGCGGATCGCCAATCAGGATCATCGGCTGAAGGTGGATGGGGAGTGATGATTTTGCTTTTATTCTTATTCGGCCATCCATTGGAATATGCATATGAACTTACCTATACGGAGGATTGACTTATGAATATCTTAGCTAAAATATCAACCTACCGCGCAGACTGGCTTGATCTTGGCCTCACCAAGATCGCCGTTTTCGGCGTGACGCTTTTTCTTGCAAAAATATGGGAACCCATTCTTGGGCTGGATTGGTATTGGTATCTGATCTTAGGAATTGCTGCGTCCATCAGGCCTTTTATGACCGCTTTCAAGTGGCTTCAAAAATCATAGGCGCTTCTAATTCTGATATCAAAAAAACGGCGAAACTTGCTCATGTACTTTCCGAACGAATTGCGAATGGACCATTGACTTAAGGTGGATGGAAAGTGATTTGTAGAGCGAAATTCCATTTGCTTTACAGCAATTGTCAAATTTATTTACTAATCTTCATAGTCGAAAAAAGAATTAGAAATTACTGCTAACCTGTTTTACAAAAAAAACTTCAAAAAACTTCATATTTCTCTTGACTTTCCATATCTCATCCGTTATATTTGCGACTCCTAAAACGATACTCAACCTGCTGGTTTTACTGAACCGAGCAGGCAATGATAAAAAAACCACCGGTTTTTAAGTCACTACAGAGTTTCACGAAAAAAGACATTAGTTAGTTAACCTGTAATAATTATAGGAATTTAGAATGCCTACGATCCAACAGCTTATTCGCAAAGGCCGAACTTCCAAGACTTGGAAAACGAAATCTCCGGCATTGCAATCCTGTCCTCAACGCCGCGGCGTTTGCACCAGAGTGTATACGACGACGCCGAAGAAACCGAATTCAGCGCTTCGTAAAGTTGCCAAAGTTCGATTATCGAACAGCATCGAAGTGATCGCTTACATTCCGGGAGAAGGACATAATCTTCAGGAGCATTCAATTGTACTGATCCGCGGCGGCCGTGTGAAAGATCTTCCGGGCGTACGATACCATATCGTTCGCGGCGTGCTCGATACGCAAGGCGTTCAGGATCGTAAACAAAGCCGTTCTAAGTACGGAACAAAAAAACAAAAAGCGGCCGCTAAATAATTAAGCAAACAATTTTAGAGGAACTATGTCGAGAAGAAAAAGAAGCCCCAAACGCAGAATACCTGTTGATCCGAAATTCGGAAGTATGCTGGTTTCAAAGCTGATCAACTGCATCATGTTTGAAGGAAAAAAAGGCGTTGCCGAAGGTATTTTATATGATGCGCTCGGTATTGTTGAAAAGAAATCAGGGAAGAACGGATTAGAAATATTGGAAAAAGCTATGAAGAATATAGCACCTCTTTTGGAAGTCCGCTCCCGCCGTGTGGGTGGCGCTAATTATCAGGTGCCCGTGGAAGTTCGCGCAGAACGACGACAGACCCTGGCAATCCGCTGGCTTATCACCTATTCGAGAGAACGTTCCGGCCGAAGCATGGCAAGCAAAATAGCTGAGGAAATATTAGCCGCATCGAACAACGAAGGCTCTGCAGTGAGAAAACGTGAGGACGTTCACAAAATGGCGGAGGCCAACAAAGCATTCGCGCATTTTAGATGGTAGTTTAGTTGTCATCCTTCGAAAAGCTCAGGGATGACACAGAGACAAGACGAAAATAAGAATAGGATTCAGTATAAATGCCCAGACAGTACACATTAGATAAGACCAGAAATATCGGAATTATGGCGCACATTGACGCCGGTAAGACGACGACGACTGAACGTATATTGTATTATACGGGCATTCTGCATCGTATCGGCGAAGTGCATGACGGCGCGGCCACGATGGACTGGATGGAGCAGGAAAAAGAACGCGGCATTACGATCACGTCCGCCGCGACAACTTGTTTCTGGAAAAATCACCGCATCAATATTATAGATACGCCCGGCCACGTTGATTTTACCGTTGAAGTCGAACGCTCCTTGCGCGTACTGGACGGCGCGGTTGCATTGTTCTGCGCGGTAGGCGGAGTCGAACCCCAATCGGAAACGGTTTGGAGACAAGCGGACAAATACGGCGTTCCCCGTATCGCCTTTGTAAATAAGATGGACCGCATCGGCGCGGATTTCTTTAATGTGGTTAATATGATGAAAGACCGTCTCGGCGCGCACGCTGTGCCGGTCACTTTCCCTATGGGCGAAGGCGACATGTTCAACGGCGTGATCGACCTGGTTGAGATGAAAGCAATTATTTTCGACGAAGCATCGCAGGGCATGAAATGGGATGAGACGGAGATCCCTAAAGATCTTATGGATAAAGCGCTTCATGCG
>JAEUSK010000273.1 GCA_016787925.1 bacterium | reverse complement strand
CATCGTCTGCAAACGCGACAAGAAAATCTAAATAGACGCCGATCGCTTTATCGTAATTCTTTTTTAACTCATAGTCTTTTCCGATCCCAATCATCTGATCGGCTACTTTCGGCAGAATATCGCTTTTTGGAAAAGTCTGAGCAACCTGTTTGTAAATTCCCAGCGGCACTTCAATGTTTTTGTTCGCCATATAAGCGCCTGCAACCCGAACTAACGATTCCTCGATGCGGTAGGTTTCTTTCATTTCCGTTCTCATTTTCTCAGCTAATTCATTGTATATCGCCATGGCTTTGTCGGGCTTATTTGCCGCTTCATATTTTCTTGCAAGACGGTATAAATAAAAATCCGTTGCCCACACCGTAACCGGATTATCCATCCGTATCTTCAGATAAGCGGCCTGCGCTTCGTCGATCTTGCCTTCTTTTTCAAGGCAAACGGCTTTCTTGAAAGCAATCCATTCATCAAGGTCGGAATACGTTCGCAACAACGGATACAAGGCGCGCGCTTCGGCGTATTTTTTCTGTTTCCACAGCAGTTCTTCCTGTATCAAAACAGACTGTACCATCAGATACCGGTCTCCGTCCCCGCTGGATTTACGAAGATGAACGCCTTTGTCGGTACCGACCCAGATGCTTTCGTCATCGGAAAATTTTACCACTTTCACATCGTTGGACGGCAGGCCATTGGCCGTCGTATAATTGATCCAAAATGTCTTATTAAAAAAACTCATGCCCGATTTAGAACCGGCAATAACCTTGCCTGATTTGGAAACACTGACGCATTGAATGTCATCGGTTACCAGTCCGTCTTTGGTCGTGTATATGCGCCAGGTGCCGTCGTACGCCGCAACCCCTTTGTTGGTTGCAAGCCATTTAGTATCATTGGCATCAATGTAAAAATCGCGGACTTCCGAAAAATCAATATCACCGGTATTCACGATCACTTTCGGTTCCTTGTCAAGCTGAACGAGAAATTTATCCGCGATCAGCCACAGCACGCCTTTGCTGTCATCAATAACAAATTTGACATTATCGGAAGGCATGCCGTTTCTGGAAGTATAACTTTTTCCGCCGATCAGCAACCCCTGGTCGGTTGCAGCTACTACCGATTTCGTTTTTGGTCGGTAAAACATCTGCCGGATCGCGCGCGTATTAAATGGGGAACCCATGACAATCCACTTGGACTTATTCCTGCTGTAATTCATATTGTAGAGAGTGTTTTTCGTCAAACCGCCCATGATTGCCCAAAGGTCACGGTCGGAATCCAAATAAATCTGCGTCACGTTTTGCCCGGACAAACCGTCGGTGTACGACGTCAGCGCGTTCATGGTCATATCCCATTTGACGGCGCCGTTATTCTGCGTGCCGATCCATAAATTATTTCCTTCGATCATAAAATAATTTACCGGCGAGGATGTTGCGTAATTTTTCCATTCAATGCCGCCTTTAAGGCTTTTCATAATGTCTTCGCGGTGAGCCATATCGTAGGCGTCTCCCACTCTGTACAGAATCTCATAATCGCCGCTCGTCGCGGCAAGGTCGGTATAGACTGCCAATGATGCATCCGGGCCTTTTTGCTTTTCTTCGATATTCGCTACGATCCAGCGGATCTCGTTATACCATGGGTTGTCGGGATATTTGTT
>JAEUSK010000234.1 GCA_016787925.1 bacterium | reverse complement strand
GACGGAGCGCATGGAAGGCATCGAGGCAGGAACAGCTAAGTTGGTCGGAACAGACCGGAACAAGATCGTATCGGAAACAAAAAGACTTCTGACCGACAAACTTGAATATGAAAAAATGTCACAAGCGATCAATCCGTACGGGGATGGGAAGGCGAGTGGGAGAATAATAAGTACGATTTTATCTATTCACCAGCGTAACCTCTAAAAAAACATTGTGTTTGTGGCGGTTTTTTGTTAAAATCCGTCGCAATTGCTTTGTATAATATTGCGTAATATGGAAAGACAAGACCAAAAAAATAGTGACTCAACGCATGAACCAAGTCAGGGGGAAGGTCCTCTCCCCAATGAAACAAGTGAAATACATTTCATTGACATAATTCTCCTTTTGGTTCCATGGAAGAAGCGTATACTGCTGGTTACGCTTGGTGTCATGATTCTCACGGCCGGCATTACATTTGTCATGGACAAATGGTATGAGTCGACGGCTGTTATATTATTGCCTGAAAAATCGGCCAGCGCGTTGGAATCCCTCGGCAGTACATTAGGCGGTCTTAGTCAAAGCCTCTTAGGCGTTTCTGGCGTCACAGGACCTCAGCGATTCATTGCTATTTTAAAAAGCAGACGACTCAAAGAAGCTGTCATAAACGAATATGATTTGATACAGGCATTTGACCTGGAGCAAACCCGGGAAGATACACTTGCCCTGATAGAACTATTGGATGAAACTATTCTTTCAGAAAGCAACAATAAGAACGCGACAATAACCATTACGGTGCGATTCAAAGAAGATGCCGTCAAGACAGCGGAAATGACTAATTTTGTTGTATCGAAGCTAGACGAGATCAACCGCGAATTATCGACAGAACAGGCAAAATCATCACGGCTCTTTATCGAAAAGAGGTATGATGAAGCCCGAACTGACCTAAAAGAAGCCGAAGATCAGCTCAATAAATTCCAAAATGTTCATGGTATTATAGCTCTCCCGGAACAAACAAAGGCCTCAATTGAGGCTGCAGCAGAAATACAAGCAGAAGTTACAACTACCGAGACTGAATATAACGTACTTAAGAAAACCTTGGGTGAAAACCATCCTGAGTTACTTAGGCTGCAGTCCAAGATTCAAGAACTATCGAAAATTCAGAAAAAGATGGAGTTCGGAGGTCTTGATCTGAGCGTCCTGATCCCCTTTAAGGATGCACCGAACCTGGCGTTGGAATATTTCAGACTATACAGAGAAGTGCAAATCAATCAAAAAATAGTTGAATTCTTGGTTCCGCAATTTGAACAGGCAAAAATTCAGGAAGCAAAGGATACGCCGACGCTTCTGGTTTTGGATAAGGGAAAACCCGCGGCATTTCAATATAAACCGAAGAAGAAAATTATTGTGACTTTAGCCGGCATCCTTACTTTTGTGGCTCTTTGCGGGGTCATTGCGGGATTTGAAATAATTAAAGGACATCCAACTATGGAAGACAAAAGGGTGAGAACGATCCTGAATTCACTCAAACCAAGAAACTTTTTTAGGTAATATGGCAAACAAGTTCTTAGTTACCGGCGGAGCAGGATTTATTGGATCGAATATTGTGGAGGAATTACTAAAACGCGGGGAATCTGTAAGAGTTCTGGACAATTTTTCAACGGGCAAACGAGAGAATCTTACACCGTATCTGAAAGACATAGAACTCATTGAAGGTGATATTCGAAGCTACCATGTGGTACATGATGCAGTTGAGGAGATTGATATTGTGCTGCACCAGGCTGCGCTGCCATCAGTACCTCGTTCGGTCAAAGATCCCATAATTTCGAATGAAGTCAATGTGGTAGGAACGCTCAATATCTTAATGGCCGCACGCGATGCCAAAGTGGAGCGTGTCGTGTACGCCTCGTCTTCTTCAGTGTATGGGGATAACCCTGAATTACCAAAACACGAAGGTATGGCTCCCAATCCGTTATCGCCGTATGCGGTGTCAAAATTGGCCGGCGAAAAATATTGTGGCGTTTTTTCACAACTCTACGGATTGAATACTATATGTCTTCGCTATTTTAATGTTTTTGGTTCACGTCAAGATCCGGCATCTCAATATTCAGCAGTAATTCCCAAATTCATCAGTGCGATGATCGCGGATCGAAGGCCGGTCATTTATGGAGACGGAGAGCAAAGCCGAGACTTCACGTACGTGGCGAATGTGGTTGAAGCAAATTTACTCGCCGCTTCAGCTTCATGCGAAACCCCTCTCACATTAAATTGTGCATCACAAGGCCAAATCACTCTAAACGACCTGGTAACCAGATTAAATAAAATATTGGGAAAAAACTTAGATCCGGTATACGAGCCGCCAAGGCCGGGCGACATTAAACACTCATTTGCAAATATCCAACTGGCAATTGAAAAAATTCAATACAATCCTAATGTGTCTTTCGATGACGGACTAAGAAAAACAGTCAATTACTGTAATTCCATTTGAATTTCAATACCATGAAAAATTTTGCAATAACCGGAGTTGCCGGATACATAGCCCCGAGGCACCTTAAAGCGATAAAAGATACGGGGAACACATTAATTGCTGCTATGGACCCCCACGACTCAGTCGGCCTGCTGGATCGTTATTTCCCCGATGCAAGTTTTTTTACGGAGTTTGAGCGATTTGACAGACATATCGAGAAACTGAAAAGAGATTCTGAGGCAAAAAGAATTCATTATCTATCCGTATGTTCACCCAATAACCTGCATGACGCCCACATCCGGTTGGCGCTTCGCACCGGATCAAATGTCATATGTGAAAAGCCGTTAGTGTTAAACCCATGGAATCTAGACGCCTTGGAAGATTTGGAGAATGAATACCGCGACTGTAAAGTATACACGGTACTTCAGTTGCGGCTCCATCCATCATTGATGGAACTGAAGAGTAAAATTGAAAGTCGGAAAAAAGGAAAAAAATATGATGTTGTGCTAACCTATGTTACCGCAAGAGGAGTGTGGTATGATTACTCGTGGAAAAGTGTAATTGATAAATCAGGCGGGATATCCACAAATATCGGTATACATTTTTTTGATATGCTTATTTGGCTTTTTGGCGACGTAGAAAAGAGTGAAGTTCATCTCAGTGACAAAAGGCGAATGAGTGGCGCTCTCGAACTTCGTAATGCCGATGTCTCATGGTTCTTGTCCACTGAAAAAACCGATCTACCAGCGGACTTAGTAAGTTCAGGGGCAACAACGTACCGCTCCATAAAATTTGACGGAGAAGAGATTCAGTTCAGTGACGGGTTCACTGACCTTCATACCCGGATTTATGAAGAGACATTGGCTGGACGAGGATTTGGCATTTTAGATTGTCGTCCGTCTATTGAACTGGTGTATGGCATAAGAAATTCGGAAACTGTGCCTGATAAAGGCAACGCCCACCCATTTTTAAGGACTCGGTAGAATGAAATATTTCATACACGAATCATCCTTTATTGACGAAAACGTGAAAATCGGAGATGGCACAAAAATTTGGCATTTTTCTCATATCCAGAATGGTGCAGCCATAGGGAATAACTGTGTTCTTGGGCAAAATGTAAATATCGGAAACAATGTGACTATAGGTAATTACTGCAAGATACAGAACAATGTTTCAATTTACGAGGGCGTAACATTGGAGGATTATGTTTTTTGTGGTCCTTCTATGGTTTTTACCAATATTCTAAATCCGCGGTGCAAATATCCCCAGGCCGGCAGTGACTATTATGTTCATACGCTGGTGAAGAAGGGCGCCTCACTGGGGGCGAATTGTACCATAGTCTGCGGACATACTATCGGCAGACACGCAATGATTGGCGCTGGAGCGGTTGTAACAAGAGATGTTCCTGATTTTGCTCTGGTAGCCGGCAATCCCGCGCGTATCATCGGTTGGTTCAGTGAAGCGGGACAGCGGTTGATATTTGATGCAAAGGGACTCGCTTTCTGCGAAAGATCCAAGATGCATTACCGATTTGAGAATGGTTTTGTAGAGGAAATTGAAAGATGACAGTACCGCTTCTTGACTTAAAAGCACAATACAAGACGATCAAACCTCAGGTGGATGCTGCGTTGATACGCGTTGCGGAATCTCAAAACTTTATTCTCGGCACCGAAGTTGAAAATATGCAACAGTCGATGGCGTCATACATAGGATGTAAACACACTTTTGGTGTTTCTTCCGGAACGGACGCGCTCTTACTGGCTCTCATGGCCATCGGCATAAAGCCCGGTGATGAAGTGATCGTACCTACGTATTCATTTTTTGCAACGGCCGGCGTCGTGGCGCGTTTGAATGCCGTGCCGATTTTCATAGATTGCGATCCTGTAACGTTTAATATAGATATTGGGCAGATCGATCAGAAAATAACATCGAAGACCAAAGCGATCATTCCGGTTCATCTGTTCGGACAAAGCGCTAACATGAATGAAATAATGGAGATCGCAAAAAGATTTGACCTCAGAGTGATCGAAGATGCGGCTCAGGCGATCGGCGTTCACTATCAGGACGGCCGGCAGGTTGGCGCGATAGGCGATATCGGCTGTTTTTCATTCTTTCCAAGTAAGAACATCGGTTGTTTTGGCGATGGCGGTTTGGTTTCAACAAATGATGATAATTTGGCTGAACGCTTGAAAATTATGCGCATTCACGGCGGCAGCCCGAAATACCATCACAAAGTCATTGGAGGGAATTTTCGGATTGATGCGATTCAAGCGGCAGTGCTAAATGTGAAGCTGCCATATTTGGACGGATGGTCGGCCAAGCGACGTGAAAACGCAGATCTGTATACACGGCTATTTATAGAGGCCGGACTGTCGGAAGCGGAAGGTATGACGGAATTTAACGATAAAAATGACGTGCTTCTCCCGAAGGCCGTATTCAGGAATGCAGGCCACAAGAATTATCATATATACAATCAGTACGTTATCCGTTCGGAGCGGAGAAACGCATTGAGAGAATACCTAAATTTAAAAGGCATTGGTAACGAGGTTTATTACCCTGTTCCATTCCACCGTCAACAGTGTTTTGAATATCTCAAGGCGAATGACTCGGATTATCCATCTGCAAATTGTGCAGCGGCTGAATCTCTCGCAATTCCGATATACCCTGAACTGACGTCACCACAAATTCAATATGTGGTTGATATCATATCTGAGTTTATGAGAAATCATGCATCCAAACATTCCAAGGAAAATCCGCATTGCCACGACACAAAATCCAATCAACCTAAGAAATGGAAAACGGATTCATGAGCAATTTAACAAACGCTAAAATATTAGTAATTGGCGGGGCGGGTTTTATCGGCTCGTTTGTTGTAAGAGAACTACTCAAGGAGAATGTTGAAGAGGTTGTTATCTATGATAATTTCACTCGAGGTAAAATGGATAATATCGCGGAGGCCTTGAACGACGGAAGATGTTCCCTGTATCCCCACGGCGGTGATATTCGCGATATCGATGTGCTGAACGATGCCATGCGCGGAAAGGACTATGTCTTTCACCTGGCGGCCATGTGGCTGTTGCACTGTAAAGACTTTCCGCGTACCGCCTTCGAAGTCAATATCGGAGGTACTTTCAACGTTCTTGAAGCGTGCGTCACTCACAAAATTAAGAAATTAATCTATTCATCTTCTGCATCTGTTTACGGTGATGCAGTTGAGATTCCGATGACGGAAGAACACCCTTTCAATAACAGAAATTTTTACGGAGCGACAAAGATCAGCGGAGAGGCAATGTGCAGGGCGTTCTATGACCGGTTCGGATTGTCCTACGTCGGACTTCGTTATATGAATGTTTACGGACCCGGGCAAGATCAAACTGCCGCTTATACAGGTGTGATTCCTATTATGCTGAATAAAGTCGACGCTAATGAAGCGCCTATGATCAATGGCGACGGCAGTCAGGCTTATGATTTTGTTTACGTCGAGGATGTCGCGCGGTTCAACGTCCTGGCTTTGAATAGCAATAAGACAGACGAATTTTACAATGTTGGGACGGAAGTCCAGACGTCCATCAAAGAACTATGCGATACCATTCTTGAAATGACGCATTCGAATTTGAAAGTTAATTATGTTCCCTACAGCGCCGAAGACGCACGAAGGCTGGTTCAAAACCGTATCGGATCGAACAAAAAGGCATTAGCCGATCTGGGGTTTCAGCCAAAGGTTTCGCTGAGAGAAGGTCTGCAGAAACTGATCGAATGGCGCAAATCTTCCGGAAAGAAATGAACGTGAATATACCTATTGCCAAGACCACTTTTACCGAACAGGAATTTCAGAATATTCATAAGCCGCTCCTATCGGGCTGGGTTGTTCAAGGTCCTTTCGTTAGAGAATTCGAAGAAAAATGGTCGAAATTTACGAGTGCCAAACATTCGATTGCGGTTTCTAATTGCACGACGGCTCTGCATTTGTCGTTGGCCGCCTTGGGAATCACGATCGGCGACGAGGTCATAGTGCCTTCATTTACCTGGGTAGCCACTGCCAATGCGGTTGAGTCGCTCGGCGCAAAGCCCGTCTTTTGTGATATCGATCCGGTGTCATATAATATCGATCCGGACAGGATAGAAAAACTTATAACGGATAAAACGAAAGCCATTATTCCGGTACATCTTTTTGGTTTGTCAGCGGACATGGATGCCGTTATCGTCATTGCCAAGAAGCACGATCTGTTAATTATAGAAGATGCGGCATGCGGGTTTGCATCCAGATATCATGACCGGCATGTTGGCACCATGGGGGATACGGGTTGCTTCAGTTTTCATCCGCGCAAAGCCATTACCACGGGTGAAGGCGGGATGATTACAACCGATAATGATAAACTGGCGGAAAAATTACGCGCCATGCGAGACCATGGTGCGACGATGTCCGATCATCAGCGTCATTTGGGCTCACGACCTTATTTGCTGCCGGAATTTCCTTATCTCGGCTTCAATTACCGCATGACAGATATTCAGGCTTCAATAGGAAGTACCCAGATGGACCGTGCTGAACAAATTCACATAGCACGACAGTCATTGGCCAGCCGATACGACGAAGCCTTAGCTGATATTTCGTGGCTTCGAACGCCGCTCACTTTAGAAGACAGCATTCACGGTTATCAGGCGTACGTATGCATGTTTAACCCCGACATGGTTTCACTGCAAAACGTTTCATTGGTCAATGCGCAGCGAAATGAATTCATGGATTACTTGCAGAAAAACGGTGTCGCAACGAGGCCGGGCACGCACGCGGTTCACATGCTTGAATATTATTCAAAAAAATACGGTATAAGGCACGAGGACTTTCCGAATGGCTATATTGCCGATCATTGCACTATTACTTTTCCCTTGTTTCCTGGAATGACTGAAGAGGAATATTCTTATATTATCCAACTCATCAAAGATTATACGTTTTAATGTGTGGTATTGCGGGAATATTAAATATCAACGGTGACCCGGTTGCGCTCCAGACCGTGAAAGCCATGTGCGAGAAAATTGCGCATCGCGGGCCTGACGGCAACGGATTTTATGTTGACGCAAATTTCGGCGTCGGCCATAAGCGCTTGGCTATTCTCGATGTGTCCTCGAAAGGCTCGCAGCCCATGGCGTCACGTGATGGACGCTGGATCATATCTTTCAATGGCTGCATATACAATTTTATGGAATTGAGACAGGAACTCCGGGCGAAAGGCCACTCCTTTGTGTCCACTTCCGACACGGAAGTGATCGTGGAAGGGCTGGCGGAATGGGGCGCGGACGTATTTAAGAAATTTAACGGTATGTTTGCAGTTGCAGCGTGGGATAAAAAGGAAAGAGCACTCTACCTTTCAAGGGACCGATTCGGTGTTAAACCGCTTTACTATTGGTTTAACGGGAATACACTTCTTTTTGGTTCAGAGATCAAAGCTATCCTCGCACATCCGGCGGTCAAAGTGAATGTAAATTTTTCCGCGTTGAACGAATATTTTACATTTCAGAATTTGTTCACGTTTAACACCTTATTCGAGAACGTTCACCTGCTTCCCCCTGCTAATACGGTGAGAGTGGATTCGGCCTCAACTTCAATTCGTCACAACTCCTGGTGGGACTATGATTTTTCAGCGCCGGACGAATCCATGACCTTTGCGGATGCCGAGGAAGAAACCAAGCGGTTGCTTCGACTTGCCGTTTCCCGTCAAATGATTTCAGACGTACCCGTAGGATCTTACCTTTCCGGCGGGATGGACTCCGGTTCCATCACGTCTATTGCCTGCACGCACGTGAAACGCCTCAACACTTTTACCTGCGGTTTTGACATGTCTGAAGTCACCGGAGCAGAGTCGAATTACGATGAACGCCGTGATGCAGAATTGATGGCAAACTTTTTTAAGACGGAACATTACGAGCAGATCATCAATGCGGGCGATCTTTCATGGTCGCTTCCGCGAGTGGTCTATCATCTTGAAGATCTGAGAGTAGGGATGAGCTACCCCAACTATTATATCAGCCGCTTGGCTTCAAAATTTGTGAAGGTCTGTTTGCAGGGAACGGGGGGGGACGAACTTTTCGGAGGCTATCCATGGCGCTATTATCGCGTGTTTAGGTCTTTAGACCAACAAGAGTTTTTTGATCAGTATTATGGGTTTTGGCAGCGATTGGTGCCTGACGAACAAAGAGGACTGCTCTTCACCGACGGCACAAGGGCAAAAATGGATTGTTCCGAACCCAGACAGATTTTTGAGAGGGTATTCACATTTAACAAAAAATTACAATACTCGACGCCGGAAGATCATATACAAAACTCTCTCTATTTTGAGATCAAGACTTTTCTTCACGGGTTGTTGATCGTAGGCGACAAACTGGCCATGGCCAACGGATTAGAGGAGCGATTTCCTTTTCTCGATAACGACCTGGTCGATTTTGCCCAGAAGATTCCCGTACGGCATAAATTGGGCAATCTGGAATACTTTAAACGGGTTGATGAGAATGAATTTCGTGACAAAAGGAAAGTGTATCAGGAGTTCAATGACGGCAAAAATGTTCTCCGTAAAGCTATGAGCGACATCATTCCTGAAAAGATCGTCAACCGGAAAAAGCAGGGTTTCTCGGCGCCGGATGAATCCTGGTATCGGGGGGAGAATGCAGCTTATGTAAAGGAGCTGTTGTTGAACAAGAAAACGGTTTCTTCCGATTATATAAATCAGGACTATATCCGGACGATCGTGGATGAGCATGTAAATAAACATATCAACCACCGGTTGCTTATTTGGTCTTTTATGAATTTTGAATGGTGGTGCAGGGTATTCTTGAATGGTGAAAAAATAAATTAAACGATATAAACTCAAATGATTATTGATGCACATACCCATGTGACCCGCGACGGCAAATGGTTTGGTACAACGTATAATGCTTCCGTTGACAACTTGCTACGGCAGTTAGATCGTTCCAAAGTTGAACGATCTGTCCTTCTTCCGCTGGCCGGTACAACCGATAATCAGTTTATTGCCCAATGCGTCAGGCAACATCCGGATCGATTTATTGGATTCGGTACAATCAGGTTGAACACATGGTCCCGTGACATTGACGAAATAATTCAGCTGAACTTAAAAGGTGTGAAACTTCATCCCAGAATCCAGAAGGAAACATTGCGTGACTGGTTTGATAACGGTATTCTGAACAAACTCAGTGACCTCAGCCTGCCGATCACGGTCTGTGGGTGGCCTCAATCGACTGCAGTTGAAATTCCGATCGATACAATTATTCCGACAGAAGTAGACCGCATTGCAAAAAGATTACCCTCATTAAAAGTAATTATTGCCCACTTGGCGGGGCATCGATTCTGGGATGCTTTTTTTTGTGCTCGGTCCAATCAAAATGTATATTTGGACTGTTCTTATTTCTTTTCGTTTATGAAAGGGACAAGCATTGAGCGGGATTTTTGGAAAACGATAAAGAAAATCGACCAAAAGATCATTTTTGGCTCTGATTTCCCCGAAGTGGATATTTTTGAGTATTTCAATTATTTTAAGCGTAAAATAGAAAAATCGGATATCGATCAATCTAAAGTTTTTTGCTCAAATCTGTCAGAGTTACTTAAAAAATGAACGACAAAGATATTTCAAAATATATCGAAAGATATAACGGACGTCTTGATATGTTTGGGTATGATCCGAGAACCCTGGGATGGGGGGGAGGAAAAGAACGGCAATATCTTCGATTCAAGATACTTTCAGAAATAGGTATTGGTCTCAACGATTCGGTTTTGGATATAGGATGTGGATTCGCCGATTTTTACGGTTATTTACAAGAAAACGGGTGGACAGGACAGTATTTGGGTGTCGATATCAATCCCAATCTGCTTGAAACGGCGCGGAATCAATACCCCGGAGTACGGCTGGAGGTTCTGGATATTTTGAATGATCCGGTCGGAAATAATTACGATTGGGTTGTGGAATCCGGGATATTTAACGCAAAGCTCGAGTATGAAGGTAACTTGGACTACATTGAAAAAATGATAAAAAAAATGTATGAGATCGCGATCAAGGGAGTTGCTTGCGATTTCATGTCGAGTTACACAGATTATCAGCATGCTGAAGCCTTTCATGCCGATCCGGCCGATATCATCAGGATTTCAAAGAATCTTGGTGCTAAAATTATCGTCCGTATGGATTACCTTCCTTATGAATACGCCGTCTATTGCAAGAAATGAAGTGTTTTCAGAAATTAAATAATATCATTATTATTATCTGGAGTTATAATGCCTAGATCATGTTTGACGATGAACCAGGTTATTCAAGCGATCTCGATCAAGTACAATAACCGTGTATATGAAATGAAACAAAACGGGATCGACGTCACGGTGTTGTCGTTGGGGGAAGCGTTTTTTGATATTCCCTTATACACTTTTGATGATCTTCCGTTCCCGGATTTGTATCATTATTCGCATTCGCGCGGACTGATCGGATTGAGAAGGAAATTATCGGAATATTTTGGGACGGAATACGACTTTCATTTTGATCCGACTAAAAACATCATTGTTACGGCAGGTTCAAAAGTCGCCATTTACATGGGACTGATGTCTATCATCAACCCGGGTGATGAGGTGATCATTCTGGAGCCATACTGGGTCAGTTATACCGAACAAGTTAAATTATGTTACGGAGTTCCGGTTACTGTCGGCTACGATCATCCTGTCGATAAGATTGAAGAATATGTCACATCAAAAACTCGCTGCATTATCCTTAATAACCCTCAGAATCCCACCGGAAAAGTATATAGTCGAAGCGACTTGGAATATCTATATGCCTTGGCTGTTAAAAATGACATATATATTTTGTCGGATGAGGCCTATAGTGATTTTGCCCCGTCCAACACTAAATTCTATTCCCTGGGTTGCATAGATCGTTCCTTGAATAATACCGTCGTCTGTAATTCGATATCTAAGAACTATGGTATATCAGGATGGCGAATGGGGTACATTATTTCAAATGCGAAGAAGGTTGATGAAGTTCTCAAAATTAATCAGCATCTCGTTACGTGTCCGTCGACTATACTCGAAATGTATATAGAAAAACATTTTGACGACATAATACGCATCACAAAACCGCAGATCGCTGATCTTCTTGAAAAAAGACTACAAGTCGTTACAATGCTTGAACGCTATGGAATCGGGTACCTCCCGGGTACGGCGGCTTTCTATCTTTTTGCCTCGATTCACCCCTCAAAGTTGACGTCGATCCCATTTGCTGACATATTACTGGATGAAAATCATATTTGTGTGGTTCCGGGTATCGGTTATGGCGGCTCATGTGACGGCTTTGTTCGCATAAGCTTTGGAACGGAATCACTTGAGAGAATTGAGAAAGGGATTTTTGCTATGCGAAAATTAATAGATAAGACAACGGCATGAAAAAACGACTTATGATATTAGGTGCCAGTAACGCCAACAGAATGGCGCTGCTGGAATTTGCCGGACTTCAAAACACTGAATGCATTGTGTTGGACGGGAATCCGGATTCGATTGCAAAACCCATGTTTCAATATTTTCATCACGTAGATATTACCGATTCTTCTAAGGTACTTTCACTCGCTGAACAATACAATATAGACGGCATATATTCAATGAATGACCACGCTTTGAGATCTGCATCTGTGGTTTCCACCAAACTTTGTCTCAGGGGACTAAATCCCGCTTCGGCGCAGGCTGCGTTGGATAAAGGAACCATGCGTGAGGTCTGGAAAACCGCCGGCATCCTTCAGCCAAAGTTTCGCATCATTGTACAGCAGGAGGAGGCCATTGCTTTTTGTCAATCAGAAGGTTTTCCGGTCGTGATCAAACCGGTAGATTGCGGTGGCGGAGGTCGGGGTGTTTATGTCATCAAAGATGAGAGAGAGGTAGAGACCGGGTTCCAGTACGCATCCAGATTTTTGAATCGTAATAACCGAATGATAATTGAAAAATTTATAGAAGGAACGGAAGCATCCATAGAGTACTTTGCTTATAATGGGAAATCTTACCTCGTTGCGTACAGCGATAAGTTTAAGCCGCCATTGAATTCTCGAGTAGCAACAAAAATATGTTATCCCGGTTTATTTAAGCCGTCTACTGTAGAAAAGATGGGGAACGCGTGTCGCGAGGCGGCCGATGCATTAGGAATTGCAGAAGGGGTTGCGCACGTTGAATGCATCGTGGATCCCTCAGAACAAGTGTATTTGGTTGAATTGGGAGCCCGGGTCGGCGGCGGCCACACGTTTCATCCAATTGCTTCGCACGTCTCTGGTATTTCATATCCACAATTGATTGCTGATTATTTTTGCGGTCAGGATATCTCCGAGTTTACAATATCTGACTATCGCGGAGCCGCATACTACTTCACGCACTCCGATGCTGCAGGAATATTGAGGCGGGTTACCGGACTTGAAAAAGCAAGATCGACAAAAGGCGTAGCATTGGTAGAATTATGGAAACAACCCGGCGACCAGGTGAGTGTTCTGGCCGACAGCATGGCCAGGACCGGCTGCATAGTTGCATTAGATAAGAGCAGGGACTCGGCTGCAAATGCAGCTGAAAAAGCGCTGAGGGAATTGCAATTTACTGTTGATAAGGATTGAGCCTGTTTAATAATTACTGGCATACAGGCCACGCCTGATATTGTAACAGAAAATGGAAAATAATGAATGATCAAAATGTGAAAATATGTGCCCGTTGTATTTACGATGAGAACACTCCCCAAATCGAGTTTGACGAAAAAGGGGTTTGCAACTACTGTAAGATGTTCGACCAGCTTATTGAGCATTACGGTACGGGAAAGGAAAAAGGTGAAAAAGAGATCGGGCGTATTGTGCAACAAATACGGCGGGAAGGCCATGGGAAACCATATGACTGTGTCATAGGCGTTAGCGGCGGAACGGACTCTTCTTTTTTGTTGTACTGGGCTGTAAATAACGGGTTACGCCCATTGGCCGTACATTATGACAATACTTGGAACACGTCGATTGCAACAGAAAACATTCGAAAAATTCTCGCAAAACTGAAGATCGATCTGTTTACATATGTGGTTGATAATAAGGAAATGGACGATATTTACAGAGCTTTTTTTTATGCTGATGTATCGGAGATCGATGCCGCTACCGATATTGCGCTTGCTGAGATCATGTATCGCGCCGCAGATAAGCACAAAGTCAAATATGTTTTAGAAGGTCATTCCTTTATGGCTGAGGGTATTACACCTATCGGAAGAACTTATTTCGACGGCAAATACATCGCCTCGGTTCATAAAATGTTTGGGAAAATACCGATGAAAACTTTTCCCAACATGCCTTTCTGGACATTTATGAAATGGGTTGCATTTAAACGCATCAAGAAAATCAGGCCGCTTTGGTATATCCGCTACAGTAAAGAAGAGGCGCGAAAGAAATTAGAAAAAGATTTTGGCTGGGAATATTATGGCGGCCATCATTTGGAAAACCGAATGACGGCATTCGCTCACAGTTATTTATTGCCAAAAAAATTTAAATTGGATTATAGAAACAACAGCCTGTCGGCATCCGTTAGAAACGGCATAATAACCCGTGAAGACGCTGTGCAGCAATACTATCACACTGAGCCTTATCTTGAACAAGATTTGCTTAACTATTTTATGAAAAGATTGAATTTCGATAATGCGGAATTTGACAAAATTATGTCCATGCCCGCAAAGAACTGGACAGAATATCCTACGTACAAAAAAAGATTTGAACGCATGCGTCCCTTCTTTTTTGTTTTGGCGAAGGCCCATCTAGTTCCAATGAGTTTCTACATGAAGTATTGTTTTCCCGTCAAACAAGTTAAAAGCCGATGATAACCATTATTGATTACGGCATGGGCAATCTAGGTTCGATCCAGAATATGTTCAAGAAACTAAAGATCGAATCTCTGACCACTTCGGACCTAAATGAGGTGCAAAAGGCCAAAAAACTGCTTTTGCCAGGCGTCGGAGCATTTGATTCGGCCATGCAGAGGATTCATGCCAGTGGTCTGAAAGCAGTCCTTGACCGTAAAGTAATAGTGGACAAAACCCCGATTCTCGGTATCTGCCTCGGTATGCAACTGCTGATAAACTCAAGTGAAGAAGGCATAATGGAAGGACTGGGATGGATCCCAGGAAAAGCTTCTCGGTTTTTATTTCCTACCGGGGAGAGTCTGAAAATCCCCCACATGGGATGGAATTACGTCCATGAAGTGAGATCAAGTCCACTGACCGCACATCTTCCGGATGCATCGCGGTTTTATTTTGTTCATTCATTTTACGTAAAGGTCATTGATCCGCGGCACGTTGTAATGCGAACGCATTACGGGGTTGACTTTGATTCAGTAATCCAACTTGACAATATATATGGCGCTCAATTTCATCCGGAAAAAAGTCATAAATTCGGTATGAGACTTCTTGACAATTTTGCCGCACTTTAATCCACCGTTATGATCAGCACACGCGTTATTCCATGCCTGCAGCTCATTGGTGAAAGCCTTGTAAAGACTGTTAAATTTGATCGCCCGGCATATGTCGGAGATCCGGTAAATACCGTTCGTATCTTTAATGAACTAGAAGTAGATGAGTTGTGCTTTCTAGACATTCGGGCGACAATAGAAGATCGAAAACCTAATCTGGGTATTCTTCGGCAGATTGCTGATGAGTGTTTTATGCCGCTTTCGTACGGAGGCGGCGTCAAGGATTTTGAAACGGCAAAAAATATTTTGTCGATCGGATTTGAAAAGATCATTGTCAATTCCTCAGCCTACGCGGACCCTGATTTAGTTACAACATTGTCGAAACATTTTGGTGCTCAGGCAGTTATTGCATCCATTGATATAAAAAAAGGTCTGTTTGGCAAGTATAATGTATTTATTAAAGACGGCAAATATAAGACGGAAAAGGAACCTGTTTCCTGGGCTAAAGAGTTGGAGCGACTAGGCGCAGGCGAGATACTGCTGACATCCATGGATCGTGACGGGACATGGACCGGATATGATATCGAAATAACGAAGAAAATCAGCGAGACTGTCACAATTCCGGTGATTGCCAACGGGGGGGCTGGATCAATTGAAGATATTGCCCGAGTAGTAAAGGAGGGACGCGCCAGCGCGGCAGCTCTTGGAAGCCTGGTTGTATATCAAAAAAAAGGAATGGGAGTTCTTGTTAATTTTCCGGATAAGAAGAAACTCGATGAGCAGCTAAAATAGTTGACCGCGCGATTCATAATAATAGCGCAGGCAGATGATTATGAAAAAAAAGTAACAGACACTGAGAATCGCATTGTATAATCAAGGGATCAGCCAAAAGGCCAAGACATTTATATTATCATTCATGATCTACGGATTGGCGTCTGCATTTGCGCGTTTTTTCGGATTTATCTTGACGCCGATTTACACGCGGGTTCTCTCACCGGAAGACTACGGAGCTATCGAGCTTATTACCGTGTCTACTTATTTTCTATCGATCTTCTGCGCCACTGAGATCTGGGCTGGCGTTTCACGGGATTATACCGAAAGCCGTCAAAATCCCAAATTACTGCGAGAACTTGTTTCGACTGGTTTATATTACATAATCTTATTGAGCGCAATAGTCATCGCAGTAGTAACTCTGTTTCTTGATCATATTATGGATATGATTATCCTTGATCACAAGTACCGATCTTCTTTCTATGCAGGTGTACTGACAATCCCGTTTTCGGTGGCCTTCAGCTATTTTAATGTACTATTGCGGTTCGAAAATCGCCCATGGCCTTTTTTTTTCGGTATCGTATCCCAACTTGTTATTACAGCCGCCATCTCTATATGCCTTATCGTCGTTTATCATACAGGAACCTGGGGCTATTTTATCGGACAATTGTCTGGATGCATTGCGGGTATGGCGGTCTTTTTGTACTTGCTGAGAGGTTATCTGGTGCCCCGGTTCAGTTTATCAATTCTGAAAAAAATTCTGCGTTTTTCACTGCCGATCGTCCCTGCCGTTATTGCCGTGTGGCTTAACTCTTATGCCAACCGTTTTGTTATGCTGAAGGATATGTCTCTGCATGATATTGGTATATACGCCGTGGCTTTAAAAGTGTCTTCTATCTTCATGTTTTTGGAATATGCACTAAGGCTTGCGTGGACCCCCTTTATGTATGAACTGATCTCTGAACCGGATTATCTGGAAAGAATAAAACGCATCTACGGAATCCTGCTGAAGCTTCTCACCATTCTCTTTCTTACGATCGGCGTATTCTCCAGAGAGTTGATCGCTATCTTAGCGCCTGCGGAATATCAGCAGGCGGGCGGAATTGCGGCCCTCTTGTGCATACCGGCCGTGCTCATAATCCTCAACCTTATACTCAGCGCCGGGCCCCTCATCGCCAGAAAAACTCAGTACGAATCCGTTTGCCAAATCCTCGGACTGATTTTTAATCTGACAACCTTGCTTTTTACGGTGCGATATTGGGGGCTCGTGGGGGCGGCCCTTAGCTATGTTGGAGGAACTCTGATCACCTCGGTTCTTTATTACTACTATTCACACAAACTGATCAAGTTGGCTATACCGACAGCGATGACGTTAATCGCCGCAGGCACTATGACTTTTGCCGTATTAATGGCAGGACAGCCCGATATAACTTTGTTGTCGAAATTTGTGTTTCTAATTCTTATTGTTATACCGTCTTCTTTTTTGTTGCTATACAAGGACAGAGAGGTTCGATCTGTGATTTTTAGGATTCACGAAAAGTATCTGAATCGTTAAGTGTGGTCAAAAAACAGAATCCGAAGATGAAGCAACCGCAATACTAAAAAAAGTAATATGTGTGGATTATTTGGAGTCGCGCCGTTCAATACCGTTCATTTAGAAGAGGCCCGTCATTCGTTGAATCTGCTCAGGCATCGGGGTCCTGATCAGTACGGGGAATGGTACGACCGGCATGCTTACTTAGGCCACCGCCGGCTCTCGATTCTGGATCTGTCCGATGCAGGAAGACAGCCGATGAAGAACAGGGACGAGAGTATCATACTGACTATTAATGGTGAGATTTATAACTACAAGCAGATCAGGAATGACCTTGCAAAGCGGTACGAATTTCAAAGCCGATCGGACTCGGAAGTCATTCTGCATGGATATGCCGAATGGGGCATTGACGGTATTCTGAATCGTATTGATGGCATGTTTGCTTTTTCAATTTACGATCGGCGAAAAAACGCGCTATACCTGGTGCGTGATCGGGTGGGGATAAAACCGTTATATTACTATTTGAAAGATGGTCAATTGATGTGGTCATCGGAACTGAAAGCGATACATCATTATGCCGGTTATGACAAACTGATTATAGATCAATCGGCGATGTGTGATTTTTACACGTACAATTATATACCAACCCCCAAAACGATCTACAAAGATGTTTTTAAACTCAAACCCGCGCATTATTTAGCCGTCGACCTGAATACGATTTCCTGCACGGAACATGAATACTGGCGCCTGCCTACGGAGGAAATCCCAATTTCTTTCGACGAAGCAAAAGAGAACCTCAAATATCTCATTACCAAGTCGGTCAATGAGCAAATGATGAGCGATGTGCCTGTTGGGTTCTTTCTGAGCGGAGGCTTGGATTCATCCACAGTCGTGGCATATGCTTCCCAATTATCTAATCAGCTGAACGCCTATACCATCGGTTTCAACGACCCCGGTTCCGATGAAACCGATTTTGCGGTGACAGTTGCTCGAACATTTAATGTCCTTCTGCAACATAAAAAGCTTCAGTATGCCGACGCGGAGAAATTACTAACTAAGGTTATTTCTTTTTACGACGAACCTTTTGGCGATTTATCTGCGATCCCGACTTATTGCGTATCTGCGTTTGCCAGAGAATACGCTACGGTTGCTCTCACTGGCGACGGCGGAGATGAGATCTTTGGCGGATATCGTTGGTACCGTTTTGCCGACAGCCGGCCCGCATCGAGCTCCGACACGTTAAAAAGATTTTTGTCATTTTTCAGATCAAGATTCAGATATAGTCTCCCGGGCAAACTGGTCAACCGAATCCAGTTTCATTATTCTTTAAATTTGTTTGAGAAGATGGTCAGATGCCAGGAGGCGTTTATAGATATTGAAAAGGATGATGTAAAGTATGAACTCGGTCTTCCAAAAGACTATGAAGATTACTGGTATTACCGCGACAACTATGATCTGGCGATTCCTCCGCGTAAAGCCATCCAGAAATTGGATTTTAATACGTATTTGCCAGATGACATATTAACTAAGGTGGATCGTGCGTCTATGGCCGTGTCTTTGGAGGCGCGCGTGCCGCTGTTGTCGAAAGAAATCATTGAATTTGCGTTTTCCCTGCCGGAAAATATACTCTATCACAACGGCGAGCTCAAAGGATTACTAAAAGCTATACTGACCGATATTCTGCCAGATTCGATAGTTTACAGGCAAAAAAAGGGATTCAGTATTCCTCTTCAGAAGTGGTCCAAGTATGGACTGTTCGACAAAAAAACTTTTCAAGAATTCATAGCTGGAGATTTTTTCAAGAGAAATAGCAAAGCAATTGGATCGTCCTTACCGCCGGTGAAAACCGGGGTACCAATCAGCTGACAGTTCTCACGATTAACTATACTATTGCCGTTTGTATGAGAATTCTTTACGTGCATTCCACACCGATTGGTTCAGAGCAAGCGAATCTGGTGCAGGTGCTCAATATGTGTAATGCTTTCTGTAGGATTGGCCATAAGGTAACATTAATCACCCGTCGCTCCGACAACAGGCTTTGCGACAATGGTCGGTTCATTAAGGAAAAGTTCGGTATGGAGGTCTTGTTTGAACTGGTTTATTTTGACGGCGGCTTTTCGATTATGGGTCGCCTAAGAGAAATAGGAGCTCTTTTCAGCAATGTTCGGAAACTGATCCAGATCGAATTGACAACCAAACCGTACGACTTGGTCTTCATTAGAGCTCCGATCTTTATGCCGTTTGTTAAGAAATTTAATGTTCCCGTGACTTACGAGCTTCACAATGATATTATACATTACGATTCGAGAATATTGAACTTTCTGTGGGAACGTATGCTGCTTCGGTATTCCGCTGCAGGTATAATAAACAAGGTCGTTGTTATAAGCGACGCGTTGAGACAGATATGGATAGGAAAAGGAATCGATCCCGATCGATTGATCGTTCACCATGACGGATTTAATCCGGCGCATTACGAAATAGAAATTACCAAAGAGCACGCAAGAATGCTGCTCGGGATGCCGGCAGGCAAACGGATCGTGACGTATACCGGAAGCTTATATCAGGACCGTGGGATCGAGTTGATTCTGCAGTCCGCCCAGGCCGTTCCTGACGCTCATTTTTATATTGTAGGAGGGCCCACGGAACGGGTGCAGTATTACAACGGCTTGTTGCAGAGCTACGGCATCAGAAATGTCTCTTTGATCGGTCGCGTAGATCAAAAAGATGTATGCCGTTACCTTTTTGCTTCCGACGTTCTATTGCTTATATTCACCGAATCGGTACCGACCATTCAATATTGTTCCCCATTAAAGATGTTCGAGTACATGGCCTCGGGCAGATCGATTTTGGGGCATTCGTTTCCGACGATTAATGAAGTTCTGACCCATGGTCAGAATTCGATTTTGGCGGATCCCCGAAGTTCAAATGATTTTATTGAAAAGCTGAAAAAATTATTATCATCGGATGAGGTTCTTCTTGGTATGAATGCCAGGAAGCTTGCATTTGATCGTTATACATGGGAAAAACGGGCCGAAAAGCTGGTCCAATTTCTAAGCAGCTAGGGCTGTGTAATAGAATGCGATTTGAGGCTTGTCTGGCAGGTAAGGTCTTGGCAGTGACAACAATAGCTTGAGGCGGTATTATGAAGGTTGCGTTCGTAGGAAATATGAATAATAACTTCTTCTCTCTGATGCGTTATTTCAGAGACCTCGGTGTGGACGCCCATTTACTTATGTTTTCGGATGAGGCCGAGCATTTTCAGCCTGAATACGATACGTGGCATGTTGAACGGTGGAGACCCTTCATCAAAACGCTGGATTTGAAAAACACGGAGCGAGGCTTGATAATAAGTTCAGCCGGGAAGATACGACGTGAACTTGCCGGCTACGATCGGTATGTAGGCTGCGGTACGGCGCCCGCCTATTTTCAAAAAGCCGGCATGTATCTTCAATTGTTTGTACCCTATGCATACGGAGTTGAATTTTACGGATACCACAAGTTCAATTTACTGCGACCTCTGCGGGAAGCGATGTTTCAAATAACTAAGTACTACCAGGGACGGAGCATCAGAAACCGGACGGGCTATCTGGTTACCTGCGATAAAACACCGTATAACCGAAGCATCGTAGCGAAGCTCAAAGTGAAAACTGCATGGATGCCGACGCCCATCGTCTATAATAAGGAAACGCCTGAGAAAAAACATTTGTCAGAGATGCTTAAAGAAGCCGTCGCTAAGTTCAGCCGGCATGATCTGGTTTTGTTTTCTCACGTTTCCCATAAATGGAAAAAAATTCCTCGTGAATGGAAAAACATAAGCATCAAAAGCAACGATGTCCTTATCCGCGGATTCGCGGAATTCGTTAAGACCGGAAAGGCCTCATCGCCTTTATTGGTGTTGCTGGAGTATGGGCAAGACGTTGTCTATTCGAAAGAACTCATTAAGCAACTTGGTATTGAACGTTTTGTGTTCTGGCTTCCGCTCTTAAGCCGCAAGGAAATCATGGTTTTACTGGATCATGTGGATCTCGGCGGAGCCGAACTGGGCGGACTTATGTGGGGCGGAACCGGATGGGAATTTCTTTCCAAAGGAGTTCCATTTTTTCAATACTTAAACATGTCAAAAGAAGGATTTATGGATATGACGGATGCGCCGATCCCGCCGTTTCTCAATGTTAAGAACGAATTTGAGATCCGAGATCACTTGGTAAATTTCATGTTGGACAAAGAGAAATATACGAACATAGGATCGGAACTTAAGAGCTGGTTTGACCGGTACAATGGGCAGGCCCTCGCATCAAAATTTGTTGACTTACTCGGTCCCGATTAATCAGTTTGATCGAAGCTAGACAGAAATCGCAAGTACAGAAGAGTACATACTTAATTATCTTATTACGGAAAACGATTATGAAGAAAAAAGTTTATATAGCCGGTTGCGGCGGGATGCTCGGTGAAGCGTTTTATCATCAGTTTGGCGCAGATTATGAACTCGCCTGTTCAGATATTGATGTCAATGAATCGTGGCTGACTTATCTCGATTTTCGCGACCTGGATGCATATCGCGCAGATGTGGAACGGTTCAATCCTGACTACCTGTTTCATCTGGGCGCGTATACTGATCTGGAGTATTGCGAAACTCACGCGGACGATACATATATTACTAACACCCTAGCCGTTGAAAATGCAGTTAACATAGCTAATTCACTGGAGATACCTCTTCTCTACATCAGCACCGCTGGTATATTTGACGGCAAGAAAGATGCATATGACGACTGGGATCAGCCCAGCCCTTTGGGGCACTATGCCAGATCAAAATACGCGGGTGAATTGTTTGTAAAAGACTATGCCCGGCGGCACTTGATCTGCCGTGCCGGTTGGATGATGGGAGCCGGCCCCAAGAAGGACAAGAAATTTATTCAGAAAATAATGAAACAGCTGAAAGACGGAAAACGAGAGTTGTACATCGTGAATGATAAAGAAGGAACGCCGACCTATACGCATGATTTTGCAAAAAACGTTAAGCTGTTACTTGAAAAAGAGTACTGGGGCCTTTATAATATGGTTTGCGGAGGAGTTACCAGCCGTCTCGAGGTGGCGACAGAATTGGTAGATATCCTTGGACTTTCAGGTGAAACAAAAATCATTCCGGTCTCTTCCGACCATTTCAGGCATGAATACTTTGCCGAGAGGCCGCCTTGCGAGAGGCTCATAAACAAGAAACTCGATCTAAGAAATCTGAATATCATGCGGGACTGGCAAACGGCGCTTCGAGAATATCTCGAAGCTTATTATCGGAATTATTTATAAATAGGGGAATCATAGTATGAAATCCGGTCTTTCCGATAATTTATGGGAGATACTCCGCTGTGCTTATTGCGGCAATGCTATAAATAAAAAAAATGACGGCGCGGAATGTCAAGGCTGCAAAACCTTCTATCCTTCAGCAGCGTCGGGGCCGCTGGATCTGCGTCTCAGGAAAAGCAGAAAATACGAATTGGAATTTAATATCGACAGCGAGCTGCTCCCGCCCGGCGGATTTAATTTTGAAACCTTGACCATGAATAAGAAACCGGCTGTTGACTTTTCCAATATGACGGTTCCCCATCATTTGACTGCCGAGGTGCTGAGCTATTTTCCAAAAGCGGCATCTAAAGGCAGCTTAATGCTCGACCTTGGCTGCGGAGATACCGTGCACCGTGATGTTTCCAATAGGGCGGGATTTGAATACGTGGGCTTGGACTATTTTAGTCCGGATGCCCCGATTCTCGGCGACGCGCACGCGCTTCCGTTTGCAGACAATACTTTCGATTTTATCCTCTCCATAGCCGTATTGGAACATATACGGTACCCATTTGTCATGATGCGGGAAGCACACCGCGTCTTGAAACCTCACGGGAAACTGATTGGAACGGTGTCATTTCTTGAGCCATTTCACGGGGACAGTTTCTATCATCATACACATTTAGGTTTGTATAACTCACTCCAGTATGGCGGTTTCAAAATAGAAAGAATTGCGCCCAGCAAGACGTGGTCCGGCCTCCGGGCGCAGGCCAATATGATCTTGTTCCCCAAACTGCCCCGGATCTTATCGCAGGCCGTCGTACTTCCAATCGAAATGCTTCACAGAATCTGGTGGAGCGCGGGACGACTGATCACGAAAAAAGGCGATGAACAAGGACGCATACGAAGTACGACCGGAGCTTTTACGTTTATAGCGTCAAAAGACTAGCAGCCATTGGAAGAACTACATGAAGAAAAAAGTTGTTATCATTGGCTCAAGAGGCATACCTGCTTCATATGGCGGATTTGAAACCGCCATAGAAGAAACGGCTGTTCGTTTTGCGGAACAGGGCTACGATGTTGAGGTGCATTGCCGGAGCAATCATTACAAAAACAGAATCAGGGAATTCCGAGGCGTCCGTTTGCGATATCTCCCTTCATTGAAACACAAAACCTTCGATACCATTACACATACTGCCATGTCCGTCTTTGTATTGTTTTTTACGAAGGCAGATTATGTTATGATTTATGGTGTCGGCAATTCCATATTTATTCCGTTCCTGCGTTTTTTGAACGTGCCGATTATCGCCTGTGTGGACGGTGCAGACTGGGACCGGGCAAAATGGAATTTGTTCGCAAAATGGTTTTTGAGAATGAACCGCCGTTTCGCGGCTTATTTCTCCGATTATTATGTGGTAGACAATGAACTTCTCGCGTCTGATTACCAGAAGCGCTTTAATGTCAAACCGGTCTATATACCTTATGGTACTGCCGAGTCGAAACCCTTCGATCCGCAGGTTTTGTTAAAATACGGACTGAAAGAAAGAGACTATATTATTTTTGTCGGGCGGTTTGTGAAAGAAAAAGGCGTGGACCTCTTGATCCGCGCATATAAGCAATGCCCTACGGAAATGAAATTGGTGATTATCGGAGATAACGATCTTGACAAAACATATGTTGACTTGATACGAGCTACGGACGACCGACGAATTATTTTCACAGGATTCGTGTATGGAGCCGAGTACGAGTCGCTGCTTCAAAAAGCTTTATTCTATGTATCCGCCTCGTTTCTCGAGGGCACTTCCCCGTCGCTGCTTAACGCTATGGCCCTCAACGGATTTGCATTGGTGAGCGATTTGCCTGAGAACAAGGAAGTCCTGAAAGGCTCGTGTGCAACATTTGAAACGGGTAATGAGCGGGAGTTAGCTGAAAAATTGACGTATTATGTAAAAGCGGGTCCGTTGATAGAACAGGAACGCAGCAGAACAAAAGCAATAGTCAAAACTTACTTCACTTGGGACCAGATCACAAACAGTTATAAAAGGTTAATGCCGCTCTGATGGACTGAATTATGAAGATACTCATAATTAACTACCGATATTACGAATCCGGCGGAGCAGAAAGGTACATGTTCAACGTGACCTCACTGCTGGAACGGCACGGCCATACTGTGATCCCTTTTTCTCTACGGTTTCGTATGAACCGGCCGTCCCCATACGAAAAGTATTTTGCGGATCCGCCCGGCAATGACGACGGAAATTTTTACTACAAAAATTTGAAAAAAGACGTCGTTTCGGTTTTATCACTCCTTGGGAGGCAGTTTTACAGCAAACACGTATACAACCGTCTGACCAATCTCATTCGCGACGAAAAACCTGACATAGCGTACGTGTTTCATTTCCTCCACAAGATGTCCCCGTCTGTAATAGATGCATGTTATGATCAGAAAATCCCGGTAGTCGTTCGCGTGTCTGATTTCGGATTGATTTGCCCAAAAAACAGTTTCTACCGTGATAACGCCGTTTGCGAAAAGTGTCAGACAAACCTTTGGAACAGCGTGAAATATAATTGCGTAAAAGATTCAAAAACGGCCAGCTTAGTGAATTATGCAGCATATCAATATAACTACGCCCGCGGGTTTCAGAAAAAAATATCGGCTATCGTGTCGCCTTCTGAATTTACGATCACGCGTTTCAGGCAAAGCAGGTATTTTCAAAACATGCCATTTCATCATATCCCCACATTTGTGAACTCTGTCCTTTTGGATTACGGCATGAAGAGAAAGCCGCCGAATCTGATGAAAATCATTTATTGGGGGCGCATCAGTTTTGAAAAAGGCATACAATCCTTGCTGTGGGCGATGAAACAATTGAAGGATGAGGGATTTGAGGCCAACCTGGAACTGATCGGCGACGGCGAAAAGATCTATATAGATGAAATCTCGCGTTTAGTTACGCAGCTCCAGCTGTCCCGTGTAACGCATATTCCATTTATGGAAAAAGAAGCCCTGTTCAATAGAGTAAAGGATGCGGACGTTGCCGTTGTTCCTTCTGTATGGTATGAGAATATGCCTAATAGTCTGCTGGAGGCCCAGGCGCTCGGAATTCCAGTGATCGTTTCGGATATCGGGAGCCTTACGGAACTTATCCAGGACGGCCGAAACGGGTTTTTATTTAAACCCGGAGATTCGCAAAGCCTGGCCGACGCGTTTAAGAAATTCTTTGATAAGCCTGAACGTCACAGGGATATGTGCAGAAACTCTTATCAATGGGCCGTTGATCACTATTCAGCCGAAACGCATTATCAAAAATTGATGGATTGTTTTGACAGCATCAAACGAAAATATTGTGATGAAAAGTGTCCAATATAGCCGTTCATTTTAATAAGGTAATCATAAACCAAAGCGCGAAAGCATGGCCTCGGGGATTCACAATACGAATGATCGCATTTTTTACAAAAGCAGCAGATCATGGCACAGAATTTATTTTATTGTATTATTCGTTTATGCTTACGGAAATTTTTTAGTTGAAATCGTACCGCCATTAACGCAAGCGGTCAGCATAGTACGTGCGGTTGCTGATTTTTTGCTTTTGTTATTTGGGGTCAAAGCCCTCGTTTACAGGGAAAACAAGGTATTGCGGCTTCTTGTGGTCTTTTTTGTGATTATCTCGTCCGTTACATTCTACTTAAACTCAAGTACAACCACTCTGTTTGTTCACTTAAATGGGTTACGGGAGCCGCTCGTTTTGATTGTGGCGCTTGCTATGCTTGCCCATATTTTCTACTCAGACGGGCGTGGACGTTTCGTTCGATCCATGAATAAATTCTTGTTGGTTTTTCTGGTGATACAAATTCCCGTTGCGTTTTCCCAATTTTTTCGATTTGGGGCCGGCGATCAGGTCGGAGGTACGTTTTCGGACGGCGGGAGCGGTATGCTATCACAAATCATATTTCTTGCTGTTTATTACTTGCTCCTGGTTCGTGCAGGTAAACCCAACGGGGTCGGGTTTCGTTTGAATAAAGTCACGCCGCTTCTGATCTTATTCATTCCGGTCTTTATCAATCAAACCAAGATCAGTTTTGTGTTTTTTGCAGTTTTGGCTCTACTCCAAGTCAGGGTGCAGCTTAATCTTGCCAAGGTGTTTTTTACCATAGCGGCCGGTGCAGTTGCGCTTTTTCTTTTTGTCAAGATACTTGCGGCTACGACGGACATTGATCTTGCAGATTATCTTGACCCGGACACGATTGAAAAAGATTTCTTCAGCGACTGGGCCGCTGCGGAAGATATTACACGGTTTGGAAAACTGGTCATCGCCTATGACCAGTTTGAGAATGAGCCGTATAAACATATATGGGGAGCAGGGTACGGCTTGATGAAGGGAAAATCCGTAATAGAAACATCGGAGGCGGGCAGAGACTTGGAGAGGCTTTATTTCGGATCGCGGATCCAATTCTTTTCAACCTATTTGCAGGGCGGCCTGCTCTTCACTGCACTTTTTTTGATCCTTAATTTTTATTATTTCACTTCCTCAAGAAATACGCACTTCAAATACAATTTCATCAGATTTAAATCATTTGCTTTTTCATTATTCGTACTGATGTGGATATACAACGATGCCTTGTTGGTTACCTACTTCAATTTATTCGCCGCATATTTTCTCGTATTCATCAAGCATGGGGATATGTCTCTAACGTCTTCCATGCTTCCGCGCTCCCGATCCTAACCTCAGTCAAAATTATGGGCTTAGGGTCCACACACGGAGCCTGATCGACGAATTTTTTTATACCTTCGATGCTTAAAAATCATATATTAGTATCAATTCGAACCATCCTCAGAAACGAAATAGACAATTGATAAAACAGTTGTTTGACTTTTTATGCTGGTGGCGGACATCATTCGCAGATCGGTTATTCACGGTTTGGAGTGACGTCAACGTCGTCGACGGCTTTTTGGTCATAGGCCATCTTCAAAACCGCATAGTAAGTAAAAACAATGCTCTTTCGTACGGTATTACATTTGATTCTCATTGGCGGGCTCATCTCCGGTTTTATTTTTTGACGCCGTATTAAAGAAATATATTATTATCATTACGAATTAAAATCAGGAATAAATGTTAAGAACGATTTTTGAACTTATAATTTTGTTGTGGGTGCTGGTTTCGGCTGCGCATGCGCAGAGTGATTATACTTGGCAGCGAATAACTTCACGGGCTCCGTTTTTGGAACGTGACGGTGCCGGCATGGTCGCATTCAACTCGAGGCTTTGGCTTTTAGGTGGATGGAATCCGTTTGAATTCAAACCGAATGGAGTGACCAACGAAATATGGTCCTCTGCTGACGGATTCAATTGGATTTTTGAAGGGTATGCTCCGTGGAGCGCAAGACATCTTCAGGGGAAGGTGGTGTTTGAAAATAAGATATGGATCATTGGCGGAGATTATAATGACGGATCCTATAAGAATGATGTTTGGAATTCATCCGATGGGGTTAGTTGGAATAAGGTGCTTGATAATGCTCCATGGGGAGGAAGAGTCAGCGCATACATTTCTATTTTCAATAATAAAATATGGCTTATGGGGGGAGAAGAGGCTCAGACTTTGGGTGATTCGGTCTACAATGATATTTGGAATACAGATGACGGGATCAATTGGCAGAGAGTTGTTGCAGAAGCTCCTTGGGCGCCCAGATCAATGGTGCTTGGATCCGCCGTACTGAATAACAAAATATGGATATACGGGGGAGGCAAGTACAACGATCCTAAGGAGTATTATCATGACGTTTGGTCATCTTCCGATGGGATTGTGTGGGACAGCGTAAATGTTTCTCCACCATGGCAACAAAGAGTTTTTGTTAATATTGTATCATTTGACGATAAATTATGGGTGTTGGATGGGTACAATAATGGGGATCTAAGCGACGTGTGGTATTCATCAGACGGGACTTCCTGGACCCAATTGCCGGATACGCCATGGCCCGCTCGGCACGCGGCAAGCGTTGCTGTCTTTGACAGTTCGCTCTGGATAACAGCAGGCCGTTTATGGAACGACGTATGGAGGTTGAAAAAAAACACTTTAGTAATAACTTCACCGCCGGGGGGCTCGATTAAAGCGGATACAGTTATTTCCATAACGTGGAAAACCTTACTTGGTAACACCGTAAGTGTTGACTACAGCACGGATAGTGGCGCTACTTGGAACACCGCAGCATCTGGTATTCCTGCGTCCCAAGAAAACTATTCATGGCGGAGATCGTTATCCGACCCTTCACATATAAAGTTAAGAATCAGAAGCGATTATGATCTTTCCCAGTTTGATATTATTAATCTCGACCTGGAAAACATAGATTTGCAACAAGGGATTTCAGCTTTTTATCCGCTTAACTCAGATGTACTTGATATGGGTGGAGACGGACTTAACGGTACTGGACAAAATGTGTTTCCATCCGCGGATCGTTTTGGGAATGAATTCGGAGCTTTGTCTTTTAATGGAAGTAATAGTCTGGCTGCGCTGCCCGCCCAAAGTTATACTCCATTCACAAATGATTTCACGATTTCATTTTGGGAACGCGCAGACAATACACTGGAGTCTGTCCCGCTATCTATTGGAAATAATTTTCTAAATAATTTTGACATACTATTTAATTCGGGCGGGATTGGACTGTGGCCTTTGTGGAACGGCGGAGGGGAGAATGGTATTAGATCGTTGACCTATCCTGGGCAATATACCAATCAGCAGTGGCATCATATTGCGATCACCAAGCGGGGTTACAGAGTATTGTTGTTTGTAGATGGTCGCTACAAGTTTCAGACGGTCTATGCAAACAGTATTGCCGAATCAAACGACTTGATTTTAGGACAAAGTTCCGGAGCGACTGCCAAATGGAACGGTTCCCTGGATGAATTGAGAATATACAACAGGTCGCTGAATGATCAGGAAATTTCAACGATATACAATTTTGTGAACCATCCGCCGCTACTTTCATCACTTCCAGATACATTTCTGACAGTTAATGCGCCGTTCTCTTATTCAATTGAAGTTATGGATCCGGATACACTGGTATTCGGGGATAAAACGTCAGTTAAATATGTGCGGGGGCCGTCATGGCTTGATTATGATTCGCTGACTAATACTATTTTCGGTTCACCAGGAATAAAAAACAGCGGTGACACATCGATTACATTTCACTTACAGGATTTGTATGGCTCTGATTATCTGAAAACTATATCTCTCAATATTTCTTATCCAAACACGGCTCCTTATTTCCTTGATCAGCCTGATAGTGTTGCGTATGAAGATGCGCTTTACAATTGGTTAATTCTTGCGGGCGACTCCGAAGCCGTCAGTTATGGCGATCATGTGAGATATACATTATTATCTGGTCCGAACTGGATTACATTGGATACGATAGATGGTATATTAGCCGGGACTCCAACTGCTTTGGACGTGGGTGACACCATAGTCGCGGTTCGAATCTACGATTGGATGTTTTCTAATGTTGATAAAGTTTTTCCCGTAACTGTTAAGCACACCAACCATTCTCCCGTAATACAAACGGAATTATTGTCAGCCTCATACGAAGACAGATTGTATTCCACCTCATTATATGCAACGGATCAGGACAGTTCGTTATTCGGGGATGTTCTTGTATACCGTTTGCTGACATCGCCGGTGTGGCTATCCATCGATAGCGTAAGCGGCGTTCTGAGCGGAATCCCAAAAGCGACCGATGTGGGGGACACAATCGTAACGGTTTGGATTAATGATGGGAAAGGCGGAGATGCAGTAAAAACATATTTATTGCAGGTCAACCACACTAATCATGCTCCCTTTTGGGTCAGCGAACCGGATTCACTAGCCAAGGAGGATGAGGCTTACCACAGCCGTATTTATGCACAGGATCAGGACAGCCTGTTGTTTGGGGACTATCTTCGATACCGTATATCGTATGGACCACACTGGCTGATGCTTGACAGCATCAGCGGAGTACTGAGCGGCACACCGCCGAATAATACGGAAGGCGACACTGCTGCCGTAGTCAAAGCGGCAGATCAATGGGGATTTACAATTCAGAAAGAATGCAAAATTCGAATATTGAATACAAATTACCCGCCCTCGCCAGTATCAGCCGTTTTCCCGTCTTATCAGGACACACTGACGTTGTTTCAGATTCCGATTCAAAGGACATTTCGTTGGACTGTGTCCATAGATCCTGATATAAAGGACACCGTGCGCTATACGTTCAGACTTAAAGGTAATGCCATAGATACGACCATAAGCGGTATCCCGGACACATCCATTGTTTTGCCGGAAAACCTTTTACTTGAACAAGAACACTATACGTGGAGAGTTTTCGCGAGCGACGGTGAATTTGATATTTCAAGGTCCGATTCGTTTAGTTTTCAAACAACAAAAAAAGTTGCCAACTCCACCTATACGGAATCCCCCACATTTTTTGGTCATTTCCAGAATTATCCGAATCCATTTAATCCAAACACCAAGATACGTTTTCAAGTTCCGGAAAGGTCCAAAGTAAAAATCGAGGTTTACAATATTTTGGGGCAGTTAGTACAAGTAATTTTCAACGGTAAGATGGATGCTCAATATTACGAAATGGATTGGCGGCCTCTCTCCGTTGCAAGCGGAATTTATTTCGTTAGAGTATCCGCCGAAGGCCTTGCTAGTCGGAAGAAATTTCTGTCTGTAAGAAAAATGACCTATTTAAAATGACAGAATTTAATAAGATTATTGTAGAACAATTGCCGGGAATTCTTTATTTTTGCAGTTAGTATCCGGTATTCTGAAAGATTTTCTTACCCGAATTAATAATCTTACTGGTTTAACTTACTATCGGATCAAATTTATTCACGCAATCGGCCGGCATAGTGGAATTAATTTATAATTCTATTAGGATGTCGTACTGATTTTAAAAACATTATATGCACCTCACTCGTAGGTCTCTCTATTTTTTTCGATTCTGCGCTGACCTGATCGTCCTAGTTATGGCGTTTGCGTGCGCAGCCACCTATTTTGCCAAGAGTAACTCAATTACGCTGTCTAACCGAGATAATTTTTTAGTTTTTTCATTAGTTTTGATATGGTTCTTTTCGGCGCGAATGACAGATCTGTATGACGAATTCCGTTCCAGAAATTTTGGATTTGAATTCATTGGCATCGTCAAGAACACTATGGTTCAGATCATCGCTTCCATGCTGATTCTGTTTTTGATGAAAACCCACCCTTTATCACGTTCATTTGTTTTCCTTTACGGCGGCATTTTACTGGTACTCTTGACAACGGAAAGGTTTTTGTTCAGAAAACTATTGTACCTCATTCGCAAGCGTGGAAGAAACATAAGGAGAATTCTTATCATCGGCGTCGGCGAAGTGGGGCAGAGTTTTTATGAATCCATCTTAATGAACCCGCACTTCGGGTATAAATTGGTAGGTTTTTTGGATGACGCATGTTCCACGCCTGTGAATGGCAGTTATTTAGGGAAAATTGATCAATTGGAAACCATTCTCACGACAAATGTCGTAGATGAAGTAATTATAGCACTTCCAGCTGATGCGGGTGAAAAGATTGAAAAAATTATACAGATTTGCTCAAACCACACTACGCGTGTTAAAATTATACCCGATTATTTCCGGTTTGTTTCCGGCAAATTTGAGATTGTCATGTTCGACCGATTTCCCGTAATTTCCGTTCGAAAAGACAAGCTGGATGAGCTTCACTGGTACATAATAAAAAGAGCCTTTGACGCCGGATTTGCGATAGCCATGATCATCTTTATTCTATCATGGCTCGTTCCGCTCATTGCCCTTATTATCAAACTGACTTCGCGCGGCCCCGTTTTTTTTAAACAGGAAAGGTGGGGACGAAACAACAAGAAAATTATATGTTATAAGTTCCGTTCGATGATTCCGGAAAGCCAGGACTTTGATGAGGCGGGGCGTTTTATGCAAGCAAGTAAGGACGATCCGAGAGTGACGAAATTCGGGCGGTTCATGCGCAAGACCAACTTGGATGAATTACCGCAGTTCTGGAACGTTCTCCGTGGCCAGATGTCCGTGGTAGGGCCGAGGCCTCATGCAACCCCGCATAATCTAGAGTCCAAGGATATCATTCAAAATTATATGCTCCGGCATCTTGTAAAACCGGGTATTACAGGCTGGGCACAGGTCAACGGGTTTCGCGGTGAAGCGAAGGACCTGAAACTGATGCAGGAACGCGTTAATCACGATATTTGGTATATTGAAAACTGGTCGTTTTGGCTGGATATTGAAATCATCTTCCTGACTATTTGGCTAATGCTTAAATGGGATACTAAAGGATACTGAGAAAATAGAATCCAGCTATTTGTATATGCCACGCGGTGCGGACAAAACCGGTTAACTGCATGATACCGGGAAAATATAAGCGGTTAACCAATTATTTGCTACCAAGAGAAATTTATTCATCATCGCGATTATGTTTTTTAAGACGGGGTCATCCATTTAATGAAAATCAAATCCCTCCTCTCAAATATCACATTGGTATTTACAGGTATCTTGTTGACTTTATTTATTCTTGAGTTTATTACACGGGTTATTTTTGACGAAAAGATTGTTCTATTTCCACGTTATCACAGTGAGGTGCAGTACGGTGATTTTCATATAAGGAGAATACGGCCTAATTCGGTTTTCTGGCACACAAGTCAGGATGGACAATGGAAATTTGTGACCAACAGTCAGGGATTTCGAAATACAACGGATTTTAATTATGCCAAACCTGACACTTTGGTGAGGATCATTTGTTTGGGGGATTCCCACACTGAAGGATTTGAAGTGCGCCAAGATCATACGTTTTCTTCTGTCTTAGAAAAAGAGCTCAGGTCATTGGGGAAACCGACAGAGGTGTATAATATGGGGGTGTCTGGATATGGCACCGACGAGGAACTGATCCTTTTTGAAAACGAAGCAGTGAAGTACAAGCCTGATTACATCGTTGTAGGATTCTTTGCCAACGATTATGAGGATAATCTTAAGACCGGATTGTTCTCTCTTGAGGATTCTAATTTGATAAATGTCCGCAAAGAAAATCTCCCAGGAGTCAAGATCTTGGAATTTATCAATCAATTCTACCTGATTCGAAAGCTCAGCGAACACTCATATCTCTATTCATTTTGTTTCAATTCTGTATGGGATTTTATCAAGGCGGCGCGGGTCGAAAAGGCCAAAGAAGGAGCGAGAGCCCTTGACACGACGCATTCTTATGCTATTGCAGTCAACAGAACTAGAACACAAAAAGAACTTCAACTCACGACCAAATTACTTGAAAGATTGTTCAATTCGGCAAGGGAACACGGTGTTCGGATCATATTCGTGGATATTCCTCAGGATGATCTTGAGAATTCACTAGATAGGTCAATGGGGCCATTTGTTGAATCCAACGTGGACGTTTACATAACGGGAAGCAAGTTGGTTGAACCGTTTAAGCTCCACATCGATACACATGCCCCGCATGGACATAGACACATATCAGAGTTTACTCACATGGTAATAGGACTTGAGATTGCTAAAGCGATCAATAGAGATCTCAAGATGTCATCAATCAAATAAAGGGGACACTAAATTATGTTTTGGATCTCGGAGCGTTACGGACTGCAGTCCTTATATTTATTTATTAGCCTGGCTTTGTTCTTTCTGCCTGTGTGTGGACAGCAATTGTCAGGTCCAAGTGTCAATGTCCCTTTGGGTCACTTTTCCTACGATTTAATTGAAAAACTGGAAACAAATAAAGTCATTGTACCCCGTATAGAATTGCGCAATAAGCCCTACACACGTAATATTGTCCTAAAGATTATTCTGGAATTAGACGATAAATTGGAGATAAATCCCCGTATTCTAAGTACCACTGACAGAGGCTTATTCTTGAAACTGAAAGGCGAATTTCATTTTGAATTGTCCCAGTCGAAACGCAGTGTTGAGGAGGCCGAGAAAGAAAGACATTTCCTTCATTTTGAGTCGCATAAAGAAGAAGATTTGAGTTACACTATCGGTGATGTTCTGGCGGAACAAGCTGTAGATGTGAGCCGCTATGGCGGCCGTGGAGACACGCTGAGCGACAATATAAGTCTTACAAGAGTTTCCGGCAGAGTCCGTGGCGTTTTAAGAAATGCGCTGGCGTTTTATTCTGATTTTTCCAGCACGCTGATCAGAGGTTCGGACCGATCGTACTCCATAGGAGAAAATAGCCAGGGCGGAGTGATTAATTTCACACCTGCAAGCGAAAATGTCTATTCCCTAAACTCTACAGCCTACGTAGCAATCGAACCAAAATGGTTCCGCATTCAGTTCGGAAAGGATGCTATTAGTTTGGGTCCCGGTAAACACTCAAACCTATTCCTGTCAGATAATGCCGGATCATTTGATAACCTGAGGATGGATGTAACTTTTGACAGGATCAAATTCACTTATCTGCACGGATGGTTACGAAGTCAACCGCTAATTTATAACCGGGATGGAAATATCGGCGATAAGAAATTCATTGTTGCGCATCGGCTTGAATTCAAAGTTTTTCCATGGCTTTTTCTAGCCGGTAATGAGAGCGTAGTGTACGGTGGCAGGGGAACGGAAGTGGGATATCTGAATCCGATCATTCCTTATCACATTGCTGAACAATATTTAGGCGATAAAGACAATAACACCATTAGTTTTGACGCAACGGCCTTTCCGTTCACCCGGCTCAAATCCTATGCGGCATTATTTCTGGATGATTTTAGCACATCGCTTCCGATATCTTACTGGAAACAAACTTGGGCTGTCATGTGCGGTTTTTACTGGTCCGAGCCATTTCAAATTGCAGATGCGGATCTGAGATTCGAATATACGAGGATCGAGCCATACGTCTATACTCACAAATTTCCTTTGATCAGGTATAGTCATTTTGGATCAAGTATCGGGTCTTCTATTCCGCCTAATTCCGACGACTACTTTGTGGAAATACGTTACCGTCCACTTAGAAAAATATCGGCGGGATTAGATTATGAGTTGCTTCGTCACGGCAAGGGAAGCATTGACCGGTACGCCTACGAAGATGGATTTGTAGACGCAGGTAATCCCGGAAAAAAAACGAAAAAATTCCTTCAAGGAGTCAATGAAACTAAGAATATAATTTCATTTCAGTTTCAATGGGAGACTTTTCATCAACAATATTTTTACCTGACTTATCAACATACCCGAATCAGAGGTTTCGAAAATATCCGCAACCGCACAGCGATTCAAAACCGCCTCCTCATCGGCTATAAACTTGATTATTAAACCGCGTTAGAATATATTACACACTTCAAAAAGTAAATCGGCTTAGAAGTTATTCATTGACAAAGGATGCATTATGCGCACGATACGATTGATCGGTGTTCCATTGGATCTGGGCGCAGGCAGGCGCGGAACCGATATGGGCCCTTCGGCTATGCGTATCGCGGGATTGAGGGAGCGATTAAATGAATTAGGTTATACCGTCAAGGATAGCGGCGATATCGTATCGAAGACCCCTGAAATTCTAAGAGTAGGCCATGAGCGTCTCAAATATCTCAATGAGATCGTCAGGGCCGTAACCGCGCTTGCGGATGCGGTTGAAAAAAGTTTTCACGACCACGAATTTCCTCTGATCCTGGGCGGTGACCATTCGATCGCCATCGGCACCTTAGCCGGTATATCGTCTCATTTCAGAAAACAACGCAAGAAGATCGGCGTCATCTGGGTAGATGCGCATGGCGATATGAATACACCGGAAACCTCGCCGTCAGGCAATATTCACGGGATGCCGCTCGCTATTTCCATGGGCGTCGGACATCCGAAATTGACTTCGGTTGGAGGAAATTTCATCAAAGTCGACCCGTCCAATACGGTATTGGTCGGCATCCGAACTCTGGATCAGGGTGAGATCAATCATATCCGCGAAATGGGAGTGACCGTATTTACCATGCGGGATATTGATGAACAAGGAATTCATGACGTTATTGAAAAGGCCATTCAGATCGCATCCAGAGACACGGCCGGCATCCATCTTAGTTTTGACGCTGACAGTATTGATCCGTCGGTAGCGCCCGGAGTCGGAACCCCGGTTCACGGAGGCCTGACCTACCGCGAGGCGCATTATGTGATGGAATCGCTGCATAATTGCAAACGCGTTGTATCTGCCGAATTTGTCGAAGCCAACCCTATTCTCGACACGAAAAATCAAACCGCCAAGATCGGAGTAGAACTTATGGCGTCGTTCTTCGGGAAAAGAATCATCTAATATGTAAGGAGAGAACTCTGTTGACTACTTATCGTTTTTATAGACAACTGCTTATATTTACTTTGGTGCCACTCTTGATTCTTGGTTCTGTGGCGCGCGCGGAAGATGATATTCGTTTTTTCGGCGATAAGAACGGATATGATGAACAATTATTGATCAACCATCTCTCGCTCTCAGAACAACGGCGGCTGCTTGACTTGTCCGGTGAATGGACCATCACCATCGACGGCGTTACCCGTTCAATCAATGTTCCCAGTAATTACGATTACGAAGGGAAAGTAATTTACAGAAAAACTTTTACTCCGGGCCCTGAATTCAGAAACAAACACTTTCGTTTGGTCAGCTTTGGTATCAACTTTCGTTCCGAGATACGCGTCAACGGCGAATTCATCGCCAATGTCAACAGCGCCTATCTGCATACAGAAATAGATCTTGATGAAACTCTGATCAAACCGGAAGAACCCAACACGATTGAGATCGTCGTGGACAGCCGTTTGGATTCGCGCACGGGTATACCGCGTTATGCCAGAACGCTCCAGCCAAAATTATATGGCGGCATTTTCAGGGAAATATTTCTCATCGCAACTCCTAAATTGGCTATAAGCAAATACCATGTTGCTTATGAAATCTCAGCGGATCAGAGAAGCTGCGATATGGTTTTGAATTTACAATTACGCAATTATGACTACGGCTTTCAGATCAAGGACACGTCCGGGAACGCGGGAATTATCAATAAAAACGATAATGTCCGATATCTTGTTGAAGTATTTAATGAGGAAGATCCCGACCCTGTCTACACTAATCGATATAAACGCTACCGTAATGCCTGGGAGATACCAAAGATCAGAGAATTGAATCAGGAAAATGTGGTTTCGGTTAGTAATTTTACAAATTTTGAAACACGTTTTACTATAGAGAAGCCAATTTTCTGGGCGACGGTAAATCCCTACCGTTACCGGCTTATTATTTCTATAATGATCGGAAATGAGATTGTGGATCAGATTTCCGCGCAGCTCGGAATTGCAAGGTCGGAGGCGCATGAGCAGTACTTATTATTTAATGCGCAGCCTCTAACGATCAAAGGCGTAGTTTATTATGAAGATTTTCCAGGAACCGGGAACAGCGTGCCTTATGCGGTGATGGAGCAGGATATTCAGAAGATCAAGAAAATGGGCGCTAATACAATCTATTTCAAACATCACCCGCCGCATCCGTATTTTATAGAACTGTGCAACCGTTACGGCATGTACCTCATGTACGAAGCGCCGCTGCATAGTCTCACAACTAACGTTATTCAACAGCCGGCCTATGTGGAAGATTTAAAGAGTTATTTCAGGTCCATGATCCTGCATGACCGGATGAATCCGTGTATCATTGCGTGGGGCGTCGGCAGCGCATCGGATCACAGTCAAAAAGCGTCGCTGGACTATTTCTCAACTCTGACCCAATGGATTCGAACGCTGGATGACCGTCCTATTTTTTACACCTCCGTGCTCGGCAACCAGGACACGTATCTTGACAATGTTGATATTATCAATTTGGATATTCGCGGTAACAATCCTCTCTGGATCAATTCCTTTATCAACCGGAGTTTGTCGCGATGGCCCAACCGCGCGGTGATCTGCTTGTATGGTGCTCAGATATTCTCCAATAATCAGAACGGTTACAGCGACCCCATGTCGACGAAGTTTCAGGCCAAGCACATAGTGGATATGTACAAGAAACTTGATGAGTGGAAAGTTGCGGGCGGCCTCATACGTTCCTATAATGATTTTTCAGTAAACCGGCCCTATGTTCACGCTAATCCGCACTACGACGCGACCATCTACACTTCCGGCCTTGTTACATCTGACCGCAAAGACCGATTTGCGTATGACATTGCCAAATCGGTTTACAGCGACGACAAGTTTGATGCCATCGCGATCGGATCGTATCAGACCATTTATCCCAAGACATACCCGTTAATGGGCCTGCTGCTCGTCATAGTATTTATAAGTTTTTACCGGCAAAGCGGAAAATTCAAGAATAGCGTTTTCAGATCGATCACCAAAATTCTCAGTTTTTACAGCGATATTCGCGAAAGCCGTGTCATCACGGTATGGCCGGCTCTTGTCATAGGATTTCTCAGCAGTCTTGCCCTGGCGTCGCATCTGTCGATTCTTTTTTACGAATTGCGCCGCCACCAGATTTTTGATGAAGTGATGGCCAACGGTATCGTTTCCGATACATTGAAGGGTTGGATAGACGGACTGGCGTGGAGCCCGGAAGCGTTTGTATTTCAGTTTTGGTTCATTTTCTGTTTTGCGTTTCTGTTCATTTCTGTTATTATCAAACTGTTCAGTTTTATTTTTGTAAAACCGTTGTCGTTCCAGCAGTCGCTCATCGCGGGTTTGTGGAGCAGCTCTCATTATTTGTTCCTTATACCCTGCGTAATCCTCTTTCAACGCCTGATGAAAGTCGACGTTTTTCTCTATCTGTCCATATGGATTTCTTTTGCCATGATTCTGTGGCACGGCGTTCGTTTGATGCGTATTCTCAAGATCGTCTACGATGTTTCGTGGCTAAAAGTAGTCGTGTTGTATGGAGGCATATGGCTGATCTTGATTTTTTCGGTAAGTTATTCATACTCCAAGAATTATGATTTTTTCAACATTATGGAATACGTCAAAGAAATTCACGACAGCAAAAATTATTCTTATGAATGACCGGAGGACCGTCGGCATTGGACTCTAACGAAATTCTCGATATTTTTCGTAAAAGCGGAGCTCTGCTGGAAGGGCATTTCATCCTGACGTCAGGCGCGCACAGTCCTAATTATTTTCAATGCGCCAAGGTATTGCAGTACCCGAATTGGGCGCAGATTCTGTGTGCGGAGATCGCAATGTTTTTCAAAGACCACAAAATTCATGCGGTTGCGGCACCGGCGGTTGGCGGTATCATTGTCGCCCACGAAGTAGCGCGGACATTGAATGCGCGGTGTGTGTTTTCTGAGCGGGAAAACGGCGTAATGAGGTTTCGGCGCGGTTTTGAGATTAAACGCGATGAAAACGTGCTTGTGGTTGAGGATGTGGTCACGACGGGCGGCTCGCTCAAAGAGGTCGTGCAGCTGTGCCGCGACGCCGATGCCAACGTGATCGGCGTAGGGTTTTTGGTCGACCGAAGCAACGGGCAAGTGACATTCGGTGTGCCGAAATATTCTCTCATATCCGTGGACGCTGTAAAATACGAACCGCGGGTATGTCCGCTCTGTAAAGATGGCGTGCGGCCGGCCGTCAAACCCGGCAGCCGCATATTGTCAGAATAAATTACTTTCGCTTTTCAACAGTTCTCACTGCACATGATGCCGTCACATTTTTGTATATGCGTTCTCGGAAGCGGAAGCAAAGGGAACTGTGTTTATCTGCGGGCCGGAGACGTGCATTTTCTGGTTGACGCCGGGCTGCGCTACAATGATTGTGAAAATCGCCTGCGAGACATTGACGTGAGCACAAAAGACATTCAGCATGTCTTTATCACGCATGAACACATTGACCATATCAGCGGCTTGAAAAAATTCGCCAAAAATAATACGGCGACGGTTCACGTCAACGCGCAGACGTATCTTCGAGTGAGTTCGGAACTTCCGGCGCATTATCCGGTAAATGTATTTGACTCGGCGTTCGAAATTAGCGACATTAGGGTAACGCCTTTTGCGGTCTCACATGATGCCGTTGACCCAACGGCATTCAGCTTCAGCTTTTTAGAAAAGAAGATTAGTGTGGTTACTGACACAGGGTACGCCACCAAGTTGGTTAAGGAGCAGATCAGGAACAGCGATATTTTGGTATTGGAAAGCAATCATGATGAAGAAATGCTGAAAAAGGGCGCGTACCCGTGGCCGCTGAAACAACGCATCGCAGGCAAACTTGGGCATCTTTCCAATTTACAGGCAGCGCAAACGTTGGCGGAAGTGACGAGCGAGCGGCTGCGGCATGTTTTTCTTGCCCATTTAAGCGCGGAAAATAATTCTCCTAAACTGGCATTGGACACCGTCGGTTCGCATTTTTCAAATTTACGATTAATTTGCCCTTCATTGATTATGACACATCAGAGCAGAGTTAGCGAATTAGTATCTATCTGATCACGTTTCATTTATTACAGGTTTTCATGGACGAATCACTTTTACAATCGCAGGAAGAAATTTCCGCTCTGCGGGCGCAGGCGGAAGCGCTGGAGCAAACGGATGCGAAGCTGTCGAAATCCGAAAGCGCGGCTCTCAAAGAAATTCTGACCAAATATTACCGCTTGCCGCTGCCGTATCAACTTGACGTTTACCGAAACTTTCTTGATCAGCCGGTTGAACTTCGGATGACCATTCAGAATGACACATTCTGGACGCGCGTCGGGCGTTACATTCAGGTACTTGATTTCAGCGAGCAGGAAAGATTGAAATTCGCCCGCGATTCGGAATGCCAGAATCTCATGGTTTTTTTGTTGTTTGAGAAAAACCTCGAAGTATTGGATGCCGTTTTCAATAATCCCAGGCTTCCGACAAAAGTTCTGATGGACTATATCAATCTGATTAAGGAACGCGACATCGATCGTGAAGACGATAAGATTTTAAAAACGGCTCAGCGCGTGATGAAACGCCGCAGCCGGCGCATTGTCAAGGCGAGAGAAATTCACGGGCTGGCGTTCCAGAGCCTGAGCATTGAAAATGCGGCCATTTTGTTTTCGTACCTGATTGACGAAGATCCGCAGATCCGACAGGCTACGGCCAATGTTATTTCCATGATGTCGATCAAATTTCTGCAGAAAATAATCAAAAGCGATGATTTTGCAGATCTAATGCGGCAGAGGCAGCCGACGCTCCTGGGCAACGAGTTCTTTGATATTATGCAATCCGCCGTAAAGATCATTCTTACTTCCAAAGACACGAGTAAAATGATGGAAGAGGAAGAAGAAATTGAAATTGAAGCGGATTTGACTGCCGACCTCCACGAGAGAAAACTCAAGACGCTTGAAAAAAGTAAAGACGACCCTTCGGACTTCTTCAATTTGAGCGTGATAGTCTATATGCACTTGGAAAGCGATGAAGCGGTCAGCAATATTGCTCAGGAAGTTTTGTCACTGGACGACATATTTGAGCTAGTTGGCGATGATTCTACTCCACGGCATGTTTCGGTGTCCATTCTGAAAATGTTGGAAAGACATCCGAACAAACAGGTACAGGCGCGGGCGCAGGAAATCCGGATCAAAGGCGCTGAAAAACTGAACAAAAAAATGAAAGAAATCGAAGTCAGCATCAATGCGTATTTCGATGTTATTTTTCAGTCGCTCAATTACTCAAAAATTAACAACGAAAAAGAAGCGGCGCAAAACCTTCGCATTGCATTGAATTACCTTCAGCAGTTTGCTCAGGAGTCCAATGACCTGGAGCAGGGCGCGGTTACGGTGACGCAAGGCGTTCTCCGAAAAGCGATTGAACATTTTGATCATTCCGTAACCGACCTGTACGGAGATACCAAAAAAGAAGTTTTCAGTGAAATTGAAGAAATTCAAGGCATGGTGCAGCACATCCTGGACTTGAAAAATTTCAAATTCGAAGAAGAAAATCAAAAAGCCGAAGACGTCGATGAAGAAATACTGAACAAAGCCGTCATGATATGGCGCGCCACCATCAGCGTATTTCTGGGACGTGTCAAGGACCTCGAGGAAATGCTTCGCATGAAATGGACGAAACTTATCAGTGAAACTAATTCCAAACAGAAAATGGAATCCATTGAAAGCGAATTATATGAAGCTTTTGGTGAAATTGAAGCCGCGCACAAAGAAGACGTGGAGTGCAAGTTAAAGATACCGTGCCGGGAATGTAAACGCCGCGGATGCGCGTCGGAGCGTTTTCTGCACCAGGTCGATTTTCTCCTCGATGAGATCAACGTTAATTTCGGTAAGCAAAAAACCGCCAATCATGCCCGCTAAGCTCCCGCGTTCTTTTTATTGCCGGCCTACTCTTGACGTGGCGCCGGACCTGCTGGGAAAAATTCTTGTTCGCATCAAAGGTAAAACAGTTACGTCCGGCCGTATTGTGGAGGTTGAAGCGTATCGCAATGCAGACGACCCCGCGTCGCATGCGTATAGGGGCCTTACGCCGCGTAATCACCTCATGTTTGGCGAAGCAGGTCATGCCTATGTCTATTTTATTTACGGCATGTACTTTTGTGTGAATGTTGTGACGGAAAAGGCCGGCACTGCCGGGGCATGCCTGATCCGGGCGTTGGAGCCTTTAGGCGGAATCGGCGTCATGGAAAAACGGCGCGGCATTGAAAATATTCATGACCTAGGCAACGGACCCGGAAAACTTTGTCAAGCGATGTCTATTGATCGTGCATTGAACGGCGAAGATTATTTGGGAGATACTTTGTTCCTAATAGATGACGGTTTCAGTGGATTCAGGATCAAAAGATCTCCTCGGATCGGTATTCGAGCTGGGGTAGATAAGCGCTGGCGTTTTTTTATTCAGGGTAACGGCTACGTGACCAAAAATAAGTTCAATGCGTTGTAAACATAAAATTCAGACTGAACATCCTGTTTGAAAATGAAAAAACTTTTTCTATATTGCGCCTTAATTAGAATGGAAGCGATTATAACGGAGAATTCATGAGCGTTTCGACCAATAATACAACACAAGAGATTCCCAAAGCATACGATCCAAAAATGGTTGAAGATAAGTGGTATGCCTACTGGATGAAGCATCGGTTGTTTCACGCCGAAGTGAATAAGAACAAAAAACCGTTCACCATCGTCATTCCGCCTCCAAATGTAACCGGGGCTTTGCACATCGGCCATGCGTATAATAATTCCGTGCAGGATATTTACGTCCGGTTCAAACGAATGCAGGGATACGAAACCTTATGGTCGCCGGGAACGGATCACGCCGGAATTGCAACGCAAACCGTCGTGGAAAAACAATTAAAATCCGAAGGAAAAGACCGTCGTCAAATGGGGCGCGATGCGTTTGTCGAAGAGGTTTGGAAACATAAGGAAATTTACCGCGCGCGAATCATCGGACAATTGCAAAAAATGGGATGTTCATGCGACTGGGACCGGGAATGGTTTACGATGGATGAAACGCTGTCCGATGCCGTGCTGGAAGTATTCGTTCATTTCTACGAAAAAGGATGGATCTATAAAGGGAATTATATAGTCAACTGGTGCCCTTTTTCCCAATCGGCCATTTCCGATGAGGAAGTGGAATATAAGGAAGTGAACGGGAAACTCTGGCATTTCAAATATCCGGTAAAAGACTCCGACGAATACATGATCGTGGCAACCACACGCCCGGAGACCATGCTCGGCGATACCGGCGTGGCCGTTCATCCCGACGATGAACGCTACCAACATCTGCATGGGAAAAAAGTAATTCTTCCCATTGTAGGCCGGGAGATACCCATATTTGCGGACGCTTACGTGGACAAGGAATTTGGAACCGGGGCTGTCAAGGTAACGCCATCGCATGATCCAAATGATTTTCAAATGGGCAAACGTCATCAGTTGGAATTTGTGAATATCATGAATGTGGACGCATCGCTGAACAAGAATGTTACGGAACGGTATCAAGGCCTTGATCGTTTTACAGCGCGCAAAAAAGTGGTAGAGGAAATGCAGCAACTCGGTTTTCTCGAAAAGATTGAAGATCACCTTAATCGGGTTGGCTATTCTCAAAGAGGGAATGTTCCTATAGAGCCGCTGGTGTCGGAACAATGGTTTCTAAAAATGGATGAACTCGCTAAATCGGCGCTAGATGCGGTTTTGAAAGGCGAGATCAAAATTCATCCCGAGAAATGGATCAAGACGTATGAACACTGGATGACGACTATTCGCGACTGGTGTATTTCTCGCCAGTTATGGTGGGGACATAGGATTCCCGCGTACTATCTTCCTTCCGGAGAGATGGTGGTCGCGAAAACTAAAGAAAAAGCGTTTGAAAAATTAAAAGCCAAGAATCAAAATGTAAAAATAGAAGACATTCGTCAGGATGAAGATGTCCTGGACACATGGTTTTCTTCCTGGCTCGTCCCGTTTTCTTCCATGGGTTGGCCGAAGAAAACAGAAAACCTGGAATATTTTTATCCTACCAACCTACTCGTGACCGGCCCGGATATTATTTTCTTTTGGGTAGCAAGAATGATCATGGCAGGGCTGGAATTCACAAAAAAACCGCCGTTCACGCAGGTCTATTTTAACGGTATTGTACGCGATGAAAAAGGGCGTAAGATGAGCAAATCGCTCGGCAACGGCATCGACCCGATTGCGGTGATCAATACCTATTCTGCTGATGCATTGCGTTTTACACTTGTAGACCTTAGTGCAGAAGGCCAAGACATTAATCTGAGTGAAAAACAATTTGAGATCGGACGAAATTTTTCTAATAAAGTTTGGAATTCATTTAGATTTATCGCCATGCAGATGGACAATTGCCCGCAAGCGAAACCGCAATTACCCGATGCATCCAAGATCACGGAACTAGCGGATCATTGGATATTGAGCCGATACAATCGGGCCGTTGCCGGAATAACGGAAGGCCTGGAAACTTACAAACTACATGAAGCTATGAATTCCGTTTATCAGTTTTTCTGGAATGATTACTGCGACTGGTATCTCGAATTGATTAAAGAACGAATGTATAACGGTTCCGATGAAATTAAAATTCAGACTTTGTCTACCGCACTGTATCTCATGGAGGGAATCATGAAACTCATGCATCCGATCGTTCCCTTTATCAGTGAGGAAATTTGGCAGCGATTGGCGCCGCGAAAAGACGGCCAAAGCATCATGACCCAAACGTGGGAAAAGGCTGATTTAAAGCGAATTAGCTCTACGGTAGAAAAAGAATTTGAACAGATTCAGAATATCATCGTAGCGGTTCGTAATATCCGCTCCGAGATGAATATTTCACCTGCCAAAAAGACTGATGTGATTTTAGTAAGCAGTGATAGTCAAATGACCTCGCTGCTACACAGCGCAGAGTCGTACATCAAGAATCTAGCGCGTGTGGAGAATATGACCACGGTTGCAACTCTTCAAAAACCAAAAAATTCTGCCAGCGCAGTAGTTTCGGGCGTAGAATTGTATGTTCCGCTCGAAGGTATTATTGATGCTGAAGTTGAACGAGCGAGACTAAGCAAGGAGATCGCGCGCCTGGAAGGACAAGTTGAGGGCATCTCAAAGAAACTTGACAACGCAGATTTTGTTGCCAAAGCTCCGCCGCAGGTGATCGAAAAGGAAAAAGCAAAACTGGACAATTTCCGCGAAACGATCAAAACACTACGTGGAAGTTTGG
>JAEUSK010000228.1 GCA_016787925.1 bacterium | reverse complement strand
CCTCAGCCTAAACACCAGCGAAACTAAATTTGTCTACGAACCCATATACAAATTTTTCAGAAGCGGGTTGATCTTTAAGACGTACGTTGGTTTTTGAGTTGAATAGAATGCACAGATGGTCAAAAAAAACCCTGACCGGCTCACGCTGATCAGGGTTTTCATATGGTAAATATGTCCCAACCTTTTGATGATCAGGAACACAAGGGACTAATGCCCTCGGGCATTAATACATGTCGCCCATTCCGCCGCCCGGCATTGGAGGCATTCCGCCGCCTTTCTTATCTTCTTTCTTCTCAAATACGGTCGCTTCGGTGGTTAACAGCATACCTGCAACGGACGCCGCATTTTCCAACGCGGTACGGGTTACCTTGGTAGGATCGATCACGCCGGCTTTGAGTAAATCCTCGTATTCTTCGGTCAACGCATTGAATCCGAAATGGTCCGTGCCGTCTTTGACTTTCTGAACGACGATGGAGGCCTCGATGCCGCAGTTCTCAACGATCTGACGGATCGGTTCTTCCAAAGCGCGGCGAACAATCGCGACGCCAAGTCCCATATCGCCGACGAGATATTTATCGTTGATTCCGCCCTTACCTTTTTCAAGAGCTTTCTGTGCGCGGATGAAGGCCACGCCGCCGCCGGCTACAATACCTTCTTCAACCGCTGCGCGTGTCGCATGCAATGCATCTTCCACGCGGGCTTTTTTCTCTTTCATTTCAACTTCACTCGCCGCGCCGATTCGGATCACGGCAACTCCGCCGGCTAATTTAGCCAAACGTTCCTGTAATTTTTCCTTATCGTAATCGCTGGTCGTGTTCTCGATCTGTGTTTTGATCTGAGCAATACGGCCTTTGATCTCTTCTTTCTTGCCGGCGCCTTCCACGATCGTGGTATTGTCTTTGTCAATGATGATTTTCTTGGCGGAACCTAAATACTCGATCTTGGCGCTTTCCAGTTTGTATCCCGCTTCTTCGCTGATCACTGTGCCGCCGGTCAGAACCGCAATATCTTCGAGCATCGCTTTTCTGCGATCCCCGAATCCCGGCGCCTTCACAGCCGCTACGCGCAAAGTACCGCGCAGTTTATTGACAACCAAGGTAGCCAATGCTTCGTTCTCAACGTCTTCCGCAAGAATCACTAAGGCTTTGCCCATCTGAACTGTTTTTTCCAGAATCGGGAGCAAATCCTTCATGACGGAAATCTTTTTGTCAAAGATCAGGATTTTGGGATCTTCGAGAACGGCTTCTTGTGTATCCGCATCGGTAATAAAATACGGCGACAAGAATCCGCGGTCAAACTGCATACCTTCGACGGTCTCGAGGGTCGTTTCATAACCTTTGGCTTCTTCAACCGTAATGACGCCGTCTTTGCCAACTTTTTCCATCGCATCGGCGAGAAGAGCTCCGATTTCAGAATCATTATTTGCTGAAATGGCGGCAACCTGTGCAATCTGCGCCTTGCCTTCAACTTTTTTTGTCATCTTCTTTAGTTCGTCCACGATCACTTTAACCGAGGCATCGATTCCCTTTTTCAGTTCCATCGGATTGGCGCCGGCGGTTACGTTTTTGGAGCCTTCGCGGAAAATAGCCTGCGCTAAGACAGTTGCGGTTGTCGTGCCATCGCCGGCGATATCGCTGGTTCTGGATGCAACTTCACGCACCATCTGGGCGCCCATGTTTTCAACCGGCTCATCCAATTCAATTTCCTTAGCTACTGTTACGCCGTCTTTTGTTACGGTCGGTGCGCCAAATTTCTTGTCGATCAAGACATTACGGCCTTTGGGGCCTAAGGTCACTTTTACTGCATCGGCCAAAATGTCAACGCCTTTTTTCAATTTTGAACGGGCATCGACATCAAATAAGATCTCTTTTGCTGCCATAGTAATTTATCTCCTGTTATTAATTAATAATTTTCTACTTTGTCTCTTTCGTCAACATAAAAATTAACCTTGAATGGCCAAAATATCTACCTGGTGCATAATCAGATATTTTTTGTTGTCGATAGTAACTTCAGTACCGGAATATTTCCCGTAAAGAACTGAATCCCCGACTTTGACCTCCATCGGTTCATCTTTTTTGCCGGGTCCTACGGCCAGAACTTTGCCTGCCTGGGGTTTTTCCTTGGCGGTATCAGGAATGAAAATGCCGCTTGCCGTTTTTTCTTCGGCTTCTAAACTTTCAACAATCACTCTGTCGCCTAATGGTTTGAGTTTCATCGTCGTCCTCCGTTGAATTGAATTAATGAATTGATTAGTTACTTAAATAATTTGATTGCAGAAAAAAAATTCGTTATAGTTACAGGTAATGCCTCTATATCCAATTACTGTGCCATTTGATAATTAATTTTTGGAGGCTGATTATAAACAATTTAAAGTTTAAAATCAAGCAAAATTTAGCAGTCCTTTCAATGGAGTGCTACAATGACACTTCACAACGTGACATGATGTCGTAGATCGCTGACAAAAATGCGCAAAAAATTGATTTTCAAGACTGTCCATATATATCTATAAAATCATGATTTAGGGCGGTAATTATGTCGCTGAATCACTATTTTCGCGGAGTATCGCTGATTTGTCTTGCTGCATTATGTTGGAGCAGCGCGGGGTTGCTCATTAAGATCATTGATTTGCCGCCGATACAGATCGCATTATATCGATCTTTCGTTGCCGGAGTTTTTCTTAGCGTATATGTTCTATACCGAAAGAAAAGACTTCATATTCCGTTCCGGTTCACCATCACGCGATGGTCGATTATCACGGCACTCTGTTATGTGTTTACTGTTTCGCTTTTTGTCATCGCCAACAAACTCACGACTTCTGCGAATGCCGTATTTCTGCAATACACAGCTCCTGTATATGTGATCCTTGTCACTTATTTCATATTTAAGGAGAAAGTGTACACCGTCGAGATCGCTACCGTTTTTATTTGCCTCGGCGGCATGATCCTATTGTTTATTGAGGAAGAAAAGTCCACAGCCCTGGCAGGAAATATTTTTGGTATCTTGTCAGGAATCGCCTTTGCTTTTCTGCAAATTTCAATCAAGAAGTCTGAACAAAGCGCATCCGTTCCCATGACATCGCAGAGCGATATTACCGGCATATTTAATTTGGCATTTGGGAATGCGGCAACGGTGATTGTTTTGGGGATTGCCATATCAGCTGTATACGCATCGTCCGCAGGTTTGAACGCCTCACCGCTATTTAGCATCTTTGGAGACGGATTTTCAATAACCTCAAATGATGTTGTCGGTTTGCTCCTTCTAGGAGTTTTTCAGTTGGGCCTTGGTTATTTGTTTTTTGCAAAAGGCGCAAAATACATTTCAAACGTCGAGATCGCGATCTATACGTTACTCGAACCCATTCTTAATCCTATGTGGACTTTCCTTGGAACGGGTGAATTCCCCGGGTTCTGGGCGATCCTGGGCGGCGGACTTGTTCTCTCCGCAATTATAGTCAATACGGTCTTTAGAAAGAATGGTGTATGAATCAATATTAATTTGTACATAACCTTTCCCCCTTGAAATGGGGGTTAGTGGGATTTTAAGAATAATTAACTTGACTCTGCATTGCCTCATATACCCTACAAGAAGAATCTAAAAAAGGCTGCACGCCAATTGAGAAATAACTCTACCCTCGGTGAAGTATTACTGTGGAAGCACTTGAGCGGACGAAAATGTTGCGGTCAACAATTTAATCGTCAGAAACCATTGGGAAAGTACATTGTCGATTTCTATTGCAAAGCAAAAAACCTCGTGATCGAAATCGACGGTCATACTCATGGGTTTGAAAAGGCATATCAAAAGGACATTTCAAAGCAAGCGTATCTGGAATCGATGGGATTAACCGTTCTTCGTTTTTCTGAAGGCGAAGTTCGAAATAATATTGATAGTGTTCTTGGGGCAATCGAAGCATTCGTCCAAACAAATAATCCACCTAACCCCCTTTTCAAGGGGGACCAGAATCTGCCCCGCCATATCTATCTTTGCGGATTCATGGGCTGCGGTAAAACTACCGTCGGAAGGCTGCTCGCAGAGAAACTGGGTTTTTCATTTATCGATACCGATCAGCTGATAGAGCAAAATGAAAAAAAGGCTGTTACGGAAATTTTTGCCCATTCGGGCGAGGCACAATTCCGTGAAATGGAAAACTGCGCCATAGAACAGCTTATCAAATCAAATCAGAATACTGTTATAGCTTTGGGCGGCGGAAGTCTCATGCGTTCCGAAAACCTAAATTCAATAAAGAAAGATGGATATCTTGTCTATTTGAATACAAACTTAAACGTTATAGCCGAAAGACTACGGTCGGATTCTGTGCGGCCGATGTTGCAACAGGCTCCCATAAAGACCCTGTACAAGCAACGCCGACCGGGTTATGAAGCCGCCGATTTGATCATCAAAACACAAAGTCTTACCCCGCGCGAGGTCACACAGGTCATATTCCACAAGCTTTCCCGCCATATCAAAAAATAAACCGATTCCTTTCGAATTTGTCTTGACAAATCAGCCTTAATTTATTATCATTGCACGAAATTTAAAACGAGAAAATCTTTTAAAATATCGATGCGCTTGGGATTGCAGGATAGGAAACAGCTAGAAAATAATACGATGGACTAGATCTAAAAAGGAGAGATTATGGCAAGGTTAACCGCAGCGGAATGGGTGGCGCGCGAGAATAACTGTCAGGAACCCGAAGCAGAAAATATGCTCGAGGACGATCCTGATCTGGAATACGAATATTATTTACGATATTGCCTGCAGGAACTGAATCTGTCCCCTGACGAGATCATCCGTGGATTTGGATCAGACACTTCAGAGGCACAGGAGCGATTCATCGAGGACTTCAAAGGCGAAGATGAGATGGAACTGGAACAGTAGAGTTTCTTAAAATTTTTCAATAAAGAAGAGTTAGAGACGGTTTGTCTTTAACTCTTTTTTTATTTAGAAGCTTCTTCATGAGACATGCCAAATCTTTTAAGATACTTCACTTATTAATTTATATTTTTCGGAGAGTACCAGCAAACATTTCACCTTGATTTGAAAAACATAATCCCTTAGATTGCAAACAGCATCGGACCAACGACCATCATAATTTCCGGAAAACCTGAATGACGCTGAAAGATATATTTGAACCGATCGAGGGAGAACTTGAGGTATTCAAGAAAAAATTCAAAGAGCAGTTGACGTCGAAGATCAAGATCGTTGACACGATCGCGCAATATGTGGTGAAGTCGCGTGGAAAAAATCTACGACCGATGCTCGTCCTGCTATGCAGTAAGCTGTGCGACGGTTCAGTCACCGAGCGCAGTTACCGCGCGGCAATCACGATCGAATTGGTTCATAGCGCAACCTTAGTTCATGACGACGTCGTCGACGGAGCCGATATGCGGCGCGGCATGCCGTCGATCAATGCGATCTGGAAAAATAAAATGGCCGTTCTGATGGGCGATTATCTTTTGGCCAATGCGTTGATCAGCATCGTCGATATCAAAAGTTTTGACGCAATGATGCTCTTGTCCAATGCAACCAAGCGGGCAAGCCAGGGTGAATTGCTGCAGATCGATAAAAGCCGTAAGCTGGATATTGACGAAGAAACGTATAT
>JAEUSK010000225.1 GCA_016787925.1 bacterium | reverse complement strand
CAGCCCTACAGGCTGGAGAGAGAAAGACAATAATTTACTTTTTCAATTTCGTATGATTACGAATGAACGTTGGAATATTTCGATCATCCAAATTATCCGTTCCGGTCATTTTCAATTTTTCATCGTCATCCTGGGCCGATGCGTCAATCTCAAATTCCTCATGCCGCTGAATCGCCGGTACTTCAAGATTCTTGTAACGATTAGAACGTATATCCTGAAGATGCTCCGTATATTTGATCGTTCGTTTTGTTATGGACATCGGAGATGAAGAGTCTTCGCCCGCGTTTGCGGACATGGTATTTTTCGGATATCGATGACGGTTTAAACCGGCCGCGATCACGGTTACGTGTACTTCATTCTTCAAGTTTTCATCCACGCCGTAACCCCAGATAACATCGGCATCTTCACCTGCAACACCGGTTATGAGATTGGAGATCTGATCAACTTCTTCTGTAGTGAAATCCATCGGACAGGTCAGATTTAACAGAATACCGGTGGCGCCTTCGATGCTGGTCTCTTCCAACAGAGGACTATTAATCGCTTGTTTTACGGCTTCTTCGCCTCGCCTTTCGCCTGTTCCAATGCCCATACCCATAATGGCATCGCCGGCGCCGCTCATTATTTTTTTCACGTCGGCAAAATCCACATTCACGTAACCTGCATTGGATATCAGGTCGGCAATACCTTTGGTCGCACGGTACAATACATCATCGGCCGCTTTAAAAGCCTGTATGAACGGAGTATTTTTCGGCATAACCATAAGGAGCTTCTCATTCGGAATAACAATTAACGTATCAACCATCTCGCGCAATTCCTCAACGCCGATCATGGCCTGTTTCATCCGTTTTCCTTTTTCAAAATTAAACGGCTTCGTCACAATACCAATAGTTAGAGCGCCCATGCTCTTCGCAACTTCCGCAATGATCGGCGCGGCGCCTGTTCCCGTGCCGCCGCCCATGCCGCACGTGATAAATACCAGGTCGGAGCCCTCCAGCACGCTTTTGACCTGATCGATATCCTCTTCGGCTGCCCGTTTACCAATATCCGGATTTGCGCCCGCACCTAGTCCGCGCGTCAAAGTTCTCCCGATTTGAATTTTATGCTGCGCCTTATTTGATTCCAGCGCCTGCATATCCGTATTTATGGCGATAAATTCCACGCCATTCAGGCTGGAACTGATCATGGTATTCACTGCGTTGCAGCCGCCGCCGCCAATACCTACGATGCGCATCTTGGCACCGTATTCTCTAGCTTCATCGTATGTGATCATAACTCCTCCGAGTTTTATTAATGAGCCGTTTAACTTTCATAATTTGTTATCGATTAAAAGAATTCATCCAGCCATTTCTTCATACGGTCGGTGATCTTTCCGTATAACTTGCCCTGGTATTCTCCGGTTAAGGATTGCTCGTTAAGTGCATCGGTATGAGAAGCGCGTTGTTCGCCTGTATCCTCATCGGACGGTTCATCTACGTTTTCAAAATCCTCATGCACCTTTAATTTATTTTTTTGAATCCCGTAATGGATGAGTCCGATACCGGTCGCGTAGATCGGGTTGCTTGCCGCGTCCATGAGTCCGCCAAATCCCCGCGGGTAACCTATTCGTACCGGCATCTTGAATATTTCCATAGCAAGTTCAACAGAGCCCTCCAATAATGAGCCTCCGCCGGTCAATACAACGCCCGCATTCATAAGGTTGTACATTTTATTATTCTGCATACTGTAGAGAACCAGGTTAAAGATTTCATCCATACGCGCTTCCACGATTTTTGCGAGGTATTTTTTCTGTATTTGCCGCGGCGCCCGTCCGCCGACAACCGGAATTTCGATCATTTCGGATTCATCTACCAAAGATCCCATCGCGCAGCCGTACGTTTTCTTAAGTTCTTCGGCTTTGTCGTATGGCGTTTTTAAGCAAATGGAAATATCATTGCTCACCTGCTGCCCTGCCAGTCCGAGCATATCGGTTGCCCGAATACTTCCGTCAAAGAACATTGCGATATCCGTAGTACCGCCGCCGATATCGATCAACGTGACGCCCAGTTCCTGTTCCTCGCGATCCAACACAGCGTAGCTAGAGGCTAGGGGCTCCAGTACGAGGTCCTTCACTTTGTAACCGGCGCGTGTCACGCAGCGAAAAATATTCTGGGCCGAAGCAACGGCGCCCGTTACCACATGCGCCTCAACTTCCAATCTTGTACCGGTCAATCCGATTGGATTACGGATTCCCTCCTGTGTATCAACGATAAATTCCTGCGGTATGACGTGAATGATCTCACGGTCCATCGGCATCGTGATGGCTTTAGCGGCATCTATCGCGCGGCGGACGTCGTCTTCCGTAATCTCATGATCATCGCGTCCGACGGCTACAACGGCATGACTGTTGATACCGCGAACATGATCGCCTGCGATACCGACGTACACGGAATCCACGGTGACGCCGGCCATGAGTTCAGCCTGGTTGATCGCTTTTCTGATGGATTCGACCGTATGTTCAATGTTGACAACCATGCCGCGCTTTAAACCGACCGACGGATAATTTCCGACTCCGATCAGATTAATTTCTTTGCCGTTCAGAACGGCAATAAGGGCGGCGATCTTTGTGGTTCCAATATCCAAACCAACCACAATATTATTTTCCATGAGTCACCTTTACCTGAAGTTTGAATTAATTTTTAATTAGAATTTGTCCTTCATAACGCAGATCCATTACTTTGATCTTATCGATATTTTCATTTTGTTTGAAATACGGAATGGCCGTTCCAAGATAAATCACGGAACGGTCCAGATTTTCATCGTCAATTTTAACGGTCGCATGGATCGTATTGAGATAAACCAGCATATCGTCTTTCTTGATGTTAATCTCGGAAATCTCATAATACACCGACTCGTCAAGCAGTTTTGCTTTTTCCAGGAACCGCAAAGCAAGTTGCAGCTGATTGGAGTTAAGTTTTTTTCCGGGTGTCGCAAGAGCATTGATGCCGGAAATGATCGGCAGATTATAGATCATTTTTGCCTTGAGCCTCGGCAAAACAATGCCGTTATTGTCCACTGCGTAGAGCTCATCCAGCAGAACAAATGCAAACGGCTGGCGTTCCGTCACATTGATAACAATGCTGGATGGATAATTGCGGCTGACCACCACGGTTTTGAATATCGGGTTTGTTTTAATGCGTTCTGCGGTCTTTGAAACATCAACTTCCGCCAGCCGAACGCCCATATCGAGATCCGCCAATTTCAAAATATCGTTCTTATTACTCATCATACTGCCTTGAACAAAAACATTCTTGAGAGTAAATAAAGAGGAATTGATAACCCAATCCTGCCAATTCCACAACAAAAGAACAGAAAACGATAACATGACCACAGTGGCAATTTTCAGAATACGTTTATGCCTCTCATTTTTCCGGAGTTCAGCTTCTTCTTCAAATATCTTTTCTTCATAGGTTTTCTTTTGGGATTCATTCAAATAGAATCCATCCGAGAAATCACGGTTGATGATCTGGTTTTCCCGATCATCTGTTCGTACTTCCGCGGGGCTCTGTTCTTCTTCGACGGGATCCTGGGCATGAAGCGCGATTTCCTCCCGTTCCTCTATATCGTTTTTCAACTCGGGTACGTGAAATTCGTTTACCCTGCTGCCTGTCGTATCTTGTTGCGCAGTGATAATGTCATCCAATGAACCCATCAGTATGGGATTCTGAAATCCCCGCGTCACAGTGATGGTGCCGAAGGGGAGCGGCGGCTCGTTTTGATCCGATATATGAGGATCGGGAGTCAGAACCTCCTCCTGCACAAATAGATCAACCTGCGTTGTAATCCGTTTTTTTCGAATCATGGTTATATCAGATTGTTTAGTTCATCCTGAGAAAATCCAACTAATTTAACTTCTAATTCCAGCGCAACGCCGAAACGTTTGAATACAGTTTCTTTAATTTGTTTTATGATTTGTAATACATCCGTTGCGCGCGCGCCGCCTTCGTTAACAATAAAATTTGCGTGCTTCGTTGAAACAGATGCATGCCCTATTCTCAAGCCCTTCAGTCCGCATTGGTCGATCAGACGCGCCGCATGATCGTTTTTCGGATTCTTGAACACACTGCCGGAACTCGGTAAATTAATAGGCTGTGTCTGTTGTCTTTTCTTCATAAATTCCTTGCGTCGTTCGGATAATTTCTCCGCATCCGTGTATTCCAACTGCATGGTTCCTGACAGAATCACTATTGCCGGGTCGACAAATGTCTTCACATGACGATATCCGAATTCGACCTGGTCCTTTTTCATCGTTACAGTTGAGCCGTGTTGCATCACAGTGACGGCGGTTAAAACGTCGAATATTTCTTTGCCGTGGCAACCGGCGTTCATTTTGATGGCTCCGCCAACCGATCCTGGAATCCCTGCGAACATCTCAATTCCGCCAAGGCCGAGTTTTTCACATTCCAAAACGAGTTTAGGCATGTAAACGCCGGCGCCGGCCGTGATGATCGACTTTTCTATTTTTGTGAAAGAACATGCTTTTGATACGTCAATTACAAAACCTCTTATGCCGTTATCGCCGATCAGAAGATTACTACCTTTGCCATGAATGAAATAGTCGTACCGGTTTTTTTCACAGTAGCCGATCAGTTCTTTTAAATTGTCGATATCCTCCGGTATACAATAAAAATCACAGGGCCCGCCGATTTGATACCAGGTATGTCGCGATAAAGGTTCGTTTTCAAAAATAACGCCTTTAAAAATTTGTGTTATGTCATCTGTATTTTGCACGATCCATTATGCTGTTTGTTTTGACACTGCCGATCGGCCCACATCAGTTATATCGCCTGCTCCCATGGTAATAACCAGATCCCCTTCCTGCGAGATACTTAGAATCTTTTTAGCCAATTTACTCATGTCCTCTACATACCAAACTCGTTTATGCTGCTTCTTTGTTTCTTCAAAAAGGCGCTGCCCGCTGATACCTTCTATTGGTTCCTCTCGCGCCGCGTAAATATCGGTGAGCACAACGTCATCGGCATCTGTAAACGACCGAGCAAAATCGTTCAGGTAATCGCGTGTGCGCGTATACAGATGCGGTTGAAATACTGCGATAATTCGTTTTTTCGGCCATCCCTGTCTTGCTCCTCGGAGTGTTGCCTGTATCTCGGTCGGATGATGCGCATAATCGTCGATCCATGTTACGCCGTTTATCGTTCCGAGTATTTCAAACCGTCTTGCAGTTCCTTCAAATAGCTCAAGGCTTTTTGCAATAGTACTGAAAGGAATATTCAAATCATGGCCTATGGCAAAACATGCCAGCGCGTTTTTTACATTATGGCTGCCGCTGAGATTCAATGTGGCCGTCCCTAAAAGTTTATGATTATTCAAAACATCAAACGTCTGCTTATTAGATATTTGCATTATATTAGCTGCGCTTACATCCGCTTTTGTTGATAACCCGAAGGTTTTAACCCGCCTTGACATATTAGGAATAATTTCCGATGCATTCGCATCATCTATGTTAACCCATACACTGCCGAAAATCGACGTTTGATTGGCAAACTGTACAAATGTTTGCTTTATATCATCGAGATCGTGATAGCAGTCGAGGTGGTCCGATTCGATATTATTGATCACCGATATCCATGGATGCAGTTCAAGAAACGAGCGGTCATACTCATCGGCTTCTACCACCACGTATTCACCGTCACCCAATTTTGCGTTGGTTTTTAATTCCTTCATTATTCCGCCAGCAAAAATTGTCGGATGTAACTCCGCATGTTCCAGCATCATTCCAATCATAGCCGTAGTTGTCGTTTTCCCATGCGTGCCGCTGACGGCGACACCTTTCTTTGTTCTGACGAATTCGCCTAATAACGCTGCGCGCTTGATAACCGGAATGCGTCGCCGATTAGCCTCGATCAGCTCGGGATTCTCCAAATTAGCCGCGGCCGTGTATACCACCAAATCGCAATCGACATGTTTTGCATCATGCCCGACATGACAAGCGATGCCCAGTGACCGCAGCCGTTCAATGATGCCGCTGGGTGCGCGATCCGAGCCGGTAACGGTATATCCCTGGCCATGCATGATCTCCGCAAGCCCGCTCATTCCGATTCCGCCGATTCCGACAAAATGAATTTTCCTAATATCGATCATCAAATTCCTAAAAGTAGTTTCATACTGTCTACAATTTTTTTCGCAGCGTCAGGCTGACGTAAAGCAAAACTATTTTGCCGCATTCTTTTAAGCTTTTCAGAGTTTCTTAGTAATTCGACCAACACCGGCTTCAATTTTTGCCTCAATTCCGAGTTTAAGATCATAACAGCTGCGTTGCGGTCGGCCAGGGAATTCGCATTGTACTCCTGATGATTGTCAGCCGCATGCGGATAGGGAACCAGCACTGCCGGAATTCCGATAGCCGTGATCTCAGACAATGTCATAGCTCCTGCACGGCACAAGACGAGATCCGCGCATGAATAGGCGGCAGACATGTTATCAATGAATTTCAAGACCTTTACGTGATCGTGACGGACTTTGGATACGATGCCGTCATAATCATTTTTTCCGGATTGCCAAAGAACATTGATGTCGTTGAGATGAATCAGTTCATCAATAATATCCAGAAGCGCAAGATTGATCGAGTGGGCGCCTAGGCTCCCGCCGACAACCAACAACGTCTTATTGTTGGGATGTATTTCAAAAAACCGAGCCGCCTCCTGACGATCTATTTTCAGAAGCCCTTTCCGAATAGGGTTGCCGCTTACCTTTAGTTTGCCCGTGAGCTTAAAAAAACGAGCCGCATCTTCATAAGCCAGGTGCACTTCATCGGCGTATTTCGAGAGAAACTGGGTAGTTCGCCCGGGCCGGCTGTTTTGCTCCTGCAGCAAAATTTTTGTTCCCATTTTTGCAGCCAACCATACGACGGGTGCTGTCACATATCCACCGCAGCCGATCACAAGATCCGGTTTGTAATTCCGAAGAATCGAATAAGATTGAATCATTCCAAAGAACAATTTGAAAGGCATCAGGATATTCTGCATAGTATCTTTCGGTGAAAAACTTCGAATCAACCCGCTCATGACGATCGTTTTTAGTCGAAACCCGGCTTGCGGAATAACCCTGTCTTCGAGACCGCGATTGGTGCCTATAAATAATATCTCTGCGTCAGGCATCTGATCCCGTATTTCTTCACCTAAAGCGAGGGCCGGGAATACGTGGCCGCCGGTCCCGCCTGCTGCAATAATTACGCGTACATGTTTCATCTTAATCCGACAAATCTATTCCGACTATACTTGGGCGCGACCCGTTCTGCTTCGTTTGCGCGGCTCCATGTTCCGTATTCTTTTCCGGAGGTATTAATGTCTGTTGCGTCGTGTCATCCACGTTAAAATTCATCGTAAAATTATTTGATATTTTCTCCTTTGTTGTGCGTTTTAATGCCTCTTCTTTCGAAACGGTTTGCGTTGAAATATTAAGTAGTACGCCAACCGTAAAACAGGTGAACAGCAGGGATGACCCGCCGTAACTGATAAAGGGCATGGGCAATCCGGTAGTCGGAAATATTCCGGTCGCGACACCGGCATTGATAAGCGCATAAACAACGATGCTGACAGTAATACCCGCGCCAACGTAAAATCCGTATAGGTCGGGCGCCGTCCTTGCAATTTTCATAGCACGAAAAAGAAATATGACGAATAAGATCAAAACGAATACTGCCCCGATAAATCCCAGTTCTTCACCAATGATCGAATAAATAAAGTCGGTAAATGGTTCGGGCAGAAACAGAAATTTTTGTTTTCCCTGGCCTACGCCGGTTCCGGTAAGTCCTCCGTTGGCAAAACTGATCAGTGATTGTTTAATCTGATACCCGCTTCCCTGCGCATCGATCGTCGGGTCCAGAAACGTCATTATGCGCGCCCGTCGATAGGGACTCAATATAACTACGGCAATAGCGATTGGAATGGTTATCAGCGCCATTACGCCCAAATGCCGGATACGCATCCCGCCAATAAAAAGTATGGCCAGTACAATCAGCATCAAAACTGCAGCTGTACTGAAATTGGGTTGAATCAAGATCATAAAGCAAAAAGCTCCCGCCATAATCAGCGGCGGAAGGAGTCCATTCTGAAAATCGCGTATACGCTCGCCCTTCTTGTCGAGATAGGCGGCGAGATAAAAAATAATGGCTAATTTTGCAATCTCTGACGGCTGAATGCCGAATCCGCCCAACTGCAGCCAGCGGGCGGCTCCCTTGATCTGTCCGAGGCCAAGCACTATCACCAGCATGATGAATGATATCAAAACAAGTAACATCGTTTTGCTTCGATACTTGTGGTAATCGTATTTGGTGGCAAACACCAAAATAATAAACCCAAGGATCACACGAATAAACTGCTGTTTTAGAAAATGCGAACTGCTGCCGAACTTGTCCAGCGCGATGACATTACTTGCGCTATAGACCATGACGACCCCCATCGTAAGAAGGGTGAGAACCACAAGCAGAAGCGGTTTATCGATTGTATGCTTTTGAACCGATGTATCAACCATAATCTTTTTAATTCAGTTGAAATATTTCTTGTTTAAATTGATTCCCTCGATCTTCATAATTTTTGAACATATCGTAACTCGAACAAGCGGGGGACAACAGGATCACATCGCCCTTAACAGCCTGTTCAAATGATTTCTGAACCGCTTCATGCATCGATTGTGCGCGAATCACAGGAACTACGCCGGCCATATCTTTTTCAATCAAGGGCGCCGCTTCGCCCATTAAGACCAGACACTTCACTTTTTGTTTGGTCAATTCCCGTAACGGCGTATAAGGCGCTCCTTTATGTTTTCCGCCGGCAATCAGAATGATCTTTTCTGCTGTGAAACTCTCTAACGCAACATAAGTGGAATCCACATTGGTTGCTTTTGAATCATTATAGAATCGGACGCCTCGGGTTTCTTTTACAAATTCCAGGCGATGATCAACTCCTCTAAATTCATGTAATGTCCGCCGAATTGTCGTAACGGGTATATGTATCAGCCGCGCGGCAAGAATGGCCGCCATCGCATTGTAGAAATTGTGTTTTCCGATTATACCGATCCAATCCGTTGTAATCACTTCTTCTTCCTTTTCCAGTTGACACATAATGCGGCCGCCATACAAATAACAGCCGTTTGAAGATTTTCGGTTCAGGCTAAACGGGATTTTTGTGCCGCCGAGTCCTGCAATTATATTTTTCACATTGCCGTCATCGTCATTGTATATAAGGTAATCGGCGGAGTCTTGCATCTCAAAAGTCTTTCGTTTAGCTCTATAATATTCTTCCACCGAAGAATAACGATCCATATGATCAGGCGATAAATTCAGCAGTATGCCGACTTTCGGTTTAAAAGTTGTAAGCCGTTCAGCCTGAAAACTGCTGATTTCCAGAACGGCAATTCCGTTTTCAGCACTTGTTTCAACCACGTCCGACAACGGCGTTCCGATATTTCCCGCAACGATTGTGTCCAGGCCTGACTTTCTGCAAATTTCACCGATCAACGCCGTTGTTGTTGTTTTGCCGTTGCTTCCGGTGATGGCGATAATCGGAGACCTTAAAAATCGTGACGCGACCTCGATTTCGCTGTAAACAGGAATTTTGAGTACTGCCAATTTTCTCAAGATCGGTATGTCGCCCGGAACGCCCGGACTAACTACCACCCAATCTGCATTCAACACTCTGTCCGAATGCCCGCCGAATTCAAATTCCATGTTTTCATTTTGTAAAAGAACATATTCTTTGGACTTCTGTTCTTGCGGCGCAGATTCACTCAGAAAAACACGGGCGCCCTTTCGTTTCAGAAGCCCGGCGACGGCAATGCCGCTCAATGCGGCGCCGATTACAGATATATTTTTATTAAGAACATCCAATGCCGAATCTGTTATCTGACCTTAAAGGTCGTCAATGTCAAAAGTGCGCAGAGAATCGCCATGATCCAGAATCGAGTTACGACTTTTGTTTCATGCCAGCCTTTAAGTTCATAATGGTGATGAAGCGGCGCCATCAGGAAAATGCGTTTGCCTTCGCCGGTTTTCTTCTTTGTGTATTTAAAATATGCAACCTGCAGAATGACGGAGAGGTTTTCAGCGACAAAAACGGCGCCGATGATCGGCAGCAGCAATTCTTTTTTGATGAGTATGGCAAGCGTTCCCAAAGAGGCCCCCAAAGCCAATGCGCCCGTGTCGCCCATGAATACTTGTGCGGGATATGAGTTATACCACAAAAACCCCAAGCCCGCGCCAACCATGGCTGTGCAAAAGATGGTCAGTTCACTGCTTTGCTGAATATAAATAATATTAAGATAATCGCTGAATAACACATTTCCGGTTACGTAACACATGACTGCAAAGGCAGTGACCGCGATAGAAACTACTCCGATGGCTAAACCGTCCAGCCCATCGGTTAGGTTAACCGCGTTTGACATTGCGGTAATAACGAAGACCACAAAGGGAATATAAAGATATCCGAAATCGAGATTCAGATTTTTGACGAAAGGAATCGTAGTTACCGTCGCAATCTTTTCAAATTCCGGAGAGAAATACATAACCGAACCGATCATCAACCCGAGCATAACCTGGCCCATGGTTTTGTAACGGGCTATCAATCCCTTTTTCATTTTTTTGATGACTTTGAGGTAATCGTCAATGAACCCGACCATACCCATCCACAACGTTGCCGCGAGAATAAGCAGAACGTACGTATTAGAAAGGTCCGCCCACAAGAGAGTCGGAATGATCACCGATGCCAGAATGATAAGCCCGCCCATGGTTGGAGTTCCCGATTTTGACAGATGCGATTGCGGCCCGTCGTCGCGAATTTCCTCGCCGATCTGCGCTTCTTTTAATTTACGTATGATGTACGGGCCGACAAATAAACTGATCGCCAGAGCCGTAACAGCCGCCATCGCGGATCGAAAAGTGATATACCGGAACAGGTTCGCGCCGCTGATGTGATAATCTCCAAAAATTTGATACAAATAATAAAACACGTAAACCTCTTATTTTATGAAATCAGTTCGTTGACAACTTCTTCCATCTTCATGCCGCGCGAGCCTTTGACAAGAACAATATCGCCGGGTTTGATAAATTTCTTCAGTTCGGCCGCCATGTCGTTTTTTTTTTCATAGTAAAAATTACCGGATATCGTTTCTGCACGCTCATGCATTATTTTTGATGCTGTACCGGTTGTGAACAACGCGTCCGGTTTTTTTTTTAAGATATAATCGCCGATTTTAGCGTGTTCCTCCGTACTGATTGAGCCGAGCTCCAGCATGTCGGATAACGCCGCAACTGCTCTGCCTTTGCGCTTAATCGTCATCAGCGTATCCAGCGCAGCGCGCATGGATTCCGGGTTTGCATTATACGTATCGTCCAAAATGGTAACATCGTTGTGGCGGCGAATACCCATCCGATTTGAGGGGGGACGGTAACTCTCCAATGCTGAAACAATGTCCGCCTCATCAATGCCAAGAGAGAAACCTATGGCTGCGGCAACAAGCGCATTATGGGTATGATGACGGCCGGAGATCTCAAGTTGTAAATCGAAAGAATGTCCCTCAGGCGCATGAATTCTAATCTTGGCGCATGCGAGTTCGTTCAATGAAATAATTTCTGCGCGATAATCCGCTTCATTATTGATGGCAAAAGTTACCAACCCTTTTGTTTGTTTTGAATGGGCACGCAGGCGTTCATCATCGATATTTACAAAGCGGACGCCGTCGGCCGTGAGAAAGTCGAATAATTCGCATTTGGTTTCCGTGATAGCCTCGAGACTTCCGAATGATTTAATGTGGGCTGTTCCGATGTTAGTGATCACGCCGCTGTCCGGCAGCGCCATATCGCATAAAAAAGCAATATCGCCCTTTTTGTCAGCGCCCATTTCAATAACCGCCGCTTGGGTGTCTTGCTCAATCTTGAGAAGGGTTAACGGAACGCCGATCTCATTATTCAGGTTTCCCTGAGTTGCGATGGTTCTGAAATTTTTTGATAACACGGCGTGAGTCATTTCTTTGCACGTTGTTTTTCCGTTGGTTCCCGTAATTGCGATCACGGATGCGTCGCTTCGCTGCCGATGAAGCCTGGCCAGATTTTGCAGCGCAAGCAGGGGGTCGTCCGTTACAACAAATTTCTCCCCTGAGAAGTTTATCCCATTTTGCAGAAACCATTTTTCAGAAACGACGCAGGCAGCGGCGCCTTTTTGCACAACGTCTTTCACATAGCCGTGACCGTCAAACCGCTCGCCCGATAATGCAAAAAATAAATTTCCCGGTTCCAAACTGCGGCTATCCGTGGAAACGCCATTCGCTGTCCATGCGTCCGTGATATTCTGTACACGGCCTATCTTACCGCAGTCTTTATAAGAAAAACGCGACATCCTGACTCCACATGGTGACCGAAAGGTTATTACGATTTGTTTTCATTTGTTTCTTTTTCAGAAGTACCAATTCCTGCGTTAGATCTGAAACTCCTGTCACCGTCATATGATCGTTCTTAGCGGACATGAACAGGCTGTTTTCCGGATCAAAATGCACGAATCCCATCGGCATCAGTCCATTTCGTTTAACCATGATTTTCCCTTTCGGGTTAGTAAGTTATAAACTGGGGCGGCATTGTATTACGCAACGCTCGCCGCTTTTAATGCCTTTTCCTGCGCGAGGGTATTGTGCGATGACAAATCCGCTGCCTTTGATTTTTACGTCTATTCCCGCTTCGTACAGCCTATTCATCGCCATGCGCACGCTCATGCCGCGGACATCCGGGACTCTTTTAACCGCACCGGTTGACTCTTCGGATAACTGCGCTTCGCTGACGGTTAGCTGCGATCCGGTTTTTAGAAGCAAAACTTTTTTCTCGCCGTCAAAGTCCCAGGCCTGATCGGCGACCATATCGCCAGAGCCGATTAACCGATACGGAAGTTCAAGTTTATCTAATATGTTTTTTGCAGTTTCTGTGGTTAGATATTTTACGTCCGGCGTAAGTTCGTTTTTCTCAAGGGTTGAATCCTGCTCAAGTTCAGCCATGACGCGATTGATCGACTTGGCGAATGCGTCGGATGAATTGATGATTTTCTCGACAATGGCGCGCGCGGTAGTTGCTGCCGAAGCCTCTCCCCATATGCTTTTACGGGGATTATTGACGATGACCAGGAAAACCAACTGAGGATTTTTAACCGGGAAAAAACCGGCGAATGAGGCAGTGAACTTGTCTTTGGAATATGTTCTTGATCCCTGTTCGATTTTTTGCGCGGTTCCTGTCTTTCCGGCAACTTCAACGCCCTTAATTTGAGCTCGGTGGCCTGTTCCGCCTATTACCGCTTCACGCAGCATGCCTGCGACTGAAGTCATGGTTTCTTTTGAAGCGACACTGCGGATAAACTGCGGCTCGAAGTGAGCGGTTTTGTCGTCATTCGAGGGGTCAATGATAGCTTGAATGACATACGGTTTATACAGACTTCCTCCATTGGCGATAGCAGAATACGCATTCGCCATCTGAAGCGCCGTGACGCCGACTTCCTGTCCAATGGATATCATCGGCAGAGTCAGGCCTGACCAAGCAGCAGGATGCTTGAGTTCTCCTCGAATCTCACCTTCAAGATCAATACCGGTTTCATTTCCGAATCCGAAAGCCCTAACATATTGATATAATTTTTCTTCTCCCAAAATCTGAGTTGTCTTAATTATACCGATATTGCTCGATTTTTGAACCACTTCCGTAAAGGTCAACGTACCGTGTTTTTTTGAATCGTGAATGACCTGGTTATATAATTTGATCTGACCATTCTCGCAATTAATACGATCTTCAGGTTTACGGACTCTTTCTTCCAGCGCAGCAACAGCAGAGAAGGCCTTAAAGGTGGAGCCCGGTTCGTACAAATCGGTGACGGCGCGGTTACGAAATAAATTCGATGAATTATATTTTTCTGGCGTATTTGGATCAAATCCGGGATAATTGACCATGGCAAGAATCTCGCCGGTGCCGGGAGCCATGATGATGACCATCCCGTCATCGGCGTCATAATCGGTTACGGTTTTCTCAAGTTCCTGATACGCAATGGTCTGATAATTCATGTCGATCGTCAACTGAATGTTCCTGCCGTTTTTTGGTTCCTGATGCGGGTAATCGGGATTAGGCCGCAGACGTCCCAAGGCATCGGCCTGTAAGATGGCCCATCCGTCCAGCCCGCCTAGTTCGCTCTGCTGATCCAGCTCGATTCCGGATGAACCCTGATTGTCAATGTTCGTGAATCCTATAATAGATGCGGCCGCTTTGCCGTACGGATAATGTCTGCGGAGAGACTGCAGTTTTATCAGGCCGCGAATAGAATCATTTATTTGCCTCGCGGTCATTTCAGACACACGGCGTTCAAGCCAGACAAAAGCTGTTGATTTGGATAATAACTTTCGATACTCGGATTTTGGTTTTTTGAAAACGAGCGCAAAGTTCTCGGCCACTTTGTCTTTGTCGGCTTCTTTCATAAAGCTCGGATCGGCGGCAAAAGAATAATTGATGAGGTTCACGGCGATCTTATTCATATTGCGGTCATAAATGACGCCCCGTTCGGCGTCAAGGGTAACACGGCGTTCGTATTGCCTTTTGGCCAAAAGTTGATACGTACTGGTATTAACCATTTGAATCATGAACAGGCGGATCACAACTCCGATGGCCAGCAGAACAAAAAAGACGGCGATCGTACGTAAACGCGTGACGCGTTTCTTGATAAATAGATCTTCAATGGGTTTCTTTATTTCTTCCATCATACATTTTAGGGTTCTATTGTCGTTTTTTGCGTTTCATGCAATGACTTTGCTTTTTCTGCATCGATAAAAATGACGCCCGGTTTTTCTTTTGAGGGAATCATCTTGAGTTTGTCGGCTGCAATTTTTTCGATGCGCTGATAATCGGATAATCTGGTGATGTCGACCTGAATGGATTCATTGGCTTTTTCAAGTTCCATTTTTGCATCTTTCAGTTTTTCAATTTCCAAAAGACCTTCGCGAACATAGTTGGTTTCCCAGATCCAGATAATCATCAGGCAGGCGAGAGCGAAAAAAACGGCGAATAGTTTAATCGGCGTGACCGGGGATTCTTTTTTCGCAGCGCTTAATTTCTTCGTTTTTTCTTTGGTTTTAAGAGATTCGCCGGATTTTGTCGTTATTTCCGGTTGTTCCGAATATTTTTCATATTTTGTGCGCGGTTTGAACTTATCGGTGGAAACAGCATTTTCCGGAATCATGATCTTTTTCTTTTTGCCGGCATAGTCCAAGCCGGTTATTGTGCCGTATGGATGACTCATATTCTCACCGCTACTCTAAGTTTGGCGCTGCGCGCCCTTGGGTTTTCATGCACTTCGTTTTCCGCCGATACGATCGGTTTTCTGGTCACGATCTCGAGGCGGGGTTGTTTGCTTTGTGACAGTTCGGGATAATTCGGATCATATATCTTATCCGACGCCTCATTTCTGTAAAAGTCTTTTACGATTCGGTCTTCAAGTGAATGGTATGATATGACGGCCAATCTTCCACCATAGTCGATTATTTCCAGCGCATCATTAAGTGTTTGCCTGAGATTATTTAGTTCATCATTCACCTGAATTCGTATAGCCTGAAAAATCCGCGACAATGTTTTTTTTGCAAACCTTTCTGGAATGATATTCATAATAACCCGTGCAAGCTGTGTTGTTGTTTCAATCGGCTGCTGCGTCCGTGATTTCGTAATGGCGCGCGCGATTCGCCGGGAATGTTTTTCTTCGCCAAGATGAAAAAAAATATCAGCCAATTGTTCTTCGTCGTACTCGTTAACCACGTCACGGGCGCTGAAGGATTCCCGGTCATTCATCTGCATTTTCAGCGGCGCATCGAAACGGTAGCTGAACCCTTTCTGAGAATGATCCAGTTGAAACGAGGAAACGCCTAAGTCCAGAAGCAAGCCGTTGATCGCCGAAATCTTATGTACGTCCAAAATCTGGCGCAGTTGGCGGAAATTGGCTTGTTCGATGATGATCCGTGAGGCAAATGGAAGAAGCCTCTCCTGTGCCGATTTGATTGCGTCCTGATCCACATCGAAAGCCAGCACCTTGCAGGAACTATTCTGCTTTAAGATGGCTTCCGTATGTCCGCCGCCGCCGAGCGTTCCGTCCACATAAATTCCGTTTGGCCGGATATTCAAATGCGTGATACACTCATGTAAAAGAACAGGATTGTGATAGGTCGATGTCATATGGCGCCGAATTAAAAGCTGACCATCTTTTCGGCCGTTTTCTCGAGATCAAAATTTCGATGAACTTCATCGTATATTTTTGGATTCCACACTTCGATCCAGTTGAGCATACCTATGATCAAGATCTCTTTTTCGATTTGGGCAAACCCCAGAAGAGTGTGAGGGATCACGACACGCCCCTGTTTGTCCAGGTCATATTCGTGCGCATTTCCGGATATTAAGCGAATGAGTTTGCGCGTATTGCCGTCCATGATTGAAAGCGTTCTAAATTTTTCTTCCAGTTTTTTCCATTCGGTCATGGAGTACACGTAAATACACTGGTCGAAACCGCGCGTCAAAACCACGCCGTCATGATCCTCCGGTATAAAAGCATTGCGCATTTTTGCGGGGATATTGAACCTGTTTTTCGGATCTAAAGTGTATACATATGTTCCTTTAAAAGAAGCCATAAAACAAATCCGATTAAGTTAGATTAACCCACTTTTACCCACTTTCTTGTTAAGTTCAGCCATTTAGGGTTCAATGTCAAGCGAAAAATTCAATAATTTGTTGTATTTAATGGCTTAATGAGCTTTAAAAAGTGTAGGAGATAACCCACATCATACCACCAAAATCGAATGATTCAGGCACAAAATGACAATGATATTATCGGGGAAAAACAGTGAAACCATAAAAACGGCGCGGAATAAATCGCTTGATTCTGAAATCATTATTCGTTACTTTTTTACATCTTGGCTCATTTTGCTCAATTAACCGGATTTTCGCATTGAAAAAAACGGACCATGAAGTAAAATCTCTCATCCGGGAGATGGATAAAACTATCCAGCGCTACATCGCCAAACGAAAGCCTATTACGCTGTATGGGCCTGTTCAATACTTCTTTGACGGAGGCGGCAAAAGACTTCGCGCGGTTCTGCTCTTGCTCTCGAGCCAACTCATTTCAAGAAACTACAAGAAATCGATTCATGCCGCGGCGGCCGTGGAAATTCTGCACAACTTTTCACTGGTTCACGACGACATTATGGATCAAGACGATTTGCGCCGGGGACGCGCAACAATTCATAAAAAATGGAACACTAATATCGCAATTTTGTCAGGCGACGTTCTTGCGGCGATCGCGTTTAAGGCGCTTAACCAATCTCCGGAAAAACACATTCAAAAATTGGTGGAGATTTTTTCCGAAGGATTTATAGGGTTATGCGAAGGGCAGGCACTGGATAAAGAATTTGAGTCACGCTCGGATGTGCGTGAAGCGGATTACTTAAAAATGATATCGCAGAAAACAGCATTATTATTCAGTCTCTCTGCGCAAATGGGCGCGATCCTTGGAGGCGCAAGAAAAAGTCAGGAAAAAGCGTTAAAAGAATTTGGTTATTATCTCGGTATGGCTTTTCAAATTCAGGATGATCTGCTGGACATCATATCGGATGAAAAAATTCTTGGAAAAAATATCGGGAGTGATCTGGCCGCCGGAAAAAAAACATACATTTCTATTTTGGCGTCGGAGAAAGATCAGGGACGAGGTATGGTCAATATATTTCAGTCGCTGACGGATGAGGATATCCGGAAAAAAACCTTGGACGAGTTCAGGCGTTATCTGATATCCAGCGGCGTACAGGCGCGAACTCAAAAGATGATCGATAAGTACTTTCAATCCGCACTTAACCGCCTGCAAGGTTTTAAGAATACCAAAACCAAACAGACCTTGATTCAGCTTGCCCATCATATGTGGAAACGAGAGAATTGAATGACGGAATGCCGGCCCTATGCTTGAACAAGATATCGTAGTTTCAAATAAAGCGGGCGTGCACGCGCGTCCCTCTGCCCTGATCGTAAAAACTGCGAGCCAGTTTGACTCAGAAGTTTTCCTAACATGCGAAGGCACGGAAGTCAATGCAAAAAGCATCATGAGCGTCATGATGCTGGCGGCGGCGATGGGAAGCATCGTCCGAATACGCACTGAAGGTTCGGACGAAGACAAAGCCATGCTGGCCATCATCACGCTGTTTAAGACTAAATTCAGCGAAGAATAACATGCCTGCTAAATCCGATAAATCAAAGTTGAAAGCAGACGAAGTTGTCGTCAAGGGACTGGGCGTTTCCTCCGGAATCATAGTTGGAAAACCCTATGTCCTGCATTCATCGAATTTGAAGGTCATTGAATACAGGCTGGAAGACGATCATGCGGTTGAGGATGAAATCGAGCGTTTTCATCAGGCTCTGCAAATCACGCGTGAACAATTGTACCATGTCATACAGGAAGCCAAAGCAAAATACGGGAAGGAATACAGCACTATTCTTGAGTCCCATTTCTTGATACTTGAGGATGAAGAGATGATTCGGGGAACGCTCAAGATGGTCAAGAACAACCACGTTAATGCGGAAAGCGCATTAGCTGCGGTCATGGATAAATTCAGGAATAATTTTCTGAAGTCGAATAACGAATATCTTCGCGAACGTGCAACAGATATCGACGACGTCAAACGCCGTATTTTGGCCAATTTACTGGGCCAACACAAGACTTTTACCGTTGATGAACCCTCCGTCATTATTGCAGATACAATAAAACCCTCCGATATTGCGGGTATCGAACGCTCCAAGATTCTTGGTTTTGTTTGCGAATCGGGCAGTACGTTGTCGCATTTTGCGATTGTCGCACGCTCGCTAAACATTCCTGCGGTCGTCGGCATCGCTAATTTTACCGGATTTGTGGCCGATCATGACACCTTGCTTGTGGACGGCCATACAGGCGAAGTGATTATTAATCCCGCGCCGGGAACGATTGAACGTTATTCAAAAAAAACCAGGGAGATTCAGCGGCAGGCGGCGGAACTGGAACCCGTTGCGCAACTTCCATGTACTACCAAAGACGGCCGCGAAATACAACTGTCGGCTAATGTGGAATTAGCAGAAGAAGTTGCCAATGCTTTGAAGCTGGGCGCCAAAGGTATAGGACTCTACCGGACGGAATATATGCTTTTTTCCGAACGCGAACTGCCCGACGAAGAAACTCAATATCAGGAGTATTTGAAAATTGCCCGCAAAATTTCTCCGCATAAACTAACCATGCGCACGTTTGACGTTGGCGGTGATAAAATCCCGCTTGAGATCCTCACAACAAGAGGATATGTGCACGAAGACAACCCGATGTTGGGATGGAGGGCGATCCGAATCGCATTGGAATGTCCGGAGTTTTTTGTTCCGCAAATTCGCGCCATGCTCAGGCTGTCTGCGGAGTTTCAGGTGGAGATCATGATCCCTATGGTTATTTCTGTAAGCGAAGTCGTTCAGGCAAAAGCGTTGATTGATAAGTGTAAAAATGAACTCAGAAAAGAAAAAATTCCTTTTAACGAAAAAATAAAAGTTGGCATTATGATCGAAACGCCCGGTGCGGCGCTTTCCGCGGACGTGCTTGCTGAGGAAGTGGATTTTTTCAGTATCGGGACCAATGACCTCGTGCAGTACACGCTCGCCGCCGATCGAGGCAATCCGAAAGTTGCCCAGCTGTATAATTGCTTTCACCCCGCGGTATTACAATTGATTCATAAAACTATTTCGGCGGCTCAAAAAAACCACATTCACGCCGCTATGTGCGGGGAAATGGCGGGGAATCCGTATGCAACGATCTTTTTGCTGGGTCTCGGATTGAATGAATTTAGCGTGCTGCCCCCGGTTCTTCCGAAAATAAAAAAACTGATAAGAGAAACGGACATCAAAGAGGCCGAAGCATTAGCGAAGAGAATTCTTAATATGACCGATATAAAAGAAATTGAGAAATTAGTAACCGAAGTAACCAAGAAAAAACTTGCCTCCTGATTCTGCTTTGTGTTCATTTCCACCGTTTTCAAATACGTTTTTTACCAATCATTCTTATTGATTATAGACTACCCCTTTGATATATTTTTCCGTTGTGATCTTACGATACTTTTTAAAGGAACTTACGCTTGAATTACCGCATTCCTACAGGCACCAAAGATCTCCTGCCATCGGAGATATATAAGTGGCAATTTGTTGAGAAAAAAATCATCGACGTTATGCGCCGGTTTAATTACACGGAAATTCGCACGCCGGTTTTTGAATATACCGATTTGTTTAAACGCGGAATCGGCGAAGCTACCGATGTGGTAGGAAAAGAAATGTACACCTTTTTGGATAAAGGAGAAGAAAGCCTGACGCTCCGGCCTGAAATGACCGCGTCAGTGATTCGCGCGTTTATTGAAAATAATTTAGGTGAACAGTTGCCGCTGAATAAATTATTTTATCTTGGTCCGATGTTTCGGCAGGAACGGCCGCAAAAAGGACGGTTGCGCCAATTTCATCAATTTGGCGTGGAGGCCATTGGGAGCAGTTCGCCGGAGATAGACGTGGAAACCATGCTCGTGGCGCTGACCATTTATGAAGAACTCGGTTTGAAAAATTTAAATTTTAAGATAAACAGTGTAGGTTGTCCGATATGCCGTCCAAACTATCGGACGAAATTGGTTTCTTTTCTGTCGAATGCTAGAGATCACTTTTCCGGCGAAAGCCAGAAACGGCTTGAAACCAATCCTATGCGAATACTGGATTCAAAAAATGAAAAAGACATCGAGTTGACTAAAGACGCGCCCTTAATGAAAGATCATTTATGCGAGGAATGTTCGACACATTTTGAAAAGGTAAAACTCTTGTTGACCGGCCTTAACGTAAAATTTGAGGTGGACGGGAGACTGGTACGCGGATTGGATTATTACACCAAGACGGCGTATGAAATTCAAAGCGAAAATTTAGGTTCCCAAAATGCGCTGGGCGGCGGCGGGCGTTACGATCTTCTGACGGAAAGCCTTGGCGGTAAGCCTACGCCTGCCGTGGGTTTTGCGGCGGGTATTGA
>JAEUSK010000057.1 GCA_016787925.1 bacterium | reverse complement strand
GTTCCGCTAATAGGCGAATAATATGTCATAGTGTATTGTAACTCACGACTTGAATCGAGGGTCGCAATTTGTTCATCCGTCAACCCATATAATTCAAGCCGTTTGCGTGAAGATTTGATTAAAGTGTTAGTACTGGCAGCGTCATTAAACGATGTTTTGCGGATCGAGGCTGTATTTTCAAGTGCAATGAGATATTCGTTCTGCGCTTCCAGCAAATCCGGACTATAAATCTCAAATAAAGGCTGTCCTCGGCTTACGTAGTCACCTGTCTTATCGACAAACAGCTTTTCAATCCGTCCGTTAAATCTTGCAGAAATAAGCCTTCTATTTTGCTCTGCAAAATCGAGATAACTATAGGACACAAGTTCCTTTAAAAAATGTTCCTTTTGAATTTTGAGCGTAGAGACATTTGCCAGAACTTGTTTTTGTAAACTCAGATTAATCATTCCTGGCATGTCCTCCATTACCGCCCTTTTCTCATCAACCTTTTTTACCAGATCCATATTGCAAATCGGGCATACCCCGGGCTTTTCTGAAGTAACTTCCGGATGCATCGGACAATAATAGATTTCTTTTGTTTTCTCTTTTTCATCACCACTCGACTCTTTATTTGAACAACCGGCAATCCCCGCCACTATCAGTATTGATAAAACCAAAACATATTTCATACAAACTACCTCCTTAAATTGATCTATTCATCGATCGTAAATTCTTCATCCTTCTCTCATCCAATCCGCCATTTTAGATTTCTCGAGTTTTCCTTTTTTCAGCGCGAGTTCCTTCATAATGACAAACAAAATTGGCGTAACGACCAGCACATGAACCGCCGATGTAAACAACCCGCCGATCATAGGCGCCGTTAATGGTTTCATGACATCCGATCCGGCCCCGGTTGCCCACATGACCGGAATGAGTCCTATCATGGCTGTACTAACGGTCATGAGTTTGGGGCGAAGCCGCAAGACCGAACCTTCCACTGTCGCGTCATAAATATCCTTCACGGTGACAGGGCCCCGCAGTCCCTTTTCATGATCACGAATACGCCGGTCCAAAGCCTCATGCAAATAGACTACCATGATGACGCCGGTTTGTGTGGCAATCCCATACAGAGCAATAAATCCGACCCAGACTGCAACTGAAAAATTGTAATCCAAAAAATAAATCATATACATACCACCAATCAGCGCAAAAGGCACGGACAACATGACGACGCCCGCTTCTTTGTAATCATGCAGTGTATAGTAAAGCATGAAAAATATCAGTAAGAATACGACCGGCATAATGATGGTCAAAGTTCTTTGTGCTCTGACCTTATGTTCGTATTGTCCGCTCCATGTGTAGGTATACCCTGTCGGAAGGTCCAATTTTTCAGTGATCACATTTTTAGCGTCCTCCATCACGCTGCCCATATCGCGCCCTCGCGTATTCATAAACACAATAGACCGCAGCATACCGTTCTCGCTGTTGATCATGGGTGGGCCTGTCAACGTCTTTATGTCGGCCAAATATGAAAGAGGCAGATAGACTTTTGTATCACCGGAGGAAGTTGTGAGTGAAAACCCGTTTGTCAAAGATGCTTCATAAGTTTTATCCGTGTTAGTATTTTGCATACCCGGCGAACTACCCATTTTTCGACTTACCATGCTCTGAGAAGCTACGCCTGCTGAACTCATGCCGCCGGTATTGCTCATTCCTCCGGAAACATTCACAGGAATTATGAGATTTTTCAATTCTTCAATATTATCGCGAATTTCGCGTTCGTATCGCATCCGAATAGGAAATCTCATTCTTTCCTGCAGTACAATACCTAAATTTTGTCCGCCAATGGCCGTCTCTATGATGTCTTGAATATCGGCTATATTGACGCCATAGCGGGCTAACGCTTCGCGTTTAAGGTCAATATCGAGATAATATCCGTTTTGAACGCGTTCCGCTACTACGTCCGCCGCTCCATCCACGGTCTTGAGTAGTTGCTCTGCTTTAATTGCGTAATATTCGAGTGTATCCAAATTGTCGCCGAATATCTTAAAACCAATATCCGTACGAACTCCGGTTGAGAGCATGTTAATTCTATTGATGATCGGCTGCGTCCACCCGTTACGGACACCCGGAATCTGCAACTTCTGATCCAGTTCAGCGATAATATCTTTCTTTGTAATTCCCGCTCGCCATTCTTCCTTCGGCTTGAGAACAATAATCGTTTCAATCATGCTTAGCGGGGCGTTATCGGTAGCCGTTTCAGCACGACCGGCCTTACCGAGAACATGGTGAACTTCCGGTACAGTATGAATAATTTGGTCCTGCAACTGCAAGATACGATTTACTTCAGTAATTGAGGCATTCGGCAGCGTAACCGGCATATACAAAATGGATCCTTCATCCAATGGCGGCATGAATTCAGAACCTGTTTTCACGATCATCGGTATCGTAATAATCAACGCAATGGCATTGATGGCAATGGTAGTCTTGCGATATTTTAATACCCAGTGAATAACGGGCTCGTATATCCAAATGAAGAAGCCCGTGACAGGATTTTGTTTTTCAGGCCTGAATTTTCCCTTCATAAGCAATGTCATGAGGACCGGGATTAGGGTAATAACTACTACGGCAGAAGCGATCATCACAAACGTTTTTGTAAATGCCAATGGCGTAAATAGTTTTCCCTCTTGTCCTGTTAATAAAAATACGGGCAGGAATGACACTAAAATGATGAGTTCGGAAAAGAATATCGCCCGCCCGACTTGCTTGGCAGATGATATTGAAATTGTTTTGTAATCTTCCGCGCTCAAATGCCCTTTTTCTTCTATCGCATGCGCAATATTCCTATATGCATTTTCCACCATGACTATGGAAGCATCAACAATGACCCCAATTGCCAAAATGATACCGCCAAGACTCATGATGTTCGATGTGATTCCAAATATCCGCATGAGGATAAAAGACAATAACACAGAAACAGGAATTTCGATAATAATTCGCAAAATGCTCCTGAAGTGCAGAAGAAATATGGCCACCATGATTGAAACGGTGATTGCCGCCTCGACCAGCGCACGCTCAAGCGTTCCGATAGCATCCCGAATAAGTGTACTGCGGTCATAGGAAGGAACGATTTGAACTCCGAACGGCAGACCCGGTGAGATCTCATTAATTTTCTCCTTCACACGATCTATGACCTCTTTAGCGTTTTCTCCGTTACGCATGACAATAATTCCGCCGACTACTTGGCCTTTTCCGTCTTTTTCCAGAGAGCCTCTGCGGATATCTCCGCCAACCTGCACGGTTGCAACGTTCTTGATCAAAACAGGAATTCCGTTTGGCGCGGTTCTTATAAGCGAATTGTCGATATCGTCGACCGATTGAATATAGCCCTGCCCTCTTACAAAATATTCTGCGTCGCTCGCCTCAATGATCTTGCCGCCCACTTCATTATTGCTTCGTTGGATCGCATTGACGACGTCTGAAATTGAAATGTTATAAGCGCGTAATTGAAGCGGGTTTATATCCACCTGGTATTGTTTTACAAAACCACCGATTCCGGCAACTTCGGCTACCCCATCAACGGCAGCAAGTTTATATCGAATATACCAATCCTGCACGGCACGCAGGGTTCCCAGATCATAACCCTCTCCTTCGACCGTGTACCAAAATACATGGCCCACGCCCGTCCCATCCGGCCCCAATGACGGCGTCACCCCGGGCGGCAACGTAGTTTGAACCGTGCTTAGCCGCTCAAGCACACGCGTTCGCGCAAAGTAAATGTCCGTATTATCTTTAAAGATCACAAACACGAAGGACATACCAAACATCGATGACGCTCTCACCGCTTTGACATCCGGCAATCCCTGCAATGACGACACGATCGGAAATGTTAATTGCGATTCAACAATTTGCGGCGACCTGCCCATCCACTCGGTAAAAATAATAACCTGGTTTTCCGATAAATCAGGAATGGCATCGACCGGCATATTGAAAACAGCATAGATACCATATCCTGTCAGAATCAAATACGCAAAAATAACTATGAGTCTATTCTTACTGCTCCAATCAATAATTCTTTCTATCATGGTTCTTACGACCCAACTTATTTGAGCCGCTCCTTAATTTCGTTCATACTCAAACCGACGGCCTGTTCTAATCGGGCCTCACTGACCGCAGTATTCATAACGCTCATCGAATAATCCAGTTTAGCCATTAACAACATGCGGTAACTGTCCAGCGTCATAATGAATGATGTTTTACCTGACTGATACGACGCGAGTGTTGCATCTAATGCCGCTTCGGCCTGCGGAATAAGATGATATTTAATTTCATCCGCCAGCTTACGCGACGACTCCATAATGACCAAAGCATTCTGAATATCGTTTCCAATCATGTTTTTCGTATCCTGATACTCCATCCGGGCATGATTGACATGTTTGCCAAATTCATTGACTTTGCCCTGGTATTTATTTTTAGACCAAAAGGCGATCGGAACATTGAATCCGATCATCAGTGACCAAAAGTCTTTTGAAGTATTCGACATATTTTTATACATCCCGCGAACCATGATGTCCGGATAGAATTCGCGCTTGGCGAGAGCCTGTTCAGACTTGAACATCTCAATATTGAAACCCATGGCTTTTAGTTCCGCACGGCTATCTTCGGCCATCGCAGCCAATTGGCTAAAGCTCAGCTTGATATCATGAATCTCCAAATCAGCAATTCGCCCTAAAGGCTGATTTGCAGGTCGGCTGATCAATGTATTGATCATAGCCTCCGTAATTCCCTCTTCCTTCTCCAGCAAAAAACTTTCGTTGGTCAATTGTGTTAATTCGGTTTGTGCCCGTAAAATATCGGATTGATTGCCGGCGCCCACTTCATATTGTTTAATAGCAATATCAATGATCTTTTGCATGATGAGTTTATTTTCTTCATTGATCTCCATCTTTCGCTGAACCAGATACAGTTCATAATATGCCGATTTAAGATCGCGTATGATTTTCTTTTCCAGCGCTTTCGATTCCTGATCTTTCATCGCGGCGTTATTTTCTGTAATTTTTCCCATACCGGATAATTTTCCGGGCCACGGAAACATTTGCTGAACAAAATAATCGGTTTCCATGTTATTTCTTGTTGCGATAGGAAAAGATCTGATTGGCGTTTGATAAAACTCAATGCCTACCTGCGGCGCGTCCAGTGAGGTCACTTGTTTGATTTGCTCCTTAGCCGCGTCCGCTTGATGGCGCACAGAGTGTAATTGCGGATTGTTGTTTAGTGCTTCTTGAATAAGTTCATTAAGGCTTATGTCGTTTTGCATTTGAGCCCACAGAGGATGTGACAAAAGTAGAATAAACCATGCGATTTTTATAGAATGAAACATACAAATCTTCCTGTTTTGAAATCATCATTTTAGATTACGGTTTTGCCCAACTATTCCATAATACTGAATAGCAGAACCATGTTTTGACACGGTCAAAACAACCTACACCAATGATCAAAAAAAAGAAGAGTTTAAATAAGGAAGGTTTGAAGGAGAGAAAGGCGTTCTTGTGCGGGTAAATAAGAATGCACATAACCGGTAAGTGTCAATTCCGATGTGGAACTCGTATATATTTCTGAGGAAACTGAAGCGCATTCAAGAGATTGTGATTTTGACTCTGATTTTCCGGTAATCGGCAGTACTTCGTCGAAGCTCTTATTAGGTCCCGATTGCATTGAAGGACAAGGACATTTGTGTGCGGATTGAATCGACAGTGTATTTGATCTTTGAGAGCTGCAACTACTCTTTGAATTGTCCGCCTTCTTGCAACAAGTCATACTTTCGCTTGCATTTGCCGAGCACAACATATTCATGCCGGGACTAAGATATACCGCTATTAGTGCAGTTATGGTTATCGCAACTATGCCCGTTTTGACTATTTTGTTGTAAATCATCATATTTTTTGTGTGTCTACTATACCTTTTAACGCACAACAACTCATTAAAGTTCCATCTATCATAAAAAATTTTATATTTAATTCAAATGACTTTTGTCATATTCCCAAAAAAATGTTATTCTATTTTCTATATTGATCAGTATACTCGATATATTTTCTGGAATCGCTAATCAAATCCATTTTGTCATAAATGATTGCATAAAATGTGTTGACCAAGTGGTTATGACCGTCATGCTTTGACAAATCATCCAATATCGATTTGCAGTCCTCATAGAGTTCATACGACATCAACAGGTTGGCGTAGAGCATTTTATACGCAACTGAAAGTGTGTCGTTATTCATGATAGACGCAAGAGTGTGTCTTTCCTGTTCTAATTTCTTGATCTCTTTTGCATCCAAAACGTAGAACCACACTGCCGAAGGAACTTCGGAAAGTTCGGAAAATACTTCCCTGACGAACCAATAATACTGTTTGCCCGTTAAAAGCGATACAACCGTGTCTATATTTAGGCTACTGCCTTTAGTTGACTGATCGTATGAAAAATCGTTCTCATAACACCGAATTGAAACTTCGTATTCATTGTCGGATTTAGACAATATCGTCCAGTTCAGACGCCCAGGCAATTTTTTCAATCGTGTGTTCCTGGGATAAACCATTTGGATGTTGTCAACCGTAGTGGAGCGGAAATTATTTCTCGGTTTCTTTTTTGCGGATTCAATCCAGCTTTGATTTTGCATGGCCTGTTTAAGTAACTTTTGCACTGTAGCGTTAGATTCGGATTTGCCCGCTAATCTAAATGATTGGCGATATGTTCTTATTTTCCCGTCTTCTTCCAAAATTGAAATCGTTGCTTTTTCGCTTAAGAAAAGCGAGTCTTTTGACTCAAGGATAGCCCCGGTTTTTAGAATTGCAGCTTGTGACGTCACGCATCGCACATCGCCGGAAACACTAACAATCATCGCATTTCCGCTTGTATTCTGGGAATGGGCAGGATAAACTAAGCAGAATGAAAGCATAAGTAATGAGAATTTTGTTTTCATCATTCCCCCTTTTGCACGTCTATTTTTTTCTTAATAGGAGCATCGTTATGTCATCCGATTGTTCGGCTTCGCCAACAAACTCTTTCACATCATCGAAAATAACCTGCTTCAATTTATCGGCATGTAATTGAGCATTTTTTAAAACGCATTGTTCCAGCCTGTTATCATCATAAAATTCGTCATCCTTGTCAGCCGCTTCCGTAACGCCATCTGTAAACATAACCACGACGTCATTGGGCCCTAATTGGGTTTTCTCCGATTCATATTGGTCATACGGATACATGCCCAGCGGAATACCGCCAACCGTAAGTTTTTTGATCGTTCCGCTTCGGCAAATAAGCGGCGGATTATGGCCGGCATTGACGGATGTAAGAGTGTGGGATTTAGGATCAAGAATCGCAATAAAAAAAGTAATGTATTTGTCTTCGGTGGAGTTTTTTAGGATTATCTGATTAAGTTTTGTCACAAGTCTTTTAAGATCAAAATCACTTTCAAGGTACGCTCGCAAGGAAGCTTGCAGTGTCGAAACCAGTAACGCTCCGGGGATACTCTTGCCGGAAACATCGGCAATAATTAGCGCAATATGACCGTTGGGAAGGTGCACCACATCATAGAAATCGCCGCCAACTTGTTTGCTCGGCACGTTGAACCCTGCAATTTCATACCCCTCTTGCTGAACGATCTCCTTTGGAATTATCATTTCCTGAATTGTGGCCGCAACCTCAAGTTCTTTTTCCATTCGTTCTTTTTCGATGGCCTCTTCGTAAAGACGCGCATTCTCAATTGCAATACAGGCGTCCACAGATAACGTATCGAGAAACTTCGTATCGTCAACATTAAAATAACCGGCCTTTTTGTTTAAGATCTGAAAGACGCCGATCATCTGTCCATTGCGGTTTTTCATAGGCATACATAGTATGCTTTTTGTCACGTATCCCGTTTTTTTGTCAAAGTCGGGATTGAATCGCGGGTCTTTATAAGCGTCTTTCAAAATAATTTTTTTTCCGGTTTGGGCAACAAAACCCGCTATTCCCTGACCAAGCGCTAAACGCACTTCAACAATGCTGTCGCCTTGTAATACCTTTGACCACAATTGTTTTTTTTCATGATCTATCAAGTAAACGGTA
>JAEUSK010000020.1 GCA_016787925.1 bacterium | reverse complement strand
GCTTCCCACATGATAATTACAACGGCGGTCAACAAAAGGAAAAATTCAGGCGCGCGAATAAATCCCATTAAACTATTCATCAATACGTCGTTCATCGTATGCACTCTTTCTTATTTTTCAGAATGATCTGGAAATTGTTGGTATACATCAATCAGCGTTCTTCGCAAATTTTCCGTGTCGACTCCGTTATGATCATTGGATACCAGATGATACATGATTGAAACTACATGCCCTACAAAACGCGCTTTGGAAGGGTCTGAGAGTCCTCTCTTATCCATATCGTCCAGTTTCTGTTCCGTGAGGGTTTCCGCTTCCAGGATGCTTTTACGCACATACGATTCCGCGCCAGCCAACGAAAGACCTTTAACTTGTCCGGACAATGTCTCGCTCCAAGCCTTAATAATTTTTTCTTGACGATCTGAACCTTTAACATCCATATTTGAAATCATAACGGTTTAATATTTTATCATCAACGGCGAAAAACTTATTGAACTTATGGTTAAAATTCAACTTTAAAAACATCAATTTTTTTATTCGTCCGTAACTACTCACCTACGAATGGCACACCTGCCGCACACTTGATATTGGCCTATAAATTATGTGTTATTGCGCGTAGCAAGGTGCCCATGTCATTCTGGAGGAATCTTTTTTGAATCGCGGATCTTACTATACTCAAAAAAAGATTCTTGCAGAATGACAGTTTTTGTGTCTGTCACAGGCCTTCTGCAATAAAGAAAACACGCATAGTTAACCAGCAATACCAGAACGGTACATAAAAAAAGGGCTGGTGTAACCAGCCCTTTCTAATAATTACAGATCATATTACCATGAGATAGAACTTGTTGCTACCTCTCCGGATTGGGTGTCGGTCACTGTAACTTTGAGGATATCACCATTCATAGGCATGAACGAGGTGTAGCTTGCTGTAGACTTAGTATTCCAACCACATCCACCCCCCGGAGGTAATTGAGGGTCGTTGGAGAATGCTATTTGTTCACCGGTGCAACGGTAATACTCCCACAGGTAGGTATAGCTTCCGGAAGCGCCTGATGCATTCGCATAGAATGCATACGTATTACCAACCGTCGCGGCAGGAGGCGTGGGTGTGATACCGCATGCCAAATACGGCGGATAAATTTCGATACCGAGCTTATAATTGACATCCTCCAAATTCACTGCTGCGTCATCGGTGTTGAAGTCTGATCTACCTCTTAATTCAGTAATCAAATTATTTTTAGTTACTTTTGAAACGCCAGACTGCTTATACACGTCATCGTCGTCGTTAAATGGCCACCCCCCGTTCCCGTCCGTATCATATTCCCACTCATCCGTCGTTGTAGCCGTTTCACCAACTTTAAAATGCTGAGTATTGTAGCCTAAATATACAGAGCCTCCCTGAACCTTGATTTTTCCGGCGTTATCGTCGTTTTCAATGGCGACCATTCTGAAAGAAGTGGAAGTAAAATTATCCATATTTGCAATTGCAATCCAATTTGGACAGTTGTAGGTGTTAATGCCGTTGACATCCGGGTATTTTACGTAGCGCCCGGCAATATCGTTGCGATAATTCCCGTTAAATAGCATGTCGGTGTACATACCGATAATATAAGGAGTGTTTACACCGGAATAAAACAATTCAAATTCTTCTTCGGCATAGTCTTCTTTATCTTTCAGCTTGATCGAGTACAGTGACAGATAAGGATGACGCTCAAAAACCATGGTTGCGGCATTTTTATTTAAACTTCCCCGCATCTCCCTCGCTTTTCCTATGTTCTCCATAGGCTCGTTTTCCTCGATACTTACAAGAAAAACAGGAAATTCGATCGCATCCTTGACCGCTTTTATTTCATCCACTTTGCTGACTTCGATGGAGGGATGAATAATCGGGACAAATCTTTCTTCGATCTCCTTATTTTCTTTATTCCAATAATAAACCGGCATCTCAGTCTCTTTGGCGTAAAATACATCCGGATCCAAACCGACGGCATAACTTATTTCCTTTTCCGAGCGGCTCAGAATTTCCGATTGTTTTTCATTGAGCAATGAAACCTTAATCGTATAACTAATTCCGTCCAGAACCAGTTCAGAGCTTTTTGCATCATCTGCTAATTCTGTTACTGCGATGCCGCGATCCTTTGCTTCGGTCAAAATGGTCTTTTTTAGCCACTTTTTGTTTGAAGCGAAGTACAAGGCAATGTCATTGAGTCCATGACTTTTCGGCCCCGTGGTTTTTTGAAGCGTTTGCTCGAACAACTCTTCATGGGTTGTCATGGTCAATTCAGGGAATTTGTTGACCAGCCCGATTTCGGTTTTGTCCGAAGGTTTTTCATTTCCATCACACCCGGCGAGATGAGCTAGCAGTCCCACCGTTACCAGCGCAAGGAAATACAATCGATTTCTCATTCGCATAAAGCAGTCCTTTCTTAATTGATAATCCAAGACGGATGTCTTATCTTATCAAAGGGGAAGTCCATATTTCTATTCATTTCATGTGCCGCATGCTCTGAAACCGGAAATATGGTTCTTCCCTTTTTGTTTTAAAATGCGTTAATTACTTATGGAATCATCCCAGATATTGTTTACCTCCTTCCGGTTGATTGTGGAATGACCTTATTGCTCGTTCTCAGGCCTTTTGCCCAGTAATGCAAGGTAATCCGGTTGTACGATCCGAAAACACCGGCAACATCCTCATCTCCTCCTATTGTCGAATGATCTAGTATGGGATTGACAGGAAATGGATTCTGTTGATCAAACCAACCAGACCAATCTTTTGTTCCGACATAACTACCGCCAGGTCTATACATTTTCGCATAATTCGGATCAATGGCTGTAATTTCCATCCTTTCTTCAACGAGGTAATCAAATGAATAGGGAGAGGATTGCAAGAGACTGAATACTAAGTAGATTAATGCATCCCTTGCGTCCATGAAATGATCAATAGAAACATGTTGAAGCCCGTTTCTTATGTCGATTACGCGGTGTCGATAGAAAGAAGCTCCCAAACTCGATGTTAATGGAAGTTGCTGATTAACAATATATGTATTGGTGTCCGAGGTGCTGCCTTTGTATTTCGTGGCTTGGAAATCAACCGTATCTCCATCGGCAGGTCCGAAGTGTCTAAAATTTCCTGGCGTCGTAGTTGTACCCGTATACCACCTATCATTTACATATACATTCAGCCGATAGGTTTTTTGCGGTTCGATCTGGAGAGCATTGTTTACATCCTGGTAAATGCCTTCTTTGATTTCCGTAAAAAGAACCGAATCACCTTGATCGTTGATAATGGATACCACTGCCCCGCTCGTACCTGCCACTTTTGCACGGTAATAACTGTGCATCGTTCGGGTGACGAGGTAATTCCACGGGTCTTCGCTTTCAGGAACGTGATCATCCGTGACCACCGGCTTGATTTTACCCACAAAGACTTCGTGTCGATAGTCCCGAAGCGTGTCCGGCGTGATCAACCCGACAATAAAAGTATATTCTTTATCCAAAAAGGATTCATCTTCCGGCTTGCGCTCACAACCAAAACACGCTATGAAACAGGAACTCAGCAGAAAGTACACGACGACATTAATTTTTCTCATTACGTATCCTTTTTTTATCCTTTGAAAACAATATTATAATTTCTGACTTTCAAGAGTCATTAAATTAGTTTTAGCGATAGATAAAACAGGTCTTACGATATAGTTTTTCCGGATTCGATAGATTGAACCAAAGACTCCGCCTACCGGTTCTGTTCCTTGAATGGACGACCTAAAGCTCAGCGTCTTGACCGGAAGACTGTTGTATTGATCAAACCAATTGAACCAGCTTAAGGTTCCGGTAAATGTCCCACCTGCCCGGTATATTTTTGCGTAGTTGGCATCCACGGCTACTATTTCGTGGCTTTTTTCAGCATAACATCTGACCAAACTATCTCTGATGCAGCTGGAATCCATTGACAAAAAGATATTAGCTTCAGAACTATTGAAGAAGTGATCAATAGCATCTGCTTGGAAAATCAATTGATTTGAATTGTCAAAAATTTTAGTAGTAACCCAATCGCGATAGAAAAAAGCACCAAGACTTGTTGTCATTGGGAAAGTGATACTTCCCTTATAAATGTCAAACCAACTCTGAATAGGAACAGTTACCGTATCGTTTTGGATATTGCTTCGAAAGTAACCGGGCGTGGTTGTTTGCGCTTCGTAATAGTTACCATTGGAATAAACTTTCAACTGGTATGTAGTCGCAGGTAGGGTGTTCAGTTGATTGTCTACGTCACGGTATAGTCCATTTCCCACCGATTGCATGAGAACACTGTCCCCGGTAGACTTGTGGATGGAAACTATTGCGGAACCGTCATCGCCCTCTACCGTTGCAAGGTAAAAATTGTGCATTGTTATAGTGACGAGATAAGACCAAGGATCTTCACCCGACGGGATGTGTTCATCCTTTGCGATTGGGCGGATACGGCCCACAAAAATCTCATGCCGATAATCGTCAATGGAATCTGCGGCAAGAATTCCGACAATAAACGTATACTCTTTGTCTAATAGGGTATCACGTCCTTCATTTTCATCCGTAGAACAACTGGAGCACGACAATAAGCCGGCCAAAAAGGAGAGTAATAAAAGGTGAATAAGTTTAACCATGTAAATTCCTTTCTCCTATTCATTTCAGGTGTCGCATGCTCTAAAACCGGAAACCATTTAACCCAGGAACCTTGACTAACGCCCATTCCGGTTAATTTGAATCGGTAGAGCTACTACAACATATTGTGAATTAAGTAACAATAAATAAAACCTAAAGAGATCTCTCGTTTAAGTATGAAATTATTTCTCATTTTAGAAAAATTCGCGTGAGTATTTTGCTACGTCACTATTCGATAGTGGCTTAAGCTACAAAAAAAAAAGCGATAGAGTCAAGTTCAAAATAAAATATTATCGATTTAATGAGAATTGCTATGATAGTATGATTTTTTTCAATTTTTTATTCGCCCTGTAACGACCGAAACCAACACACGCGAGACATCCCACACAAAATAAAACGGAATGGTGAACCAATGATACCCTCGCGCATGACGTCTCAGGAAAATAAAATTGCTTTGTAAACGAAATCGGATTTTCTTCCATGTTAATTGTCCGCCGGCTGCCGCCGATATTTTATGCCATACGCGGCCGGATGGAATATACAGCATCTTAAATCCCTGTCGTTTCGCGCGAAAACAATAATCCGCATCCTCGGAATACATCGGATATACCGTATCGAGATAACCAACCTGATTTACAACTGTGCGTTTGATCAGCATCGCACACCCTGTTATATAATCGCATTCTCTGACTGTATTGAATTGCCCAATATCCTTTTGGCGAATACCAATATGCCTGCTCTGACCTTTGTACAGCAGTATCTCACCGCCGGCAAACCAAATCTGATCGGGCGGATTCTGATAATAGATTTTCGGCCCGGCAATACCGATATTTTCATCTGTTTCGCATTTCGGGATCATGTTTGAGAGAAGTTCTTTATCCACCACCGTATCGTTATTCAGCAGCAAAACATAATCCGCATTGTTCTCATAAGCGTATTTAATCCCGACATTATTTCCTCCTGCGAAACCCAAATTAATCTCGTTTTCAATGAGAATTATTTTTCCGGAAGATAATTCGTCTGCAAATTCGTTTTTTACCGCATCGACGCTGCCGTCTGTGGACGCATTATCAACAAGCACGACAATAAAGGTTTTGTAATTTAATTTCAGAGCCGAGGATAAACAATCAAGAGTGAGCTGTTTCCCGTTATAGGAGAGGATGATGAGGTAAACAATGGGTTCAGTCATGGGAACAAACAAAAACGGTAAATACTAGGTCAGAATGTGTTGTTTAGGGAGAGAAATTTTGAATGTGGAGCCTTCACCTTCCTTACTGAGAACGCTGATAACGCCTCCGTGCAATTCGACTATGTGCCTCGCAAGGCTGAGTCCGATGCCTGCGCCTTCGACTGATCTCGTAGTAGACTGGTCAATTTGATAAAATTTATCAAAAATCCGTTCATGAAATTTTGCCGGAATACCCGCACCCGTGTCGGTGACCATGATATCGATGGAATTCTTCATTTGTGCAACTTCGATCTTTATCTCGCCGTTATACGGTGTAAACTTTATAGCATTTTCTACCAAATGTTCAATGCTCTGTAATAATCTATTGCCGTCGACCATCACGGCAGGAAGGTTGGCGGGTATGAGGAGCTGGAAAACTAGT
>JAEUSK010000293.1 GCA_016787925.1 bacterium | reverse complement strand
GCAATCCGATTGTTGAAGGAACAAGGACTGCGCCCCAGGAGAACAATTCGTGTTGTACTATTCATGAACGAAGAGAACGGTTTACGCGGGGGCAAAGCGTATGCGAGAATGGAAAGGCCGAACGAGAAACATATTGCTGCGATCGAAACGGATGCCGGCGGATTTTCGCCGCGCGCTTTTACAGTGGACGCGGATTCCCTCGCGCTGCCGAAGATCGCAAAATGGGCGTATGTGCTTGCACCTATCGAAGCCGACAAGATTGTCAAAGGCCATGGCGGTGCGGATATTTCAGAACTGAAGAAACTGGGCGTTCCAACTATAGGCTTGCGCCCCGACTGGCATCGCTACTTTGATTACCATCATTCCGATCTCGACACGATAGATAAAGTGAACGAACGGGAACTCGAAGCGGGCGCGGTAGCGATGGCGATCATGAGTTATGTTCTGGCGGAAGAGGGGATTTGAAACAAATTGGAAATGTTGAAATTTGAATTTGGAGACGGAGTTTTCGTTGATTGGGCTCTTAACTAGTTAATAAAACTTATACCCACACAATCTTTATTTCTTTATCCAAACTTTTGAACTCTTTATCTCCGGTAACCAGTTCCGCCTTTTTCAATTTAGCCAATGACGCAGCAAATGCATCGGCATAAGATATTTTGTGAAAGGCCTTAAATTTAGCCGCTTGCTGTGTGATCTCGGCATCCGCGTCAAAAATGGTAATGGGATATTTCAGAAGCGTTGTTCGGTACAGTTCGGCGCGGTTTTCGCCTCCCTCACGTAAGGCAATGTAATACATCTCACCCCAATTGATAATACTCACGAAAATTTCAGCTTTGTGATCCAACGCTTTTCCTAAAATTTCAATGACGGTGTCTTGCCCCTGCTCGCCTTCAGCATACGCGAGAAGCGCGTAGCTGTCCAATACGTATTTCTTCATAATTCGCGTTCCCGTTTCTTTTCTTCCATCAGGGCCTTCAGCAGTTTTCCTTTCGTTCCCATGAATCCTGCGTTTGATTTGACCATTTCGTGCGTAATGGGAACGATCCGTATTTCGCCGTCACCCTCATAGAAATGGATGATGGTTCCGCTTTTGATTCCGTACTTTCTTCGCAGTTTGGAAGGAATAACAATCTGCCCTTTGGTTGTGACTACTGAATCCATAGTAAACCCTTTCATGAAAATTCTGACTTACATTCATAGTATAACATAAAAGCATATGTATGTCAAGTAAAAAAGGTATTACTTATCATATTAGTATTACATTTGTTGTTTAAGTATCTGTTTTTTGTTTACTAAAATATCAAAAATGATTATATAGCAGAGTCCTGTTTTTTTCTTATCGGTGAGCAAAAGTCAAATAAAACCAGTTTGTGAGACATATGGATGAAAAAACATTTTTATCGATCTCCGCAAAGCAAAAAACATACTTTCTGAGCGGAGCCACGCGTAATGTTGAACACCGCATTGAAAAGCTAAAATGTCTGAAAGAAGCGATACGCATACATGAAAAGGATATTTTTGAGGCCCTGGATGCGGATATCAGAAAACCGGCTTTCGAGAGCTATGCCAGCGAGATCGGGTTCCTGTATGACGAGATCAATTTTGCCATAAAGCGTATCCGCTCGTGGGTAAAATCGCAGCACGTCGGTACGCCGATCCTGCATTTTCCTTCTTCGAGTTACATTCAATATGAACCGAAAGGCGTGGTTCTGATCATCGGCGCGTGGAATTATCCAGTGCAGTTGAGCCTCAATCCGCTGATCGCGGCGGTCGCGGCGGGAAATTGCGCGGTAGTAAAACCTTCGGAATTCTCTCCAGCAAGCGCAGCCGTCGTTGATAAGATCGTCACAGCCTGTTTTTCGCCGGAACACGTTACCGTTGTCCAAGGGGAAGGACATGCCGTAATTCCTATGATGATGTCCAGGTTCCGCTTTGATCACATTTTTTATACCGGCGGCGTACCTGTAGCAAAAAAAATAGCTTCCGAGGCGGCGAAAGAACTCATTCCGCTCACACTGGAATTGGGCGGAAAGTCGCCCTGCATCGTGGATGAAGATTGTGACCTC
>JAEUSK010000282.1 GCA_016787925.1 bacterium | reverse complement strand
CTCCGCTCTTATTGATTTCTTTCATCTTCTGGTCGACAAATTGAGATATTTTTTCTATGTGACCGGTGTCTGCATCACCTTTGATCACATATTCCGACCCGTAGATATTTACCTTAACAGTATTCTTGTCCACTGTTGTTTCTTACACCTGTGGTGTATCGGTTAACTTGCATAAATAACTTTTTCTAATTGATCCAACTTTTGAACGACTTTCTCCAGCCGGAACCGTATTTGATCGCGGCTATGCTGATCCATCGGATTCTGGCCGGATGCATCTGTTCTGAGTTGTTCAATATCTTCTTTCAAATTTTGATTTTCGGCCAATATTAATTCCAATTGCTTTCGCTGTTCACCAAGTGATTGCTGTAAATCCTGTATGGACGCCTCTTTTGTTTTAAGAACTGCCTGCTGTCGCCGCAAAATCTGCTCTTTTGCTTCGAGCTCTCGATTTACGGATTCCAACGCCTCAGATAAGCCGCTTTGGCTGTTTTCCATATCCGATCTGAGCCGGTCACGTTCTGCTTTAGTTTCCTGCAGTTCCCGCAGCAGCTCAACTGCTTTTATTTCCAGAAGGTCAAACTGGTTGTTAGAAACCAGTTCAAGCGCAGTGATACTCGTCGTTTTGGTTTTCTTATTTTTGGCGATACCTTTCATCACGACGAGCTACATCTATTAGTTTATCTTAATTGGGCGCCAAACTCTTTTTCAACTCTTGAAATTACCGTCTTCAATGCCGCATCAATCTCTTCTTCGGTTAACGTCCGCTCGGGAGATTGAAAGAGAAGCGAGAAAGCTAAACTTTTTTTATCCGATGCGATCTGGTCTCCCGTAAAAACATCAAAAACATCAAGCGACTCTAAATTCGCCCCGGCATTTCCGCGGATAACATCCATAAGTGAGCCGGCAGAAATTGACTTATTAACTGTCAGTGCCAAATCTCGCTGAATAGACGGGAATCGTGAGATCGGTTTAAATGATTTCTTGAATCGGGCTAACTGCGATAACACGGCATAGTCCAATTCAAATGCCCAAACGTCTTTGTCAATGTCAAAGTGCCGTAAAATGCTCTTTTGAATTTTTCCGAGACGACCAAGCCGATGATTACCGGAACTAATTTCCAAAGAGTTAGGTGCAAACACCTCAATTAAATTATAGGGATTAAATTCAATAGTGTCAAGCATAAATTTTTGACAAATACGCAGAATTACGCTCTTTAAGTCAAAAAAATCAAAAGGTTCTGGCCGATGATCCCAATGCATCGGACCGCGCATCCCGGTTACACATCCGCAGATTATTGTTTGTTCATCCGGCAATAAGTTGCCGTCATTCCGTATATAGATCTTACCGATCTCATACACGCGGAGGTCATAATTTTTTCTGAACAGGTTTCCCTTGATGATATCAAAGAGGCTTGGGAGCATCGAAGTACGCATAACGGACATTTCTTCGCTGATCGGATTCATAATCTTCATGAATTGTCCTTCAGCCTGAGGTGACAATACGAGCTGCGCTTTCGGATGAACCATCGAATTGGTTACAGCTTCTGAGAATCCAATCTCACGCATGGTTGCGCGAAGTTCTCTTGAAAGTCTTTCCGGTTTAGATTCTTCCGCTTCATAATTTACATAAGCACCGGTGGCGTTAGGAATTTGGTCGTATCCGTAAATACGGGCAATTTCCTCGATCAGGTCTTCTTCGACGTTCAGATCAAGGCGGAAACTAGGCGGCGTAACTTCTAATTCTCCGTCGCGTGCTTTATTTACGCGGCACTCCAGTTTTTCTAATATTGAAACGGCGTCACTTTCAGGAATAGTCAATCCCAGTAATTTATTTACTGCAGTTGCGCGAAGTTTCAAGGTTCGCGGCGCGTGTGGTTGCGCTACAATATCAATAACTCCGGACGCGACGGAGCCTCCGGCGAATTGCATGATGAGGTCCGTTGCGCGGTCGAGAGCGCGTAGTGTTCCATCCGGGTCAATTCCACGGCCAAACCGTCCTGATGCATCAGAAGTAATACCAAGGAATTTAGAAGCGCGACGTATCCGTTTGCTGTTGAAAAACGCCGATTCCAGTAAAACATTTTTCGTTTTATCGGAAATTTCGGAGTTCTTACCGCCCATAATCCCGCCGATCGCTATCGATCGTTCTCCGTCGCAGATCATGACCGCTTCGTCGTTAAGTTCATGAAATTTTCCGTCGAGGGTTTGAAATTTTTCACCTGCTTTGGATTTCTTGACGATAATACGGTGGCCTTTGAGTTCATCATAATCAAACGCATGCAACGGCTGTCCGCATTCGAGCATGACAAAATTGGTTATGTCGACAATATTATTGATAGGTCGCAAGCCGACGGCCTCCAGTTTTTCTACAAGCCAGTGCGGAGATGGCCCGATGGCCACACCCTGCACTACGCGCGCGGCATAACGATGGCAGCCTTCAGCATCTTCAACAGTTACTGAGGCAAGCGACGCAATAGGGATGCCGCTATCCGTGAGTTTAGTTTCCGGAGTTTTCAATGATTTGTTTTCGATGACGGCTATTTCACGCGCAATACCGAGCATGTTCAGGCAGTCCGGACGATTGGACGTCACGTCGATCTCAAATACGGTTTCACCGAGTCTCATAAATTCCGTGAAGCCCTGGCCTAATTGATAGGATCGATGAATGTCCAGTTCCCAAATTCCCGGCGATTTTTCCTTTTCGAATCCAAGTTCACTTTTTGAACAAATCATCCCGTTGGATTCTTCCCCCCGAATTTTTGCTTTCTTGATCTCAAATCCTCCCGGCATCATCGTGCCGATAGTGGCGACGGCAACGAGCTGGCCCGATTGTACATTCGGCGCACCGCAGACAATATTTAAGATGTCGCTTCCGATGTCAACGCGGGTCAAAGACAATTTGTCCGCGTTCGGGTGTTTATTGACTTCTACAACTTTTCCAACGATTACGCCTTTGAAAGGATCGCTTTCAAGTATTTCTTCGACATTTAGCCCATTCATCGTCAAGCGATGCGCGAGATCGCGCACGGGCAGGGAAATATCAACGTAGTCCCGCAACCAATTAAGAGATACCCTCATACTTACTCCGGTTTTTTCTTGTAGCGATGTTTCTTGCATGCCACGGCCATGGACATCATCACTGTAATATTATTTTTTTTGCTGATAATCAAGTACAAATTAGGTTTTGCCAATCGCGACTATCGGTTTACCTGATCCTGCAAAAAGCCGAACGCAAACATTCGATTATGCAGTTTTCTTTCAGCCGCAAATTTCCACACCATACAGAATCATAATAACTCAGCTGATACGGAATAAACAGTATACTAAATTTTCAAACTTTTTCTTGTCGGCGAGCGTGTTATTTTCTGAATTTTTCTCTGAAATGAGATGTACATGGAAAAAATCCCTGTGAGCGTCAGACATATTCTTTCTAAAATGCCGTAATATCGGTAATGCATGAATTTACAGTATGTTATGTCGCTGCCGTTTCTGTCATAGAAGAACGCACTTCAGTCAAATGCACTAAAATTTTACAAAAACATGACAAACGTCATTGTTTGTGAAAAAAAACACAATTATATTGATTTTGTTGTGGAGATATTCCTAACACTTTTGAAAGGAACGGAACATGTCTGGCAAGAGTCGACGCGATTTTCTCAAAAAGACCGCAATAATCGGGGCAGGAGTGACGGGGCTATCTGCCTCACCGGCAAAAGCAGCCCCTAAGAATATTTTATCGGCCGACCGAATGGGGGTTCTTGTTGACACGACAGTGTGTGTGGGGTGCAGAAATTGTGAGTGGGCCTGCAAGGATGCTCATGATTTACCTGCCGGGGAGTTATTTTCCTATGAAGATAGAAAACCAATGGAATTCAGAAGAAGACCTGACCACACTGCGCTGACCGTTGTGAATGAGTATTCACGCGGCAAAAATTCAAACCTTCCTGTTGATGTAAAAGTACAGTGCATGCATTGCGACCAACCGGCTTGCGTATCTGCTTGTATTGTTGGAGCTTTTTCAAAACAAGAAAACGGAGCAGTCATATGGGATACCGACATGTGTATCGGTTGCCGTTACTGCCTCGCGGCATGTCCATTTCAGATTCCGGCGTTTGAGTATGATAAGGCGCTTGATCCGTTGATCATGAAATGTGATTTCTGCTTTGACAGAACAAAAAACGGAAAACTTCCCGCGTGCGTTGCCATCTGTCCGGTAGAGGCGCTCACATACGGTCCCAGAAGCGAGCTAATTAAGGTTGCACGCAATCGCATTAAAAGAAATCCGGATCGTTATGTGGATCATATACTTGGTGAACATGAAGTAGGGGGCACGTCGTGGCTATACCTGTCATCAAAAGAATTTAAAGAACTGGAATTTCCAGATTTAGGAAATAACCCTGCGCCGGGTGTGTCCGAATCAATCCAGCACGGAATTTTTGCCTACTTCGTTCCTCCGGTTTCGCTTTATGCACTGCTGGGCGGAATCATGTGGATTGCAAAACGCCGCAAAGAATTAAAAGAGGAGGAACATGTATGAATCACGAATCTGTAAATCCCGTTCCCATCAAACATAGATTCTTTACACCCGGTGTTATAGTTCTCGTCATCATTGCGCTAAATGGTCTTGTTTTCTTAATGGGCCGATTTTTCTTTGGGCTTGGCGCGGTTACCAATCTTAACAACCAATATCCCTGGGGATTATGGATTGGGGTGGATGTCGCCGCCGGGGTCGCGCTTGCCGCAGGAGGATTCACCACTGCCGCTCTCGGGCATGTCATGCATCGTGAAGAGTATCATGCCGTTATACGTCCTGCTTTGCTAACGGCTATGTTGGGTTATACTTTTGTTGCATTTGGAGTTTTTGTCGACATCGGAAGGTGGTATTTCATTTGGCATCCGCTGATTATGTGGAACGGCAACTCCGCTTTGTTTGAAGTTGGCATTTGCGTCATGATATATATGACTGTTCTTTATATCGAATTTCTCCCCATTTTTACGGAGAGATTTATCGGAAAAGTTAACCTGCCGGGTTTGTTGTCCGCATTAAATAAACCTGCAGATAAAATACTGAGATTTCTTGATCGCGGACTATCAAAAACTATGTTCATATTCATCATTGCGGGAGTAGTACTCTCGACGCTTCATCAATCCTCTCTTGGCACATTAATGGTCATTGCAGGGCCAAAGATGCATCCGCTTTGGCAAACTCCGGTTCTGCCCCTGTTATTCTTGCTGTCTGCGGTTTCCGTTGGTTTCCCAATGGTGATTTTTGAATCTCTCATCGCTTCACGTTCGCTTAAGTTAAGACCAGAAATGCACGTTCTTTCACGATTAGGATCCATGATCGCACCTCTGCTTGGAATTTATCTCGCATTCAAAATTGGCGATATGGTCATACGTGAAACCTTTGTGTATTTGGGTGAACTTAATACTGCAAGTGTTATGTTCACTATTGAGATTTTGTTTGGAGTAATCATTCCGTTACGAATGTTCCTGTCACCCAAAGTTTTAAAATCACCTCCGCTGCTCTTTACGGCATCAGCCCTTGTTGTGTTTGGAGTTCTGTTAAACCGAATCAATAATTTCGTAGTTGCGTACACTCCGCCCTACTCGGCAGAATCTTATTTTCCGTCATTCGGTGAAATTTCCGTAACGGTTGGGTTCGTCGCGATGCTTGTTCTAGCCTATCGCTTTGTAGTTTTAAATTTTCCAGTTATAAGTTTGCCGGGTAAACAAACTGCACAGCCCACAAAATATAGCATCAGGGGGGTGGAAAAATGAAAATCAATCTAGTTAGCTTGTTGCTGATAACAGCACTTACCGCCGGAGTTAATGCACAGCAGAGCCCGGGTAAAGATCATGCCAAGCTTAGCATAAGTTGCAAAACCTGTCATACATGCGATGTACCAAAGAAAGACGAACCGTGCCTGGTGCAATGCCCCAGAGAAAAAATAGTTACGATTTACCAGAAGCCGGAGCAAACGCCCGAACTGATAATCATGGATCAGATATTGGATCGATACGGGCCTGTTTACTTTTCCCATAAGTTACATGCGCAAATGTCTGTCATGTCGGGAGGTTGTGAGAATTGCCACCATCACAATACCTCAGGCCCCATTTTGCAGTGTAACAGTTGCCACGAATTATCAAGAAAACGGGAAGATGTCAGTTTACCTGATCTAAAGGGAGCTTATCACAGGCAATGTATGGATTGTCATCGGGAATGGAGTCATAAAACAGGCTGTAACTCCTGTCATGAACTGAAAAAAGATTTTAAGGATACTAAACAAGATGATATTCACAAAAAGTATTTAGGAAAAGACCATCCGGTTATTTTGGAGCCGTCGCACATAAGTTATGAAACCAATTCCGATAAAGGAAAGCTTGTTACCTTTTATCACGATGACCATACGAAGAAATTCGGATTGGCCTGCGCCGGGTGCCATAAACAGGAGACCTGCGCTAAATGCCACGACGTAAACAAAAAATTCAATGGCAAAGTAAAGTCTGCAAATATAAACAGGACTTTTGAAGAGCAGCACAAAAACTGTATTTCATGTCACAAAGACGATAAATGCAGTTCCTGCCATAGCGAAACCAAGCTTGAGCCATTTGACCATACGATAAACGCCCGGTGGGCGCTGGGCAAATATCACGAGAGGCTTTCATGCGCCAAATGTCATGGATCAAAACTTCCGTATAAGAAAATTGATAATGCGTGTTTAAGTTGTCATAAGGATTGGAATAAAGAAAATTTTAAACATTCAGTCACCGGGTTGATTCTGGATGAGACCCATTTGGAACTTGGCTGCGAGGATTGCCATTCAAATAATAATTACGCATTAAAACCAAATTGTTCAGGCTGCCATGATAATTATGTATATCCAAAACAAAAGCCGGGAAAGCTGGTTAATAAATAACAGTCAGAGGATTCTGAACCGTTTTTCCAGGAACAAGATATATCATGTTTAAACAAATAGGTTTCCGCCTCATATCTGTCGTTGCGTTAGCGTCGCTCATTATTATTGGCGTATTTGCTTACTTTAATGTCAAGTCGCAAAGCAGCAGTTTTATCTCAGAGGTTGAAAGACACGCTAATCAGCTCGGTGAAACCGTTGTTGCCAGCACGCGATTTGATATGATGCTGAATCAAAGAGACCGAATTCAGAAAACCATTAACTCCATCGGCAAGCAGCCGCAAATTAGAGATGTGCGCATCATGAACAAGGTTGGCGAGATTATCTATTCTTCGAACCCCGAGAACATCAATAAAATGGTCGACAAAAGAGCTGAAAGTTGTTATGCCTGCCATTCGGAGGATCAGCCGCTGGAACAAATCTCGATAACTGAACGAACCAGGATATTCAAGATCCATCAGGACTCTAACCGGGTACTTGGCATCATTACCCCGATTTATAACGAACAATCCTGCTGGCAGTCTGACTGCCACGCACATCCTGAAAATCAAAAAGTTCTTGGGGTTTTAGATGTTTCCATCTCTCTGGCAGAGATTGACAAAGCTATAATCGCCAGAGAATGGGAAATTGTGATTTTTGCTGTAATAGCTATCATTTCGCTTGGATTATTAATTGCTTTTTTTGTACGGCGATGGGTTTCGAATCCCGTACATGAGCTGCTCAATGCAACTCAACAGGTAGGTCAGGGTAATTTGAATTGTACGATTAAATATCTGGGCGACAATGAAATTGGGATGCTCGGCGAATCATTCAATAATATGACAAAGAAACTATCCGAAGCAAGATTACAGCTTTTTCAGTCTGATAAAATGGCTTCGCTTGGCCGATTAGCAGCAGGCGTGGCGCATGAAATTAATAACCCGCTTACGGGAGTTTTGACCTACAGCAGTTTTTTGCTCAAAAGGACAAAAGATAATCCGGAGTTCCAAGAAGACCTGAAAGTAATAGTCAGAGAAACATTGCGCAGCAGGGAAATTGTAAAAAGTCTGCTGGATTTCGCCCGCCAATCTGTTCCGAAGAAGGGTGTTGCCGACATCAATGCGATAATCGATAAAGCTATTGCTGTTATTGAGAAACAACTGGCGATCAAGAAAATAAAAATTATCAAGCTGTCGGAAAATGATCTTCCGAAAATAACGGTTGACGCAAATCAAATGCAGCAAGTCTTTATTAATCTTTTTGTCAACGCATCGGACGCAATCGGAAAAGAAGGCGGCACTATAAAGGTATTCACAAAACAAATTTCACTTTCACCGTTTGGAATTGCTCAGATAAAAAAGGCAACTTGCCCAAAGCGGCACAGTCTTATTGATAATGAATTCAAGATAGACGGGCTTCCTGCGTTGAAGGTCAAAGTTATCGGTCACGGTGAGGAAAACATAGTGCATCTTGATCCGGTGTATGGGAAGCGTCGAAATCAATTTTATCCCGGTTATAAAATTGATGGCGACACCAAATTTGCGTGCCCTGAATGCAATAATTTACTTGTTCAGCAGGATAAGACGTGTCCAAACTGCGGAGCTCCGGTTTTATCTTTTGAAATAAGCGGACAAGGTGTTTACGAAGTATGTTCATCCGAAAAAAGCGACTGGGAGAAGTGGGACTTTGTAGATTCCGCCGGGCTAAAAGAATACATAGAGATAAAGATTTCTGACACCGGCAGCGGAATTAGCAAAGCCGACCTCCCGAAAATTTTCGAACCATTCTTTTCTACGAAAGGCCAAAAAGGAACCGGGCTTGGACTGGCGGTCATTTGGGGCATAATTGATAATCATGACGGATCGATAAACGTTGAAAGTGAAGAGGGAAAAGGAACTACATTCGTTATCCGCCTTCCATTAAAGCAATAGAAATAAATGTATCATGACCAAATCAACAAAAATATTAGTTATTGATGACGAACAGGTGATAATTGATGCCGTAACCAAAATCTGTTCGCTTGAGAATCATCAAGTTGACTTTGCCTTGGGCGTAAGAAGTGCAATTGACAAAATTTCGCAAAGCTATTACTCAATTATCATATGCGATATCATGATGCCTGACGGTGACGGATTTCAAATTCTGGACGAGCTTCGAAATCGGAACGTTGACAGCGCATTGATAATGATGACGGGTTATTCTACTGTTGAAAACGCAGTCAATTCGCTATACCAGGGAGCGGTTGATTTTATACCTAAGCCTTTTACGGTAGATGAATTGCTTAGTTCAATATTTCGCGCAAATAAGTATCAAGAAATAAAAAAGAGACAAACGGATCTTTCGGCCCAAAATAACCCGAGCGGCTTTCTTTACGTTTCTTGTCCTGCGAAATACTTACGTCTTGGTTATTCGAGTTGGATGTTCCAGGAGAATGATGGCAGCGTTCTCATCGGCGCGTGCGATCTCTTTTTGAAAACCATCGATTCAGTTAGAGACATAGAGCTGCTCGCTTCAGAGGAAGAAATAGTGCAAGGCGTGAGCTGTGCCGTCATTAAGTCGGGCGATGATAGAGCACATAACATTCTTTCGCCTGTTTCCGGCAGGATAATTGAAGTTAATCACAATCTCAATTTGAATACGAACATGATTGAGAAGGATCCATACTTTGAGGGTTGGATTTATCGTGTTATTCCTGCTGATATTGCCTATGAAATAAAAACGTTGGTTCCTTATAATTCAGATAGATTGTAAATTGAAGAGAAATATTAATCTTTAGGAGATATCATGGCACTATTAATTCTTGCAGTAATAATATTTATCATTGCGGATATTGTTATCCGGTTGGTCGTTAAACGCCTCAGTGATAATAAAATAAAAAAAGAACGCGAAATGGTGTTGCAGGAAAGCCTCAAGCTGGATTTTACCCATGAAGCGAAAACATTAAAACGCGCGGAAGTCGCGAACCCGAAAGCTAGGATATTGTGCGTTGACGATGAAGAAGTTATTCTGGGCAGCTTTAGAAAAATTCTTGTCTTGGATGGTTATGCTGTGGATACCGTCGAAACAGGACAGGAAGCGCTCGGGATGATTCAAAAACATCATTATGATTTTGTTTTTACAGATCTAAAAATGCCATTGATGGACGGCGTAGAAGTAACTAAATCCGTTAAGCATATGAGGCCGGATATCGACGTGATCATTATTACCGGCTATGCGTCGGTGGAGACCGCCGTTGAAACCATGAAATACGGCGCAACGGATTATGTTCAGAAGCCGTTTACTGAAGATGAACTTCTTAATTTTGTGAAAAAATCGCTGATCAAACGCCAGGATAAAATCCAGAAGCAACTGAAGCCGAATGTTCATATTACTCATGTTCCCGCATCGGGTGATTTTGTTAAAGGTGAATTTTCGATTCCCGGCGGGGTTTTTATTTCTAAAAATCATACCTGGGTTAGTATGAACCAGGAAGGCATAGCTAAAATCGGCATTGATGACTTTGCAAAGAAGCTCATTGGAAAAGTGTATGCGGTCGAACTTCCAAATCTTGGCATGAATGTAAAAGCGGGCCAGCCTCTATTCACAATCAAACAAGGAAACAGAAGCATAACGTTTAATTCTCCCGTGAGCGGAAAAGTATCTCAGATAAATACTTTGCTTAAGGATAATCTTGATGCACTGGACATAACGCCGTATGAAAGAAATTGGGTTTGTGCCCTCGATACCGACAACTTGGACAATGAAATTAAAAGTATGAATATTGGAAAATCTGCCGTGGTTTTCTTTCAAGAGGATATTCAGAAGTTCAAAGAGCTAATGGAAGACCTTCTGAGATCCGAAAAGCGGGAAGGGGAGTATATTGAAAATGGCCGGATATATATCGGGCAACTTGAAAAACTCAACGATGTGAACTGGCAAAAAGTGGTCGCAGAATTTTTTGTAAGGTGAGGCCGCGCTTCATTTTATTGATTTACTCCTGTGATGATTATTACCGGTGGAGCAAATGTCATTTTTTATGAACCGTCACCATCATGTTTCATAGACTTATTTATTGGTCTTGATATCATGTAGGCCTTCCTGGATTGATAAGGATACATCATGAATACACTTACAGACGATACGCGTTGCGTTTGGATGACATCAAATGTGGTCGAGTATAGATTGTGTGACAAACAGTTTGATTGTGAGCGATGTGAGTTTGACCGAGTTATGCGTAATTGCGCATTTTCAGGTGAAAAGGCTGATTTGAGTGAAAAAAAGACGGAAGAGATTGACAAGATTGACCTCCTGCTCGATGGGCTGATGGATGAAGACTATAAGGACCGTTTGATCTATCTGCCTAATAGTCTGGTTCTGGACGAATTATCGGATCAAACGTTTCGATTGAGTCTGAGCTCTTTTGCTGTCCATTTTCTGGACAACGTGTTTACGGTGGTACCTGGCCGGCAAGGAACCGAGATTCGAAAAGGGCAACCCTGTTTGATGCTGAGCGGCGCATGGGGAAGCATTACGGTGAATTCCCCCATTCACTTCTTATATGTGGATAAATCGGATGACAGTATCCAGCGTGATCAGGCGCACTGGGTTATAGGTATTATCGAAGCGGAAAAAAATGAAATTGCACGGGAATGTCTCTCACAACAAGAGTGGCAACAACAGATTATCGATCTTTCTCGTATGCTGATACAGCACAAGATTCAACACGCCGGCGCGGGCCGCGCAGCTGACGGCGGCGAACGTAAGATCCAGCATTTGTACCAACAAATAGGTATAGAGGGTTACTTAGGTATGCTCAAGGTTCTTTTCAGGCACAAGATAAAAAGTCGAAGTGTTTAAGAAATAAACGGCGTATAATTTAACAAAATAAGATATTCACTATTGAGAAACAGTCGCACCCGGCCGTAAGAAAGATTGCGGCTGATTTTTATTTTGGGTAATTTGAATCTGTTACATCAGCTATTATGGAGACGCAATGCAGGTTGGATGGCAACATAAATTTAGCGTCAAACTGATCGCGGTTATCTCTGGAATACTGATCGCTAACCTTGCCCTGTATATTTATTTTACAACCTCGCATCTTAAATCGGACCTCCTGCAAGCCTATTCACAACACGCGTATAATCTCAGTGATGTAATCAAAAAATCAACCCGTTATGCCATGCTTCTTAATCGCAGTGAGGATGTGAATCAGATAATTAATACGATCGGCCAAGAAAAAAATGTCGTCCACATTCGTATATATAACAGCACCGGAACGATTATGTTTTCCACCGCTTCCACAGAAACAAAACATGCCGTTGATGTAAATGCCGAAGCGTGTGTAATATGCCACACTAAATCCGGCGTATTGGCCAGCGTTTCTATTCAAGATCGAATCCGCACATATACAAGTCAGGATGGAAAAAGACTTATGGGATTGATAAATCCTATTGAGAATGAAGCAGACTGCTATAATTCAGCCTGTCATGCACACAGCGCAGAGAAGGAAATTCTGGGTGTTCTTGACGTGGTAATATCCGTCGATAATATCGAAAAGATCATTCGATCCAATATTGCGAATATCGCCTCTAAGGCCTTTATTGTTACTTTTACAATATCCTTTTTCTGCGGACTTTTTGTCACCGTCATGCTGAGCCGCCCCATGGATAAGATCAATAAGGGAATTCAGGAAATTGGGAAAGGAAATTTGGACTATAAGATCTCGCTGAATTCAAAAGACGAGTTTGGTCAACTTGCGCACAAGTTTAACGAGATGTCTGATAAATTACACGCCGCTCATGAGGAAATCAAAAATTGGTCAGACACGCTCAACACACGAGTAAATCAAAAAACGGAAGAAATGAAAAACCTCTATGAGCAGATGGTCCAAATTGAGAAATTAGCCTCGCTTGGAAGATTATCCGCTACCGTTGCGCATGAATTAAACAATCCGCTCGAAGGCATCCTGACCTACAGCAAATTGATCACAAGGCAGCTGATGAAAGTTCAAAAAAACAACGAACATGAAAAAGTATTAAAATATCTCTCAATGATTTCTGATGAATCTGCGCGATGCGGCACGATAGTAAATGATCTGTTAATTTTCTCGCATCGCGACGAGGAAGTATTTTTTCGCACGGATGTTCACGAAATCCTCAGAAAATCCATGAAGCTCATACGGCATCACCTACAAATACATAATATCAAAGCCGTAGAAAATTATAATGCTTCAGATTCAACGATTTTGTGCAATCCTCAAAAAATTCAGCAAGCTTTGCTGGCGATTTTAATGAATGCGGTCGAAGCCATGAATGCGGGGGGAAAGCTCATTATTGATACTGCAACGGAAGGGCAGGAAATTCAAATTTCCATCGGAGATACCGGGCTTGGAATTGACCCGAAGGACCTGCCGCATATTTTTGAGCCGTTTTATACGACCAAATCCAGGGGAAAAGGAACGGGTTTGGGATTGGCCGTCGTACACGGTATCATCAATCACCACAATGGCAGCGTCGTTGTTGAAAGCACTACGGCAGACGGTACCGTGTTCAAAATCACTCTGCCGCTGCCGAAAAAAACAGGTTGCTAAGTTATGGAAAACAAAAAATTACTTGTTGTAGATGACGAAAAGATTGTGCGTGAGTCGCTTCAGCATTGGTTCGAAGAAGAAGGCTATCATGTTGACACGGCCGACAGGGCCGATGAGGCGCTAAACAAATTTGATAAAGGAAAATATGACCTGTGTTTGTTGGATATAAAGATGCCGGGTATGAGCGGACTGGAATTACTGAAAAAAATGAAGGAAATCGATCCTGATCTTATTGTCATTCTTATCACAGCACATGCCTCTGTCTCGTCTGCAATCAAGTCGCTGAAGGATGGCGCCTTTGATTATATCACGAAACCCATAGATCCGGAGGAACTTGGACATCTCGTAAAAAAGGCCGTCGAACAAAAGAAATTACGTAATGAGAATGATCAATTGAAGGAAAGTATCACAGATATCATCCGGCCTGACAATCTGGTTGGCGAAAGCGCACAAATGAAAAAGATATACGAGTTAATCACTACTGTGGCGCAAACCGATACAACGGTTCTCATACTAGGCGAAAGCGGTACGGGCAAAGAGCTGGTTGCAAAGGCGATCCATATGAACAGCAAGCGCAGATATTTTCCTATTGTCACGGTTACGTGCGGAACACTGGCGAATACGATTTTGGAAAGCGAACTATTCGGTTATGAGAAGGGCGCTTTCACCGGCGCGCACCACCGCCGGAAAGGTAAATTTGAAATGGCCGATGGAGGCACTATTTTTCTGGATGAGATCGGCTCAATATCAACTAAATTGCAGATCGATCTACTCCGCGTTGTCGAGTCAAAGCAGTTTACACGGGTCGGCGGATCGGAAACGCTTTCAAGTGATTTTCGAATTATTGCCGCGACCAATGAATCGCTGGAGGAAAAAGTGAAGGCCGGCACCTTCCGGGAAGATCTTTGCTACCGCCTGAATGTTTTCACTATTGTTATTCCGCCGCTGAGAAAACGAAAGGAGGATATTCCGTTGCTGTCGGAATATTTTGTATCTAAATTTGCCATTGCCATGAACAAAAACAACAAAAAATTCTGTCCAGAGGCGATGGATTTAATGATGAAGTACGACTGGCCGGGAAATGTTCGCGAACTGGAGAATGCAGTCGAACGCGCGATGGTCGTAGGCAAATCGGAGACCATACAAGTTGACGACCTTCCGATCCACGTTTTTCAAAACGACCAATACGACGATGATACGAACCTGAGTTTGTCTGCCATTGAGCGCAAGCATATAAAAAATATACTTGATAAGAACCATTGGAATATTTCGCGGAGCGCAGAAGTACTTCAAATTGACCGGGTCACGTTATACCATAAAATTGAAAAATACGGGTTTCGAAGAAATAAATGACAAAGGCCCTTTTTTGTCATAGGTTTGCTTCCGGACTTGTCTATGTGGAATGGCGTTATCCTTTATATCCGATGTGGCCTTGCTTTACAATGCCATATCCGCAATCAACGAAAATTAGGTGATTTCTCGATTTTAATGAATCCTAAACAATGGAGGACACGGTTATGATAAAGAAATTTAGGGTACCTTTTGATCAAAAAATAAAACTGAAAGATTATGATCCGGACGATACGGACGAGTACAAAGAGTCCGGTGATGTGCGCGACCAGTTTAAGGAATTCAATATGCGTATGATCGATCTGCAGGAAGTGATGTACGCTGAGAAAAAACATGGTCTGCTCATCATATTGCAGGCGATGGATGCCGGAGGCAAAGACGGAACAATTAAACACGTGATGCGCGGAATTAATCCTCAAAGTTGCCGCGTGACCAGTTTCAAAATTCCGTCTGACGAAGAAAGTTCGCATGATTTTTTGTGGCGCTACCATAAGGCTGTTCCGCCCCGGGGCTACGTCGGCATCTTCAACCGTTCACATTATGAAGATGTGTTAGTTACGCGAGTGCATAAATTGATCTCGGACAAAGTAGCCAAGGAACGATTCAATCAGATAAATGAATTTGAGGAGCTGATGACGGAAAACGGTATTACGATCCTGAAGTTCTATTTACATATTTCTAAAAGTGAGCAGAAGGCCAGACTGCAGGAACGATTGGATAACAAAGATAAACACTGGAAATTTTCAAAGAACGATCTCAGAGAACGCAGTCAGTGGGATGAATATATGGATGCGTTCGAAGATGTATTTAACAATTGCAGTACCAAACATGCGCCGTGGTACATTATTCCTTCAAACCATAAGTGGTTCAGAAACCTGGCCGTTGCGAAAATTCTGGTTCAGGCCATGGAAGACATGAAAATGAGTACGCCGAAACCAGAGGAAGGCCTGGAGAAACTCGTAATTGAATAAGTTTATTCTTAGAATTGCGATCTAACTCTGTTCATAAAACCGTTGTGAAAAAATTCTAAAACGGAAGGAGTGCGTTCTTTTTTTTCGTTGCAGTTCTATGATATTCAGCATACCTTTGCGCGTCACCTTATCCCATCATTACGGGTTCATTTGTAAAACCCACATTTCTATATAATTCAATTCGGAGGATTTTATGGATTCCAAGACTTCTGTTGAAATGTTATGCATCAATACGATCCGGACGTTATCCATGGACGCTGTTCAGCAGGCCAATTCCGGGCACCCGGGAACGCCTATGGGCATGGCGCCTGTGACTTTTACCCTGTATGATAAATTTATGCGACATAACCCGACCAATCCAAACTGGCCGAATCGCGACCGATTTATTCTCTCCGCGGGACACGCCTCCATGTTGCTCTACAGTTCACTTCACATTAATGGGTACGACATCGGTTTAGAGGACATGAAGAATTTTCGTCAGTTGCACAGCAAGTGCGCAGGCCATCCGGAGTACGGACTTGCTCCCGGAATTGAAACCACGACAGGGCCTTTGGGCCAGGGCGTTGCCAATAGCGTTGGGTTTGCCATTGCACAGAAATGGCTGGCGAAATATTTCAATCGCCCCAACTTTGATCTGATAAATTATAAAATATTTTCACTGGCGGGCGACGGATGTATGATGGAAGGTGTTTCCGGAGAGGCCGCGTCGCTTGCGGGACACCTGGGATTGAATAATCTGATCTGGATTTATGACAACAACCGTATTACCATTGAAGGCTCGACTTCATTAGCTTTTACGGAAGACGTAGGCGCACGTTTTGCCGCCTATCACTGGAATGTGCTCCGCGTCAGCGATGCAAATGATCTCAACGCGCTTTCAAATGCGCTGCAGAGCGCAGTGAACGAGACCTCTCGGCCAACAATGATCATTGTAGATAGTCATATTGCCTACGGAGCGCCAAAAAAACAAGATACGCACAGCGCCCATGGTGAACCATTAGGTGAAGAAGAAATCAACGCAACTAAGAAAAACTACGGCTGGGATCCGGAAAAAAAATTTTTCGTTCCGGATGAAGTAAAAAAATATGCCCAGGACGCTATTGCAAAGGGGAAACAAGTTGAGTCCGATTGGAAACGGATGTTCGATGAATATTCAAAAGCATTTCCTGAGTTGGCGAAAGAATTCCAACTGATACAAAATCGTGGATTGCCAGTAGGCTGGGATTCGGCATTGCCGGAATTTCCAGCAGATCCAAAAGGTCTGGCCGGCCGGGAGGCAAGTGCAAAAGTTCTGAATGCAGTAGCCGCAAAAGTTCCGTGGTTATTGGGCGGCGCGGCGGATCTCGCCCCGTCAACCAAAACCCTTATCACCGACGGCGGGCATTTTCAAAAGGACAATTACGGCGGACGAAATTTCCATTTCGGTGTGCGTGAACATGCGATGGGTTCGATTGTCAACGGTATGACCTTGAGTAAATTGCGGCCTTACGGCGCGGGGTTTTTGATATTTTCGGATTACATGCGCGCGACGTTTCGTCTGGGCGCGCTGATGGAACAGAATCCGATCTTCATTTTTACCCATGACAGCATCGGTGTTGGCGAGGATGGCCCGACGCATCAACCGATCGAACAGATTCCTTCTCTGCGCGCGATCCCAAATTTGGAAGTGATCCGTCCGGCCGATGCCAATGAGGTAACGCAAGCGTGGAAATATGTAATGGGTGTCAAAGATCGTCCATGCGCTCTTATTCTTACGAGGCAGGCGCTGCCGACGTATGATAGAAAGGTATATGCTTCGGCTGCGGGTGTACAACGTGGCGGTTATATTTTAGCGGATTGTAAAGGAACACCCGACGTGATTTTGATCGGAACCGGCTCTGAAGTTCAACTATGTGTTGGGGCATATGAAAAGCTGACCAAAGAAGGTATTCAATGCCGCGTGGTCAGTTTGCCCTGCTGGAGTTTATTCGAGCGTCAGGGCAAAGCCTATTGGGAGAAAGTTCTGCCGAGCAGTGTCCGGTGTCGTATCGCCGTGGAAGCGGCGTCCAGCTTCGGTTGGAGACGGTACACCGGAATTGACGCCGACGGCGGTATTGTGGCGATGAGAGACTTTGGCGAGTCGGCTCCGTTAAAAGCCTTATTGCAGGAATTCGGATTTACCGTCGAGGCGGTAGTTAAATTAGCTAAATCGCGTCTGAAACATTTTCAGAAAGAGAAGCCGAGGAGTGCTAAAAAACCAACCGCAAAGAGCACGAAGAAATCCGCAAAGAAGACCAAGATGAAAGTTGCGGCAAAGCCAAAAAAGAAAGCGGTTAAGAAGCTGGTGAAACGAAGAAAACGGTAATCTTGGACCGATCATGATTTGAATATACTAAAAAAAGGCTGCGAGATGATCGCAGCCTTTTTCGTAGTGGGGCATTACGAATACTTTCTGCCTTATGTGGAAATTACTCCAGCACCAGAATTCTGAGATTGTCCAACAGTTTTAGTTTATTCCGATCGGATATAGTACCAAGATGTTTAACAAATCGTTTGTTATCGATCGCCCTCGCTTGATCCACCAAAACATCCGATGGATTTTCCAGGCCGGCCTCACCTTTACGCAAATGCACGCGCAAGAGGTCGGATTCTGGATGAATTGTGGTGCTAATAGGGCATACTATTGTGCTGGGATGGATCGGGTTGAGCAAGTCCGTCTGGATCACCACGACGGGCCTAAGTTTACCGGATTCAGTTCCAAACCGTGGATTGAGGTTGGCCGTATAGACGTGAAATTTCCTGA
>JAEUSK010000262.1 GCA_016787925.1 bacterium | reverse complement strand
AAACGTAATGTGATTACGCAAAACTTTGTGAACATTATCGAGTCGCTTTACAATAAAGAAACCGAAAAACTGAACGAAGGCGACAGCACCAACTAACCATTGAAAGAACATGATCGATACTAAACATATCCTAACGGTCGGCGTTGACGACGATACCAAGGCCATTTACGACGAGTATATTGACAACCTGAATCAAAAAATCAGTATTTCTCCGGCCAACGCCAAAGCGGCGTTCAAAGGATTGATGAATATTCTGATTTCTCTCGAGGAAAATAAGAATATCCGTAAAGGCTACGATTCGCTTCCTTCTTTTTTTATTACGCACCGTATGCTGTACATGAAACTATTTGACTTTCTGACTGAGAATAAATTCTCGCCGGAGAACATCGATAATTTTCTGTTTAACGATCAGCCGCTGGCTCTGCCGTCAAATGACGAATTCCTTACCTTTTGTAATGACGCTGTTGCGCGCGTATTTGAGACGTTGCAACCTTTTCTCGATGCGGACGATGACGCCGATCGGTTTAACCGTGTCATCGCCTTATATACCCAATTCCTAAAGACTCAAAACGACGTCGGGGCGATGGTGACGATGATCCATCAATTCTCAGGCTTCGCCGACAAAATCTATATGGCCGGTTACAAAAAAACCAACGACGGCTGGGGCGGGAAACTCGATTTGGATAACGAGGTATATCCTGTTTTTTTTGAACAGATCATTCGCGAAGAAGTTGAGCCGTATAAATATTCTGAATACGTCGTTCATTTTCTATATGACCGGCTAAAAGAAGTCGGCGAGGCGGAAACTGTTTTGCCAGATCTGTATGAGTTTTCCAAATCCCTTGCAGGTGACGTCCAGTTGCGCGATGCGATCAAAGCCGCTGACGAAATGCTCGCCACTGAAATTTCAAAAACGATCCAGCTCGTTCAGGAACAGAAGGGCGAGGCGCTCAGCAAGTCTGCTCAAAACGCGATTGTCAAGGAGTTGACCGCCTATGAAAAACTGGAAGGCATCATCTATTTCTATTTTGACGACCGGCGACTGCATAAGGCCATGAAAGATACCCAGACGGCGGATTTGTACGACTCGGCGCTGCGCATCATGAAGGATTACAGCCCGAAGATCAAACATTTTGTCATGTACGCGCTGGGTAAACTTTTGCTCGCTCCAAAATCCAAGGTCAAGATGGACGAATCGTCGCTTAAAATGTTCTGCAAGGAAACGAAAATGTGTCTGGAAACTATCAACAGCGATGCGGTAATGAATAATCTGCCTGCACAGTACCGTCAGCGCGTTCCGGATCTGGAAGTACGCTTTCTCATGAACCGCATGATGACGAGCACTGTTACGTTGGAGAGATTTGAAGAACTGCAGGATCAGTTTCGCCAGTACCTGACCAATCAGCAGGATTTTCCGTTGATCCACGAAATGTATATCGAGCGCGCAGCCGAAAAGCGCCACGCCTCGGCGCTCATGTCATTTTATATCCTGGCATGGCTCGCGCATGACATCGGCGATGTATTTCCCGATCCGCTGATCAAGGTTCTGGCCGGCCGCCTATCTTTGACGTATAGTTTCACACGACGCATTAATTTGTTTTTTGAGATCAAAAAACTTCGTTACGAATTTGACGGTACGCACGGTGACAGAGAAACGCTGTACTATAACGGATTTGACAAACAGCATGTTGAAATACCCGAAAAAGAAAAACACACACCGCTTAAAGACCGGCCATTCGACGAACAGTGGATCATGCTCTACCATTTTATCAACAATAAAGAACTCCAGCAGGCGCTGCGGCTGATCGATGAGCAAGTTCTCTTCGATTATATCTATTCCAATCCAAAACACACTCCGGAAGACCTCGAAGAAGCGCGAATGGAATTGCGCGGGAAGGTGTACAAAATACTCGACGACAAATTTCTCGATCTGATCAGTAATGAAGAGGAACATGATAAACGTGTTGCGGAAGGGCGCGGAGAATTTCCCACGGCCTATTACGGAAAATATGAAAAAATTCGGAGTCTTCTCATCGCCCAATTTCTTGCCTCCACGTGGGATGTAGAGGTATACGAACTCAAACGTAAAGGCAAGAAACCGCTGATCCGCATGACCCAGACGGAACTGCTGCGCAGCATCAAGAACATCGACGTCAAACGCGTGCTGGAGCAGTACGAATACAAAGAAGCCCGCGAAAATATCGACGTTAATACGCTGAGCAAACAGGCTGAAGCGCGGGAACAGTTGCTCGGCTTTATCAATAGCTCCGTAAAAGAGGACGCGCGTAATATTCAGAAACTGATCGGACTTTCCGACGAGGCTATTGCGCTCTTAAGTTATTCTTCAACGAAACTCCGGTCGAACGAACTCAAGGTCGAACTCGGCGTAAAACAGCTCGTCGAAAGGCTCAAGGCCGACTTGGGTTTACAGGCTTCGCGCGAACCATTGGCGCTTTCCGCCATTCTCAACAACGCATTTGCAGGCCAATACGGAAAGATCGACGTCAAAGTCATCAAGAAAGACAAAAACGGAAAGCCTCTCATCGATCCGGAAACGGGCGAAGAAGCAGAAAAAACATACACGATCACGCCGGAGAAGTTTCCGGATTATCTCATCCCTGCGCGAGAGGAGATAGAACGGCTGGACAAGAAACTGTTGTATAAAACATTTTATTCAATAACGCTTCAGAGCATTATTAGCGAAACGTTCACGTCATTGACGTTTATCAAAGAAGCCCTCGTCAAAAATAAGTACGTTGTCGCTGCGGACGGACTGAAGGAACAGGCGCTGGAGAATCACGAAATTATCGAATACGCCCGCATCAAAATGGAAATGGCCAATCAATTAGCGCCTTATGAATTACAGCAGAATATCGGGTGAGTTGGATCGAGGGGTTGTTTTTTGAAATTCAAGATCATTACGTTAGCTGCTTTGGACCAAATCATATTCTTTATTCATTTTTACAAAGGAGGTTCCCGTGCGTTTTATTGTTCTAACCGTAGCAGTTTTAGTTTTATTCTGCTCAGGATGTTCAAATCCCCATAAGGAACTTAAGACCGAGCACGATGCTCTTCGCCTGAAACATGGGATTCTTAAGAAGGAACACGACAGTCTTCGTACGGAACACAGGAATCTTAAATCTGCGCACATCGCCCTAATAACTAACGAAAAAAACCCGAACTCGTCGGTGATCTACCCGGAACATGAATGGTGGGCTCGCACGCATGACAGTTTAGCGCTAGTACATAATGCGCTCGTTCTCGCGCACGGGGCCATCGAAGAACAGCACAAGTCGGGCAATGTGTCTGTTGCGCAAATGGAGTCTGATCACCATAGGATGAGAGAACAACACAAACAGATGCAAGAGGAGCATGATCTTTGGATCATCCAACATATCACCATGCGCGATGATCATTTAGTGGCCATGGAACAATTAAAGAAAAAGTAGAGTACATGTGTCACATATTTGCCACGCGCGGATCCGGGATTTGCGGAAGATGTGTCCATATAACTCTTGCGCTTTATTCGAATCGAAATGGGTAAAATGAAAATATCATTCTTAAGAAATGACAACCCCTATGTTCCGTTATTCTCGATAGGGATTTCTGTTATATTGTTGGTCGCCGATTACTTCGCCGGCCCGTTTATCCAATTTCCGATCACTTATCTCGTTCCTATCTCCTTGGCCTCCTGGTACAGCGGGCGTCATTGGGGCCTCACGTTTGCAATTACGCTGCCATTGGTTCGTTTATTCTTCAATATTGCGCTTTGGACGATTCCATGGACTTTTGTTGAAGCAACTATTAATTGTATTATTAGAATTACTGTATTTTCACTGTTGGCTATTTTAATAGACCGCACAGCCAGCCAATCCCGTGAATTGACCCAAGAAGTTGAAATTTTGAGCGGATTGTTACCGATTTGTTCTTTTTGTAAGAAAATTCGTGACGACAAGCAGCAATGGCAGCCGATTGAATCCTACATATCAAAAAGAAGCGAGGCATCCTTTTCACACGGCCTTTGTCCGGATTGTGCGGAAAAACATTACGGAAAATATTTGAGAAAGAAGTCGTAGCCATCGAAAGGATGATCTGCTGAGTTGCGGAGTGCGGAAACATGGATAATAGAACTCAATACTTACGCCAAAAAACGAATACTTTATAAAATAATTTTTGAAGGAAAGCCAATTTGTTAGAAAAACTGGACCGCTATTTTAGTCATAATCGCGGTATTTTCAATATCCTGTATAGCGCCGCTTTTATTTTCCTGATCGGATTGGCGGATTACGTGACCGGACGGGAAGTAGTCTTGTCGGTATTTTACGCAGTACCTCTGGTGTTCATCGCATGGTACAGTCGGTTCACTACCGCATTAGTAATGGCAATTCTCACCGCCATAATATGGTTCTTAGCGAATTATTTGGACGGTACTGCCTATCCCCATTGGGCGATCCCGTACTGGAACTCTCTTGTGCGTTTGTCATTCCAGTTAATGCTCATCTTCCTTACAACAAAACTGAAGAACGCCTTGCAGTTTGAAAAGTCACTTGCACGGGTAGATTCACTGACCCGTCTTGCCAATGGGCGCGGTTTTCAGGAGTTGGCCATGCTGGAGCTCCAACGATCGTCTCGGGCCGGCCGGCCGTTTACAGTTGCTTATGTCGACTTGGATAATTTTAAATACATTAATGACACTTTTGGCCATGATAAAGGCGACGCTTTACTTATAGAAGTTGCAACAATTTTTCGTAAATCACTTCGCACTATCGATCAGGCTGCCAGACTTGGCGGAGATGAGTTTGCCCTTTTAATGCCTGAGACCGATCTGGATGCCGCCAAAGTGGTCATTACCAAAGTTCGTGAAGCTCTGCAGACTGCCATGCAGCAGAAACAATGGCCGGTTACCGCAAGCATTGGGGTTCTCACTTTCGACGTACCACCTGCTTCGGTCAACGCAATGATCAAGATGGTGGATGATCTTATGTATACGGTCAAAAAATCCGGGAAAAATAATGCGACGTTTCACAGCTACCGTCCGTCGGTGGTCGCAGTATAGGCGGTTTCGAATAATATAACAAGCATAAGATAAAAATAGCATCTGTGAATTGACCAAACTAGATTTGCAGTAAGGTTTTCTCAGGCTCACCGACCGGTTCTAACTTGCGCTTCTGCTCCAACTTTTTACACGGAGGAAATATTTTATGAAACTCCTGCGACGTCTCCGAATCGCTGTTGTACTCAGCGTATGTGCTTTGGTCTTAATTTCTTGCGGAAAGTCTGAAAAGATTACGGATAACGCCAATGTAAAACCCAAATACGGCGGCACGCTTGTCTACACCAAGAATAGCCCGCCCGTGACGCTCGACCCCGCGCTCACCACGGAAACAGAATCCACGATCCCCTGCGATAATATTTTTGATCCTCTGGTTCAGCTCAAACTCGGTAAAACGGGCATTGCGCCCGCGCTTGCCAAAACTTGGGATATTTCCAAAGACGGACTGGTCTACACGTTTCATTTGCGTACGGGCGTCACATTCCACGACGGCACACCATTCAACGCCAAAGCGGTTCTCTTCAGTTTCAACCGCCAGCGCGATCCGAAACACCCATTTCATCAGGGCGGCGATAAATTCGAGTACTGGAAGAACTTCTCCATGAATGAAATGATCAAAGATATCAATGCAGTAAATGATTCGACGGTGCAGTTCACGCTATCCAGCGCCAATGCAACCTTCCTGTATATTCTCAGCATGCAATTCACCGCTATCGTGAGCCCTGACGGAATGAAAAAATACGGGGCTCAGTTCTATGCCCATCCGATTGGAACCGGCGCTTTTCATTTTGTCTCGTGGCAGAGCGATGATAATTTAATACTCGCGGCAAATACTGATTACTGGGACGGGAGGCCGTATCTCGATACGTTGATATTCAAAGCGGTTAATAGATCGGAAGAACGGGTCTCCCGATTGCTTTCCGGTGAATACGATATGATCGAATCGCCGACGCCGGAGAAAATAGCTGAGATCGAAAACGACAAGAACCTCAAAGTTTTCAAACAGCCCGGCGTCAATATTGCCTACATGGCGATGAATATGAGCAAAAAACCTTTTTCAGACGAACGTGTTCGCCAAGCGGTCGTGTATGCAGTTAACCGCGAAAAACTTGTGGAAAAAGTGTACGGGGAATTTGGCCGTCCGGCGAAAAATCCTATTCCGCCGATGCTATTAGGATACAATGAAGAAATTCGATTCACACCGTACGATCCTGAAAAAGCGAAACAATTACTTACTGAGGCCGGTTTCCCTGGCGGTTTTAAGACCAAACTTTGGTATATGCCCATCGCACGTGAATATATGCCGGACGGTAAGGGAACGGCTGAACTTATTCAAACGGACCTGAAAGCGGTTGGTATCGAAGCTGAAATTGCAACCTATCCATGGCACGAGTATCTGGAAAAACTGTACAAAGGCGAACATGAGATGGCTATCATGGGCTGGATCGCCGACATTCCCGATCCGGACAATTTTTTCTATCCGCTGCTGGATAAAACCGTTGCGGAAATCGTTCCGTCCAACAACATTGCCTTTTATAAGGGGGAGGAAATGCATCAACTCCTTCTCCAAGGTAAGCAGGCCACGGATCTCGTTACCCGGAGCAGAATCTATCGGGATGCTTGCGCCGTCTTCAACCGCGATCTTCCGTGGTTTACGATCGCACATTCCGTAGTGATCGTTCCGATGCAGTCCTATGTGATGAATTTTCAGCCGTATGCAAGTTATGCGCGCAAATTCAATACTGTTTGGTTAAATAAATAGAAGTAGAGTTTCATCATTAAACGAGGATATAGAAATATGTTTACACAAAAACACTTTTTCATCTTAGCGGCTTGCATCGCCGTGTGGAGCCTCTCATGCGGGCCTGAGAAAAAAACAAATACAGTTAGCGAAGATGCTAAACCGGAATACGGCGGAACGTTTGTATATGCAAAGAACGGCCCCCCGATTACACTTGATCCTGCACTCACGAAAGAAACGGAGTCTACCGTCATCGCGGATAATATCTTTGACGGACTCGTCCAGCAGCGTGCCGGTAAAATTGCAATCGATCCATGCCTTGCGAAATCGTGGGATATCTCCAAGGACGGAAAGACATATACATTCCATTTACGAAATGGAGTCAAATTTCATGACGGCACGCCATTCACGGCAGGTTCTGTTCTCTTCTCGTTTGAACGGCAGGGCAATCCAAAACATCCTTTTCACGGCAAAGCCGATTTTGATTTCTGGCGGAGCTTCAATATGGATAATATTATCAAGAGTATTAAAGCGCCGGATGACTCCACAATTATATTTACGCTGACAAGCCCGGATGCAACGTTTCTTAATATTCTATCCATGAACTTTCTTCAGATTATCAGTCCTGAGGCCATGAAAAAATTCGGCGCCGAAGCCTACAAAAACCCGGTTGGAACCGGCGCATTCAGATTTGTAAGCTGGAGCGACGACGGAAGCGTAGTGACGGTGGCAAATGAGAATTATTGGAACGGCAGGCCCTATCTTGACACGGTGATATTCAAACCCTTTCCCGATGCGCGACGTCGTTGGCAAGCGCTTAAAGAAGGCGCTGCCAGTATGATGAGCGTGCCGGATCAGGCCGATCTTGCGGAGATACAAAATACTGCGGGCGTGAAATCATCACAACAACCCGGTGTCAATGTCGCTTACTTGGCAATGAATATGGACAAGAAGCCTTTTGATAATCTAAAAGTTCGTCAAGCCATCGTGTACGCCATCGACCGGGAAAAATTGGTCAAAGCCGTTCTGTCACAACTCGGCCGACCTGCTAAAAATCCCATTCCGCCAAATCTGCTGGGTTATAATGAAGAAATTCGTTTCACTCCTTTCGATCCTGCAAAGGCTAAAGAGCTTCTGAAGGAAGCCGGTTTCCCAAACGGGTTCAAGAGTTCTCTCTGGACGCTGCCCGTATCACGCGAATATATGCCGAACGGAAAATTAGCTGCTGAACTTATTCAGGCCGATCTGAAAGCAGTAGGTATTGAAACCGAAATAGTCATTCCGGAATTTCAGGAATATCTGAGACGCCGCGGCAATGGCGAACATGAACTGCTGATCTCCGGATGGGTTGGCGACGTTCCCGATCCGCATTTCTTTTTCTATCCTCTGCTTGACAAAGTGAGCGCCGAGCAACGGCCATCGAATAATGCGGCGTTTTACAAAAGTCAGGAAATGCATGACCTGATTGTCAAAGGAAAAGAAACCTTCGATCCTGTGGAGAGAAGCAATATTTACAAGAAGGCTTGCGAGGTTTTTAATAAAGACCTGCCGTGGTTTACAATAGCTCATGCCGTCGCCATCGTTCCGATGCGCGACAACGTGATGAATTTTATGATGCATGCAAGTTCGGTTAGAAAATTCGACAAGGTTTGGCTTAAAAAATAGTTTGTAATTGTTCAGCCACGAATGGTCACAAATTTTTATAAAGAAAATAAAGTTTATTTAATAGTATGTATGTCGCGCCGAACTTGTGGTAGTGTGACAAGTAAATGAACTTTTTCCTCAACTTCCGTTCTTAAACGATTCATGTGTGAATCTGTGGCAACTTAGCACTTCGATTTACTCAGAAAGGAGAAGCGTCTTGAAACATCAAACATTTGGTCGATGGATTTTTGTCTGCGTGATCGGTGTATCACTGGTCGCATGCGGAGGGGAAAAAAAATCTTCTACAACCGGCGATAATTCCAAACCGGAATACGGCGGAACCCTGATCTACGCAAAGAACGGCCCTCCGATCTCGCTCGATCCCGCTGCAACAAAAGAAACCGAATCGTCAGTCATTGTTGCCAGTTTATTCGACGGACTAGTGGAACAGCAAGCCGGCAAAGCGGCGATCAATCCTGCGCTGGCAAAATCATGGAATATTTCAAATGACGGTTTGACTTACACATTCAATCTGCGAACCGGAGTCACTTTTCATGACGGTACGCCGTTCAACGCCGATGCGGTATTATTCAGCTTTAACAGGCAAAAAGACCCAAGACATCCTGGATACACGACCCGGGACGCTTTTGAATACTGGAAAAATTTCGATATGGATAAAGTGGTCAGAACCATCGTTGCACTCAACGATTCGACGGTTGAATTCCAATTAAACAAACCGGATGCGACTTTTTTGAATTTACTCACTATCAACTTTGCCGCCATCGTGAGTCCTGAAGCCGTTAAAAAATACAAAAATGATTTCTACAAAAATCCCGTCGGAACGGGTGCGTTTAAATTTTCAAGCTGGAATGACGACGGATCGGTGGTATGCGTCGCATTTGACAATTTTATGAACGGCAGGCCTTATGCAGATACGCTGATTTTTAAACCCATTCCTGACGGACGTCAGCGGTGGCTGGAATTGAAAGCCGGCACAGTGAATATGATGTCCACACCCGGACAAGGCGATCTTGCTGAAATTGAAAATACGGCCGGCGTCAAATTGGCAAAGCAGCACGGCATCAATGTCGCGTACCTTGCGATGAATATGAGCAAGAAACCTTTTACGGACCTGCGCGTTCGCCAGGC
>JAEUSK010000238.1 GCA_016787925.1 bacterium | reverse complement strand
CATTTTTTTTGTTTTCACTACACGGCCTGCCTGCAAACGGTAAATGTATATTCCTGATGCAACCGATTGACCAATTTGATTGGTGCCGTTCCAGTCTATTTCATACACACCGATGGCCTGCGCCCGATTGCTTACCAAAGTTTTTACAACCTGTCCAAGCGCATTGTAAATGACCAGACTCACCGTTTCCGTATTCGGTAATTCATAGCGAATTTTCGTGGACGGATTAAATGGGTTCGGATAATTCTGAGAAAGCTTAAACGCCGCGGGCAATTCGGATTTTGCTTTTGTAATTCCGGTTTCTACGAAATCTTGCGTCCCAACAAATACTTTGAAAACGACGGGCAAGGACTCGTGTGAATTATCAAAAGTGTATGTTATTCCATCTACGATCGTGTTGTTTGAAACATCCAGAATTCTGATCTGGTAATCATCGGGAAGATTCTGAGCCGACCATTGCAGAAACGTTTTTTGATGGTTGATATTGGTCTTGACTTTCATGAGCCAGATTTGTCCGTCGCCATCGGAGCGGTAATCGATGGTATAAGGCGCTATTTTTCCGGAAGCCGTTGTGTGATCGAACGCAACGCTAACGTAATCGCCTATAACCGGCAATTCCGGCAGATCGTACCGATCTTCAGCATCAAGCGCATCAGATGCCGCTCCAACGTAATTATAATTATCTTCAAACCCTCCCGCCTTCGCAGAAAAATTAACATGCCATCCGGCGAGGGCAGGCTTAGCCATTCTTTTTCCTAACACGCCGATAGGTTCGACGGTCAGAATTTGACTAGAGGAAGAAGCATTGTAAACCCAGTAACCATCCCACGGATTAAGAGTGTTAAATAGGGTCGCATCTCCTTGTCCCGGGCCAATATATTTGTTGCCATCATATCGGATAGGGCCTTTGATAAAAGAATTTTGACCGGCATTAGTATTTGCATTCCAATCAATCGGAAAAGTAAAGGGATTGGCGATCATGTTAAATCCGGGAACCAGATTCAGCGCAACGCTGCCACTGACCGTCTTACCGGCAGCGAGGGTAATTTGTTTGCCGCCGACGCCGTTAGGTACATCCAACTGTTTAAGCCAGAATGAGCGGCCAACAGCAAATTGTACTGTAGTGCTGGTACTGATGTCCTGGTCCTTGTCAAAAAGTTTCCACGTTTTATTTCCGGGAGGGCCGAAACCATCGAGAACCGTGGCCACACTCTTGTCATCCAGATCCAACGGCACAGAAATCATTCTCCATATTTTGTCCGGGAATCCTGAGGTATACGGACTGCCGCTGGTATTTTGAATCGTGACGGCGCCTGCCGGAATTGTCACCTGTATGGTTCCGAACGTCGTATCCTGATTACCCGATTTATCCCACGCAATGATTCGGTAAATCACACCGGATGCGGTTACCGATGCGCTTGAAACGGATGCATTATAAAGCGCTCCATCATGCAGCATGCCGACGGAATTCGTAAATCCGACATCCGATCCTTTTTTGTAGGCGAGAATAACTGTATCAACTGAAACGCTGTCGAACACAATACATTGAACCGTAACCGCGTTACCTATATTGACAGGGTTAGGATTCACACTAATTTGTGAAACGGCAGGCGCAAATAGATCGGCTCGAGTGTGTACCGTGCCTGTATCGGGGTTTGTCGTATTGTAATCTATTGCGCTTCCTGAATTGTTGTATGCATAGATCGATATAAAAATGTGTTGCCCGGGGAATAATCCGGTCAAGTAAAACGTGGTGTCACTGCCGATGTACAAAACTCCGTTAGCACCGACATTATAATTTGATCCGTCGGAAAGCACAAGGCCCGGATCACTAAGGGCAATATAACCGGTCGGATTTCCGGCAGCGGCTGTAAATGAAACTGTCAGAGCCGTGAATGGATACAGCGGCGATAATGAATATCTCAGATTGGTCGGTTGTGCCGTGGGTTCTCCTGCGATGACAAGGGCGCTCGCTTCATTCGAAAAATTACTGACGAGGCCGTTACTATCCACAGCATTTACTCTAAAATAATACCGCGTCCCTACTGTAAGGCCGCTTATGACCCTTAGCGTATCATTAACCTGATTAAATGCCGTGGAATCTATTTGTACTGTCGGGTTTGGTGAGGTACCCATAAAAATTCGGTATCGCGCCATATCGGAATCGGAAATTTTGTTCCAATGCAATGTGACTTGTCCTGCAACCATTGAATCGGCGGCAACGTTTTGGGGAATCTGTGGAACAGTTTTATCATCCAAGGTTCCGTTAGGTTTGATCCTTTGTGCGTAAATGTCGTACGCATTTGAATTCGAGCGGTCGGCGGCAAGAATCGTAAATCCATTATTGTCAATTACAATTGCAGGATTGCTGTACGGAGGCGGTCCACTGAATGGGTTTACCACAGCGACTCCATTGGTTGCCCAGAGCAAATTGCCGGTAGAATTAATTCGCTGCGCAAAATTTGCTCCTGAAGTTGCGTCTTCCCAAGCAATGATTGCCCCGCCGCCGGCCACGGACGACATAACCGGTGCATTTTGATTTCCGGTTGCTGTGCAAACCGCAACCCCGTCTGTTGTCCATAACACCGAACCGGCGGAATTAACTCTCTGAGAATATATGTCGTTATTTCCCCCGCGAAAATCTGTCCACGTTATGATGCCTCCTCCAGCGCCGTCATCGGTTATCAGAGGGCGAGTCTGCTGACTGGACGCACTGCAAATAAGAAATCCAGTGGAATCAGAACCTGCAGCCCACTGGCGAATTCCGGCGGAATTCAAACGCTGAGCGTAAATATCGTAGTCGGAACCTCCGCGCATGTCCTCCCACGTTACAATCGCGCCGCCGCTACCGTCTGCTGCTATCTGCGGTTGCTCCTGCGAGTCTGACGCATCACAAACAACAATGCCATTGGTATCGGAACCTACGACCCATTGACGAATCCCGTTTGAATTATACCGTTGCGCGAAAATATCTTTCTCTGTTGATCGATTGTCCCGCCAAGTAAATATCGCCCCATGGCCGCCGTCCCCAACCATCGCCACCTGATCCTGATTGTTTAAGGCAGTGCAAATTGGCAGGCCATAAGCACCAAAAGAATTCCAACGATCGCCACCATTTGCAAAGATGCGCTTCGCATAGATGTCTCCGGATGTCTCCCAGGCAATGATCGCGCCGCCGCTATCGTCACTGACGATTTTTGGATTGACCTGATCTCCAAGTTGAAAACCAGACACTATATAACCAACATCGGCCCACTGACGGACTCCGGATGAATTAATCCGTTGCCCGTAAATGTCTTTGTCACTTCCGCGTGAGTCTTCCCATACAATAAATGCACCGCCGCTGCCGTCACTTACTATTGCGGGATTAGTTTGGTTGCCCTCCTGAACCGGGCAGATTTCTATGCCCCATGCTGTGGGATACCCCCCGGTTTGTGCCCATAATATATTTCCGTTAGAATCAATTCGCTGTGCAAATAAATCCTTTCGTCCCCACCGGGAGTCTTCCCAAACGATAATGGCCCCACCGGCTCCATCCGGGATCATTTTTGGTTTGGCTTGCTGACTATCTCTTGTCACCACATTAACTGGGAAGGCAGGGCTCCCTTTCCACTGGGCATTCAAGAAAGAAGTGGACATGGTGCACCCGAGCAAGAGTATCAGAATATATATTCTTAAACAATTGATTGCTTTCATAGTTGTTCTCCTAATTCAATTCGTTACGGAATCAATGGCGTACCCGGCGGATTGCCTATGGTGGCGGAAGCGCTGCCTTTGCTTCCGCTAAGAAGAAGCACGGCTGCGGCCGCTCCTCCGGCTAATGCCGTACCGCCCATAATATACCATAGTGTCGCTTTTGATCTGTAAACACCGGTCAGCTTCTGAGCCAGAAGATCAAAGGTCTTGATCAACCCGTCCGTATCGCCCCGATACTCGGAACTTTGTGTATCTTCGATCTTCCCCGTGCTGACGTCGATGATGCGAACGGTGACCGTATACGTACTGCCGATCTTTCCGATATCGCCCGTGATCATTTTTTCTGCAGCCAGAAGTTGCCCAACCTGTACCGCACATTCGGCGGAATTGCAATTATCGCTTAAACTAAAATCCTGCTCTTTTAGGATGGATTCCATTTGGCCGCGCTCCAGCACATCATACTTTTTAGTTTGAATCAGTGAACTTCGAAATTTACTTGTGAGCGCTGTCACCTCAGCGGTCGTTATGCCGGAAATGATCTTAAAATCAAGAACGGCGGCAGTTAGCCTGTTTTCAGTTTTTGTTTTTTCCTGAGCCATCAGGGTGTTCAAAAAAAGAACAGCGATGAGCAGAAGAGTACGTTTCATAATTAAACTCCAATAAATTGGATAAATGAATTACCGGGTATAACGGGATAACTAATAAGATTATCGAAATACTTCCTGTTGTCAGAATGGGCCACTGCGACTGGCAGAGCTACGTGAACGAAATGCCCGACAAAGGTATTAGAAAGGTTCCTGCCAAGAAAACGTTTCAGCAGAAGTGCGTGTTACAAATACACTGAACAAATGTAAAAGAAAGAGTTCACATTGTCAAAAGAAATGTTTATCAATTCGCACTGAAGCGCATCATTTGAACATGTAGGAAAGGAAAATAGAGCAGAACGGTGCGAAAAATTATTGTCACAAAAATGTGGGAATCGAGGTTCCTCTTTACACAAAGTCCACAGAGGTTTTCTCTGTGGACTTAGTAGTTGTGCGTATCGTTTTTGTCGTCTACGACGAACGCGATCCCATGGACCGGCTTCTCATCACCGACGCAACAATGGAAACCGTCAGTATGAGAACAATGACCAGCAGCGAGATCTGAATGGGAATTTTGTAAATATCCACCAGCATCATTTTAGCGCCTACAAATACCAAGACGGCTGACAATCCGTACGCCAGATAGTGGAATAACTGCATGACGCCCGCCAACGCAAAATACAGCGCGCGAAGTCCAAGAATCGCAAACACATTGGAAGTATAGACAATAAATGGATCGGTGGTGATTGCCAGGATCGCCGGGATCGAATCGACGGCGAATATCAAATCCGTTGTTTCAATAACGATCAATACGATCATCATCGGCGTTGCCAGGAGTTTTCCATTCACGCGTGTCAGAAATTTCGAGCCGTCGTAAGCATCCGTTACAGGAAAATATCGCCTGAATAATCTAATGGCCGGATTCTTGTCGGGCTCGATTTTTTTGTCTTTTTGCAAAGCCATTTTAATTCCGGTCAAGATCAGGAACAATCCGAATACGTATACCGTCCAATGAAACATGGCAATCAGGGCTACGCCTGCAAAAATAAATATGGCGCGCATGATCAATGCGCCGATAATACCCCAGAACAAAATTTTGTGTTGATAGATCGCAGGAACATGAAAGTAAGTGAATACCATAATGAATATAAAAATGTTATCCACGCTGAGTGATTTTTCAATGACGTAGCCCGTCAGAAATTCCAATGCTTTTTTCTCTCCCAGCCAGAAATAGATGAGCACGTTGAATATCAGAGCAAGACAGATCCACACCGCGCTCCAGATCAGCGCCTCTTTCATTTTCACTTCGTGCGACTTTCGATGAAAAACGCCGAGATCCAGCGCGAGCATCGCGAGAACAAACACGTTGAATAGCACCCAATACCACATTTGGTCGTCCATGAAATTCCTTTACGTTTATGTTACATATCTGATTTTACACCCAACCGTACACAAAAAAACCGGCATTTGCAAACGAAAATCTTATTCCAAATACCGGCTTTCCTGAAATTTTTTTATTCCGCTAATTTCTCGGAGACTCTATCTGTCATCGCTGTTTGTCCAAATATTCGTCCCAAAAACGCCCGAAACGCATTTGTCTTTTCTTCGAGCCATGAATAGGCGGTTGGAACGATGACCAAAGTCAAGAATGTGGATACGAATAATCCGAAAATTACCGCAATTCCCAAAGGCCTCCAAAAGTCGCTGCTCTCTGCGCCGATGATAAAATGAAAATTTCTCCAATCGAAATCTATTCCGGTTGCCAGCGGCAAAATCCCAAGTATGGTCGTGGCAGCGGTAAGCACCACCGGGCGGAGGCGCGTGCGCCCGGCTTCCGCCAGCGCTTCATCCAAAGTTAATCCGCTCTCTCTTAGATGCTTTGTAAAATCCAAAAGCACAATCGCGTTCTTCACTACAATTCCGGCCAGCGCGATCACGCCGACGCCCGTCATGATAATGCCAAAAGGTGTTCCCGTTACCAGCAGGCCTATAAATACTCCGATCAATGATAACGGAACGGACGTCATGATAACGATCGGCACTTTGACTGAATTGAATTCTGAAACTAAAACAAGAAAGATCAGAAGTATCGTTATAATCAAAGTACGCAAAAGAAATGCAGCCGCTTTGTCCTGTTCTTCATTTTCACCCGTGTATTCTATTTTATATCCGTTCGGCAAATCAAATTTTCCAAGTTTGTCTCTCACATCGTTAAGCACATCGTTGGCAAGGCGTCCTTGCACATCGGCCGTAATAGTGATCACGCGTTTGAGGTCTTTGCGTTTGATATTGGCAATACCGTTTGACCGCACGATCGTCGCAACGGATACCAGCGGTACCGACAAAAGTTTTCCTTTATTATTCATGAAGGTAATGTTCAGATTTTCCAAATGGCTTGGGGAATTTCGCTGCTCTTCGTTAAGCCGGACGGTGATCTTGTATTCATCTTCGCCGATCCGGTATTTGGACGCTTCCGTGCCATTGATCGCCGTGCGCACCACATTAGCGATCTGTGCGGTACTCATTTCAAGCATGGCCGCTTTTTCGCGGTCAACGATTATTTGAATCTCGGGTTTGCCTGCGTCATAATCGTCTTTAAGATCTACTAAACCCGGGATTGTTTTTATGTTGTCCTGTATTTGCAGGGCTAGCGCTGTCAGCGTTTTAAAATCCTCGCCTGAAAGTTCTAGACTGACAGGTGCGCCAACCGGCGGGCCGTTTTCCTGCGCTTTGACTTTGATGTCCGCGCCGGCAATGCCGACCGACGCTTTACGAATTTCTTCCTGTGTGATAAAAGAATTTTGTTTCCGTTTCATCTTTTCGTAAAAATTGACGGAAATCTGCGATTTATTTGGCGTTCCCTGCCCTCCGAAATCGAAAGGATCTTCTGACGTCCCGACGTTGGCCACCATGAATTCCATATCGTCCACACCTCGGACATCCCGCATACGCGATTCGAGAATTTTCGTGATCCCGTTGGTTTTATCCAAAGGCGTGCCGGGCGGCATCGCAACCGCAATAACCACCTGATTCGGTTCCGTGCTTGGAAAGAATTCAACGCCCTTACTGAAAAGTGCAAACAAGACTGTCATGACGATCAAAAAGGCGCCCGCGGCTGCAACCGTAAACGTCTTATGCCTGAGAGTCCAATGAATGGTACTCACGTATTTAGTCTGTGCCATGGGGAAGAACTGCGTATCTACCGCATGATACAGCCTGGCAAATATATTGTATTTTTTCCATACGCTCGGATGAAGCGCCGACAACCTTGCTTTTTCAATCTCTTTATGATAATCAATAAACTGCGCGCCCTGCGTCGGGCTGATAATGTACGCCGTAAAAATGGAAGCGCTCATCATGATGATCAACGTCATGGGAAGATAATACATGAAGTCGCCGATAATCCCCGGCCAGAATAACATAGGGAAGAAGCCCGCGATGGTGGTAAGTGTGGACGTTGCAACCGGTATGGCCACTTCTTTAGTGCCGTCTTTGGCCGCCTGGATCGGACTTTTCTTATACTCATGCTGATGCCGGTAAATATTCTCAATGACCACGATCGCGTCGTCCACCAGAATCCCCAACACCAACACCAGCGCAAATAACACAACAAAATTCAAAGTTATACCCATAAGGCCGAGGATAATAAACCCGATCAGCATGGACAGAGGGATGGCGGTACTAATGAGGATGGAATTTTTTACGCCGAAAAACATGAACAGAACGAGCACGACTAAAAACATACCCGTCATGACGCTGTTTTCTAGTTCAGACACCATACGTTTGATCTCAATGGATGCGTCGTTGGTGACACTTAATTTCAATCCGGGCGGGAAAGTGGGTTTCATTTCCTCCAGAATTCTTTTCGTTTCATCGGCAATTTGAACAAGATTCTCTCCCGCGCGTTTCTTAACATTTAAAGTAACCACCGGTTCATAGTTCAGACGGCTGTAGGTTAGCCTGTCTTCAAAGTCATAGCGTACGGATGCAACGTCACGAACATAGATCGGCCGCCCGTTGCGCATCTTCACGATAAGATCTTCAATGGGTTTGGGCGTGGCAAATTGCCCGGGAATCCGTACGGTATAATCCGCATTGCCGGTATTGATCGAACCGCCCGGCGTATTTAGATTCTCCGCTCGAATGGCGTTCACCACGTCGTTAAATCCGATTTCATATCCTTTCAGACGGTTGACGTCGCAGTTCACCTGAACTTCCGGTTCGAGGCTTCCCGATATCTCGGCGCTCAAGACGCCCGGTACCGCTTCGATCTTATCCTGTATATCTTCCGCAATCTTTTTTAACCGCGAGAGTCCGAGTTCTCCCCCAACCGTAACAAACATGATCGGAAATTCACTGAAATTAATTTCCGAGATCATGGGCTCCAGAATATCGTTGGGCAATTTTGGTTTGGTTTGATTAACCTTATCGCGTACGCGCCGCATCGCCTCGTCAATATCAATACCGGTTTCGAATTCGACACGAATGGTCGAAAGGCCTTCTTTGGAAGAGGATGAAATTTCTTTGATGTCCTTCAGAGATTTTAGCTCCCGTTCCAACGGCTGCGTAACCAGCCCTTCCACATCCGCAGGACTGACCCCGACGTACGGAACGGAAACGATGACTAACGGTATCGTGATGTCCGGTGCGGCTTCACGGGGAAGACTGCTGTAGGACATCGTTCCCATAAACACAATAATTGCAATAAGAATATATACAGTGACCTTATTATCAACGGCAAGATTCCATGGTTTCATAAAAGTTCCCTTAATCTATTCGGACGAACCTCGTTGGTTAGCGGCCGCCCGTTTCAATTTACCTATTCCTGAATTTTAATTTTTTGTTTATCGATCAGGTTCTGAAACCCGACGGTAATGACCTGATCGCCTTCTTTCAACCCCTGCATCACACGAACTGTCGCTCCGTCCGAACCGCCCAACGTGATAGTTCGCTCCTCCGCCACACCGTTATTCATCACATAAACAACTAATTTGCCCATATCAACCTGTTGAATATAATCCTGTGATATCAGAATAGCTTTGGAGGAAGAGATTAGTTTTAATTTTATCGACGCGATCATTTGCGGTTTGAGTTTTCCCTGCGCATTGACGAAATTAATTTCAACAGGAATGCTGCGGTTATCCGGATTCACGGCGGCGGAAATAAAGCTGATCGTTCCGGCAAATGTTTCCCCGGGATAAGAGTCGACTGTAAACTCTACCGGCAGGCCCACGCGAAGTTCTTTAGAATACCGCTCGGGAACGCCGACCACGACTTTCATCTGATTCATGTCGATCACTTGCGCGATCGGCATACCGGGTCCGATTATTTCGCCTTCGTCAACAAAACGGTCATTGAGAATACCTCCGATCGGGCTGGTTATTACGGTCCTATCGAGTCGCAGTTTTGCCATGTCGGCTTGAGCCTTGGCCGCGTCGCGCTGATATTCCAGATTTTTCAGTTGCAGTGCAGAAATCGCCTGTTCTTCGAATGCCGCTTTTTGTTTCTGATAATTCACTTCGGCCATATTATAATTTGCCAAAGCCGCATCGTAACCGGCCTTAAGCATTGCGTCGTCTATCCGGCCCAGCGTCTGGCCTTTTTCAACGTAACCGCCTTTGTCAATCGTCCATGTCAGAACTCGCCCGCCTTCTTCCGCGGGAATGATAATATCGTTCCGCGATTCGATGCTGCCGGTCAATTGAATCGTCTCGGCGAAATCCTTGAGTTGAACGGATTCGACTTTTACAAAAACTTCGGTTTCCTTTTCCGTTTTTTTATCTTTTCCATTTTCCGCATTCGATGAGCCGCAGGCATAAATGGACAAACTCAAAACGGCCACCGTCGTGATGATAATGATTCTCATAATTTCCTTCATACTCTTTTGTTTATATGATTTTAGTACTGCTGTTATTTGACGTATCCCGCAGATATCGCGAATTTCGCAGATACATTTCTGCGAGACTTGCGGGAATGATTTTACTTTGGATCGTGATAACTAATAAGTTCTTCAAGATCCGCTTTGGCCATGGAATAATCGTAAATGGCCTGAATACGGTTGAGCCTGGCGCGCGTCAGCGAAAGCTCTGCATCGTTGAGTTCCAGCTGCGTGCCCGATCCCGTGCTATATCGCGTTTTGGCAATTTTATAACTTTTCTCAGCAAGCTCAACCGTCCGACTCTGCCCTGCGACGCGTTTTCGTGCCTCGTCCAGACGCAACGCAATGTTTTGCATCTGCGTTTTGAGCGTCTCACGCGTGTCGTTGATCTGCTGCTGCGCTTTTTGTTTATCGGCGATGGCCTGCCGGATTCGCGCAACAGTCTGCATACCGCTGAATAGATTGATACTCAGGGTAAGCCCGGCTTGTGACGATGCGACAAAGTCTTTACCTCTGACGCTAAGATTGTTTCGCTGCGCCTGCCATTGATAGTTTCCGAATGCGGACAATGTAGGCAAATATTCAGACCGGTTGATCGCGATCAATTCCTCCGTCACCTGCTTCTGGTAATTCAGCGCTTTCAGGCCGGCATTTTCTGCGGCCGCTCTTGAAGGATCGAGGAGCGTGCTGTCCACCGGCGTAAAATCGAGCAGCCCTTTGACCGCTATCATCGATTCGGCGTTCAGGCCGAGCTGAACTTTCAGCGCGTTGGTTGCAACGAGCACGCGCTGTTCCGATTCGATCACCATCGGCCGGATATTTTCGACCTGCACTTCAGAGCGAATAAGATCATAATCTGAAATGATCCCCTGCGCATGCAATATTTTTACATTCTTAAAATTTTCTTCTGCATTGGCCATGCTCGCTTTTGTCGTTTCGTGTACCTGCTGAGCCAGCAGAACATTATAAAAGGCGCGCTTGACGTTGGCAATAGTGGTGTTATAGGATGCGAGGTACAGTTCCCGGGAGGCCTTCTGGTATATCTTAGCGGTTCCGACGCCCGTGAAAACGATCGAATTAAATAGGACCTGACTGGCGTTAAACCCCATTTGATAGGAATTTTCCGTGCCTATTTTGATTCTGGAAACCATGGTGTCAACTGTGAATACGATTTCAGGAGTTTTGAACGTATGCGTGTACGTTCCTCCGAATGAAAGAGTCGGCATAGCGTAACCGTAGGCTTCTTTTACCTGGGCATCCGCTTTCTGCATTTCCAGCCGCGCGATCTCAAGTTGACGGTTATTTTTTACCGCCTGCATGATCGCATCATCCATAGTCAAAGCCTCCGTTTCCTGCCCTTGAAGAAAACCGGTCGTAAACAAAAGTAACAATACAAACCAACGTGCCATAGTGTCTCCTAAGATTCCGTTTTTGCTTTAATACCTTCCATTAACATATCAATAGCTGCTTTCCAGCTTTTTTCAAAATCCATTTTTTTATCGAGATGCCATTGGATCATCAGTCCGTAAAAGATCGCGTCCACCGTGTCGGACAATGCTTCCGGATCGATGTTTGTTCCGAAAAGTTTTTTCTCAATCGCGACTTTTATGAATGCAACGGCCTTTTCCCTGCTTTCATTGAAATTTTCGACTAACGGACACAAAACGTCTTTGTTTTCGATAGAACGCGCCCACAGATGAAAGAAAAACTTATAATGATTTTTAAGATCCATTTGCGTGATCACGTAGGAAGGATATTTATACAAAAGCTGGTCCAACGGATATTCCAACGCCATTTTATAAAGAGCGTTTTCTCCCCTCTTCATCCAGTTTTTGATCAGCGCCATGATAAGGTCATCTTTGCTTTTGAAATGCCAATAGACCGCGCCTTTACTTAAACCGGCATCTTTCGCAATCTCTTCCATCGTTACCATTTCAAAACCGCGTTTTGAAAAACAACTGAAAGCCGACTTTAAGATTTGTTCTTTTCTGAGATCTTCAGATTCGTGTTGTGCCATGGATTAATCTTAAATTACTAATCATGAATTATAAATTCATGATAAGTAATATGTTACGTTAAAGTCTACGTCATAAACATACCGACCGGTCGGTTTAATATAGAAGAAAAAAACTCATTGTCAACAGTTTTGTGAAACAAGTGCCTTTCACGCATACGGCACAAATCAATGAAGTTTCAATTAATTTTATTTTTTTAGAAGCGCAACAATGGCAACCAGTGCCCAGGTTCCCTCGAGAATAACAAACGGCCAGTAATCGATGAGATAAGAAGCGTAGCCGGAAATTGCGGCTCCGGCAATATTGAGCAGAATATACGTGTAACTGTCAAACGAAATTTTCTTAAACACGTTGAGAAAAAAAGCCAGCAGCAATAATCCGACTCCGATCGAGCCGGTGAGAACTGAAATGTCCATGAAGACCGCATTAATTTTTATAATTATCAAAATGCGAACGTTCGATCCAAACTTCGATACTGTATCGCCTCGCTGATATGTTCCGGTCGAATAGATTCACTTGAGGCACAATCGGCAATGGTTCTCGCCACTTTTAAAATGCGGTCGTACGCCCGCGCTGACAAACCTAATTTCGTAATCGCCATTTTCATCAGTTCCGCGCTGCGCTCGTCGATCTTACAGAACTGCCGAATTTCCTGCGACTCCATATCGGCGTTGCTGAACATTCGGCGTCCGTGTACCGAGATCTTTTTAAACCGCTCGATCTGAATTTTCCGCGCCTTCATCACGCGCTCCCGTATCACGGACGATTTTTCACCGCTGGCCTCCCCTGCAAGTTCGTTATATTTGATCGCAGGGCATTCGATATGAATGTCAATCCGGTCGAGCAGCGGCCCGGAAACCCGCGACATATATCGTTGGATCAACGGCTGCGCGCAGGAGCAGGCATTATTGGGATCGCCGTGATAGCCGCACGGGCAGGGATTCATCGCGCAGGCCAACATGAAATTGGCCGGATACGTGAGCGAAACTTCCGCGCGGCTGATCGTCACTTTCCCATCCTCGAGCGGTTGGCGCATAACTTCGAGCACGTTTTTTTTGAATTCCGGCAACTCATCCAAAAACAAAACGCCATGATGGGCAAGACTCACTTCGCCCGGTTTCGGAACATGTCCGCCTCCGATCAAACCCGCGTCCGAGATCGTATGATGCGGCGATCGGTAAGGTCGCGTCGTGATCAATGCTTCGTTTTTCTCTAAAAGTCCTGCTACAGAGTGAATCTTCGTCGTTTCGAGAGATTCCTCGAGCGTGAGGTTGGGTAATATCGTCGGTAATCGTTTGGCCAGCATGGTTTTTCCGCTGCCGGGAGGCCCGATCATGATTATATTATGCCCGCCCGCGGCCGCGATCTCCAGCGCGCGTTTGGCATGTTCCTGCCCCTTCACATCAACAAAATCTATGACATGGCGATGATTGGATTCAAACAGGGTATTTACGTCAACTTGGGTCGGCGCTATGTGCAGTTCGCCGTTCAACAGCGCCACGGCTTCCTGCAGCGAACGCACGCCGTACACGTCCAATCCGCTGGTCATGGCGGCCTCGCCGGCGTTTTCCACGGGCAGGATAAGGCCGCGTAATTTTTCGGATTGGGCTTTCACCGAGATTGACAAAGCGCCCGTTATCGGACGTAAACTCCCGTCAAGACTGAGTTCGCCAAGTATGACGAAACCGTCCAGTTTATCGCTCTGAACCTGCCCGCTTGCGGCAAGTATGCCGATGGCGATCGGCAGATCAAATGCGGAGCCTTCCTTGCGAATATCCGCAGGGGCTAAATTGATCGTTATCCGCTTCAACGGAAATTGGAATCCGGAATTCTTGATCGCCGCATTGACTCGTTCTTTGCTTTCTTTCACGGCGCCGTCGGGAAGACCGACCGTAATAAAATAAGGCGCAGCTCCTTCCAGATGCGTTTCCACCTCCACCATGTAGGCATCAATGCCGAATGTTGTTGCGCTTAAAATTTGTGACAACATACCATACCTTTTACCCGCAGAAGACACCAAGTTCGTGAAGTAATTTTAATGATAGCCTAAAAACTCTGTGGTCTCTGCGGCTATTCATTTGCTTAATTGACCGGCACATTCATTTCTTTCAACAAATAGCCGCCGCCGCCGAATTGCGAAGTCACCCACATAATATACCGCACATCCACGCCGATAGAACGGCTGTAGGCTTCGCTCCAGGCATAATCGGTTATGGTCCCTTCAAACGTGCGGTCAAAATTTAAGCCTACCAATTCTCCCCTTGCATTCATTACGGGGCTTCCGGAATTACCTCCGGTCGTATCCGTATTGTAAAGCATCGCAACCGGAAGATCGTTCAATCGTTTGTGCCTGAATACACCGAAATCTTTCGTCTTGAACAGATCCATCAACCGGCTTGGTGTGTCAAACGGTTCGACGCCGGTTGTCTTTTCTGTAACGCCGGAGGCGGTAGTTATAGGCAGAAAATACGTTGCGTCGGCCGGGGCATATCCGCGGATATATCCATACGTGAATCTGAGAGTGCGGTTGGCGTCAGGAACAAAATCCGCTTTCTGATACATCTGCTTGGCTTCTGCATATAATCCATAATATTTATTCAACACCCCGTCCCTCCGGTCTTTCGACTCACGCAGCGCCAGGATCAATGGTGTGAGTTGTCGAACTAACTCGATCATGGGATCATCAAGTTTCGCCATGTCCCGAGGGGATTTTTTCAAAAACAATTCCAGTTCCGCAGCCGTACGGATTTGAGATTTCACAAAAGCCTTCCGAACCCATTCGGAAATCCGATCATGCGAAGCCTTTCCCTTCAATATGTCGTCCACCGGTTTGATGCGCTCATCCTCCGGAAGTGCCGACGCGCGGTATATCATCTCGGTGAGAATAAGGCGGTCCGTCGGTTCGTGATGACTTTTATACTGATCCAGCATGGATTGTTTAGTACGGTCCCAATTAACAGCTTGGAAAGCGGAAGATCGCAAACTGTCCGGCTTTTGTAATTGCACGATGGCGTTATTCAGCAGATAATACACATTAAACAGACGGGAAGACCCCAAAAAATCAAGCGTGGCTTCATACGATGCTTTCTTTCTCATATCTTCATAGATCGAACCAATCTCTCCGATAACTCCGCCGTATTTTTTTTGGCGTCCGGCATCCGCATCAATAAAGGACTGAAGCGCGCGATCTTCATTTCTTTTTTGTTCAACCAAACTGAGTCGATTCATGCCCTTCAGTTTTCCTTTATAATTTTTCATCGTATTCGCCAGGCTTTTGATGCGGGATGCAAGCAGGATTTCCACTGCACGATCATCTTTGCCCATCGACTCCATCACGCCGATCTGCCAATCGTACCATTGCGCAACGTAGGGCAAACGTATGTCTTCTTCATACTGTAAATAATCCGCTGTGCGATGGCGGAATGTGCGGCCGGGATAACCGAGGATAAACACAAAATCGTTTTCATCCGCGCCTTCGTAATTCACTTTCAAATATTTTTTCGGCGTATAGGGGATATTTTCAGGAGAATATCCGGCGGGACTGCCGTCGGGCGCTACGTAAGCGCGTAAAAACGAAAAATCGCCCGTATGACGGGGCCAAACCCAATTATCCGCCTCGCCCCCAAATTCCCCAATGGATCGCGGCGGCACATAGACCATGCGAATATCACGAAGCATGGCGTAGATAAACAACACATAACTTTGACCAATCACCATCTCGGCAACTTCAGCGCTCTTGCCGGGATTTTGTTTCTCTGTTACTGCAGCTATGGCGCGCATTTTGGCGGTGATCGTCCGGCTGCGCACTGACCATTCCATACTGTCATTGACCGATCCAAGAACTTCTGCCGACACATCACGATAAGATTCCATAATACGTGCGGTATAGCCTTTGGCTGGAATTTCTTCCGCACGTGATTTCGCATAAAAACCGTTCTGAATATAATCGTTATCCACGCTACTTGCGTTCTGAACGGCGCCGAATGCACAGTGGTGATTCGTCAGGATCAATCCTCCGGGCGAAACAAATGAACCGGTACATCCGCCAACCATCACGATCGCATGCGCGAGGCCGATACTGTCCACGCTGAATATCTGCGACGCATCCAATTGCAATCCTTTCGCGCGCAGATTCAGTTTTCTTATCTCGCTTACGGGATACATGCCCTCGTCTGCACGCAAAGGCGGTATACCAGAGATCAAAAGCAGCAACACCATATATTTTTTCATAATCATTTCCTTAAAACATTATACTGATTATTCAGATACAATAGAATTTTTGAGGCCTTCGTGATTTAAAATTGCAGCTACATATCGCTGATCCGCTCTTTCAAAAAAAAGCGAATGGCAATAAAACTCCCGATGAATCCCAGCAGAATTCCAAAACCGAGTACTACCAAAAAAATCTCGTACTGCACGGCGACGCTGGATAAAACGTAACGCTGCACCGCCCGGATGAGTGCGTACGAAATCCCAACGGCCAAAGCGCTCCCCAAAACACCCTGGATGACACCTTCCATAAGAAACGGGCCCGCGATGAAGGCGTTAGTCGCGCCAACCAGCTTCATCGTCTTAATAAGATCGCGGTTGGAATAAATACTCAGCTTGATCGTGTTGGATACCAGAAGAATGGCTGCCAAAGCGGCAATGCATCCCAGCCCCAAACTGATATAATGGTAGGTTTCAATCTTCTCGTCCAGAACCTGCAGCAGTTCTTTCTGATAACTCACCTCTTCGATGCCGTCGATATTTTCCAACTGATGCGCGACGGCAGCGGCGCTTTTCATGTTTCGAAATTCCGTACGCAGCCGGATCTTAAACGAAGCCGGCAAAGGATTGCTTTCGACCAAATCGAATATATCATCCTCGCCCATGATTCTTTTCAGTATCCCGGCTGCCTCGGCTTTGGAAATAAAATGCGTCGAGTCGACGCCGTCGATCTGAATTATGGCCTGTTGAATTTTTTTTGATGACTCGACGTCCAGAGATTTGTCAAGAAAAGCTTCGAGCTCTACCCTGCTGCGGATATCCTCGATGACGCGCGAAATATTGGACGTGATGATCAGAAAAAAACTAAGAAGACTGAGTGCAATACAAATGATCGTGATTGCGACAAAACTCGATAACGTGGCCTTTCTCAGCCCGCTAAAACCTTCTTTAATGATATATCCAAAACTCAAGCTTATTCCTCGATCAAATAGCTGGGTAATTTAACTTATTTCCAGGCACCTATCCATATGTGATCCATTTTACGGATAATTAAGAATCGGAATCTTTTTTGGGAGGCGTATTTAATACCCGGTAAAAAAAATACCCCGTAAACGAAATCACCGTACACATGGTCACTATCATCATGATCAAAGCTGATGTTTTCATGCTGTTCTCCCGTTAGCGCGGCGTCGCCGGTATGCAAGGTAAACTGCAACGCATAATCCTGCAAACACCGCGGTTAGTAATACTCGCGCAAAACTGATATACATTAGACGCGTCTCCAAGGCCTCTTTCGCAGCCATATCCGTCGCCGCCGCGATTTGTTCACGCAAGCCGCTGTTGAATAGCTGTCGAATAATAGACCCGTCGTCTAACGGCCAGCCGTTGCCGTTTGTGAAACTTGATATCGCCGCAGTCCAGTCGCCGCCGTGCGGAGAGAAGATTGAGCCGACAAACACCATCAATAAAAACAGCGGCGTGATCCATTTAATAATAAATTTGTAGAAGTCGGGTACTTTCATGTCCGCGCCGTCCGTAATCTCCTTCCATCCTTTGTCTATACCAAATACCCATGCAAAGAGAATAGATTCAGCAAGCGCAAAGACGACAAGCGAAACCGTTCCAGCCCAATAATCGTACTCGTCAAAAACTCCGTAATTATAAAAGAACACCGTCGGCAAGCCGAGGACGAGAACGATAAGGCCGAATGACCAGGCGGCTTTTTCTCGGCCCCACTGAAATTCATCGCGCATAAATCCCATCCAAGGCGTACCCATGGCGAGCGAGGAGGTGATGCCGGCAAAAAATAAAAGGCCGAACCAGAACACGCCGGCCACGGTTGCCAAAAAGGGTCCCCAGTTTTCAAAAAGAAACGGCATGGTTTGAAACGCCATTCCAAAACCCGCATTTTCCTTTACCCAGTCCAGCCCGAGATATCCGGCCGCGATAGGTATTACGATCAAGCTTCCCAGACAGACTTCTACAAATTCATTCATCCATCCGGCGCTCATGGCATTCAGGGCAACATCTTCTTTCGTTTTCATATATGCCGCATAACAATGAATCGTTCCCATACCAACCGACAAAGTGAAAAATATCTGTCCCGCTGCAGCCAACCAAACTTTGGGGTTGCCCAGGGAATCAAACTGCGGGTCCCATAAGTAGTTAATACCTGCCCAGGCGCTGGCATCCGGATGTTCCGGCGATGCTCCGGATGTGCCAAGCGTCACACCTCTTATCGCAAGAAAAAATCCGAACATGATCAATAAAGGCATGCCGATCTTCGCTGTTTTTTCCACGCCGCCGCTGAGGCCGCGGGAGAGTATCCATGTGTTGAGCAAGAGGCACAGAACATAGAAAATGACGGCTTCGTACGGAATTCCGCTATGCGTACTGGTCACATCAAGATATTCAACAAAGAACTGCGCAACCTGCGATTGTGACAATCCATCGAACGTTCGCGTC
>JAEUSK010000221.1 GCA_016787925.1 bacterium | reverse complement strand
GCTTCCGCGCGGGAATTCTCCTCCGGCATTGTTGCTGTTATGATCGGCGTCGGGTGAGTCATACATGTAACTTCCGTTATTGCGCATGACGTAGGACCAGTTGTTGTAGTTGACAAACACGAGATCGACGATGTCGGGTTTTTTGAGGCGGAGCTTTTTCTTCGTGTTCTCGCGAGTAAATCCGTCAGTGAAGAAGTTAATGCTGACGATGACAACTATGAGAGTCAGTAAATATTTTTTCATAAGGCGCCTTGCTGTGAAGAGCTTGTAAATATGATTTTTTGTAACCACAAAGTGCACAAAGGTCTTGCACAAAGAACACAAAGGAATTCCGTATTATTGCTTTGTGAACTTTGTGTTCTCATGGTGTCCTTTGTGGTTCTGTTTTCATTTCACTGTATTATTGCGAACTTAACCAATCTCTTTCCCGCCGCCGATTCCACGAGCGCGATATACATGCCGCTGGCGACATAGCGCCCGTTTGCCGTTTTTAAGTCCCATCGTTCGATTGAAGTTGCATCGTCCGTTGGTTCAAATGTGTCGTCGTAAGGACGATTATTCACACGGTCGTTGTCCGACGTCTCATTGTGATTCAACGTTTTCACCAGATCGCCCGCAACGGTGAATATCTTGATCGTGCACGATGACGGCAGATTCGTGAACTTGATCAGTTTGTCAAACGAAGTTTCGAATGATGAATATTTGTAAAATGGATTCGGAACGACTTTGATGTCTTTCATCGCGCGTTTGGCATCTGACTTTGAAGCGGATGCACGTGCTGAGGTGGAGAAAGTGAATTTATCGCTGATGGTTATAAGATTAGGCGCCGTCAATGTAAGTGTCCCTTCGTCCGGGATCTGAGCATAAATGGCATCTCTTTCCGCTGCATCAACCGTCGTTCCGCTCGGGCTGCCTGCCGTGCGTGCCGTCTTGAGTAAATTATTCCACGTAAATCCGTCAGCCGGTGCGCTTACAGCCGCAACACGTTCACGCGGAGTAAGTGCCGTTGACCAAATGGTCTCAACACCATCAACCGATTCTCCGGTAAGTGAGCCTGCTGTCGAGTCATAATCCGACAGAACAATATGCATGTAGTTTCTTTGATACGGCCCTGTTGCGTCACCGCCAAGGACATTATCCAAATACCAGCCGTTACCGTTGAATGCACTGCCATCGCGGGTCATGACATTCAGCCTGCGATCCGGAAGAGCATCTTCCTGATCCACATCCCATACGGTAAACGGAACAGGGAAAAATTCATTTTGATTTCCAATCGCGCCCGTATGGCCGTAAGCCGTCTGCCATACAGTGCGTGAAAAACGAATGTCAACCGTTTTCAAGTCAGCAGGATCAATTGTTGTTCCCAAGAACCCATAGGCAAGACCTACGCCTCCGCCAAGAAGCTCGAGACCGAAATTAACACTGTTGAACCAGCGTGTACCGGCCGGAAGGCCTGCTGTCGTATATTGTGGTCCGTTGGTATAGATCGCGCTCACGCCCTTCAACGGCGGCCCGTAGGCTTTAAGTAAAACACCTTCGCAAATATCAAACTGTTCATCAGAGGGATCTGCATCCGGTGTAGCAATGTTTGCGCTGAAGAAACGATCGTCGAATATGACATCGCCATTCGTCGGGTTACCGTTCCCGTCCAGATCCAAAATGCCGTTGCCTCCATCGATCCATGTATACTTATCATCTACCTTGGTGGAGAATATGACCGGCGATGAATTTTTCATGACCCTGAAAACAAGCTGGCCGGCATGAGTTGGTCCGTTGTACATTACCGCTTTGCCGTTTAAGGAATCGGGGAGTTCATAAAATTCCACGGTGTAGTCGGCATTCACGACTGAGGCGGGATCAGCAACTTCAATTTCGATGTAGCCATCAGAAACGCCTTGAATATGCCGGGCATAGGAAGAATCGGTCATCGCATCGTAGCGGAAAGAGGAACTTAGTTTCTGCGGCACGGCGGACATGGTATTTGACAAGATAGACGATTCGAGAGACACGGGGATGCCTGACGGTTTCAGAATTAATTTTCCATCAAAGAGCATACTGTCCGGCCCGGCGATATAGGGCTGTGCGTCGTAGGCAGTAACAGAATAGAAGTAATTCTGTCCGTTGATCAGATTGGAATCTGTGAAAGTATAGCGCAATCCGGTATTATTGCCGAAGTTCATCTCCCTGACCTCGAGGTTGAAATTACTATTGAGAAGACGGTACGACAGGATACCGAGTGTATCCACCTTATCAAACTGAGTGAGCAGTTCAAAACTGCCGTCCAGCCCGGTGAGGCTGCGGTAAATACGGTAGCCCTGGAAGTCCCGGCGGACGTAATTTTCGGAATAACCGTTGGCTGTGGTGATACCGAGGAGTTCACCGGCAAGATCGTCGGAGAGTTCGGCATTATTCTGCCAAGTGAGAATAACGCGCTTGTCCAGAGCTGAAACCGTGAAATTCGGAATTTCCGGAGGCGCCGGAGCGGGGAAGCCAGCGTCAAAAAAAGACTGAGCCATATCGTCAGTTGCAAATAAATTTGCTACCGCGTCAAGCCGGTCATTTCCCGAAGCTCCGACCACGCCAACCCATATCTCCTGGGACTCTCCTGCTCTGATCGTGAAGGGGCCTGTGCTGATCAATATACGCACGTCACTGGCAGTCGCAAACTGGCCGCCTCTGGGATTATTAGAACCGGCCACATCACACGTTCCTTGCTCTGTGATAGGGTTTCCGCGAAAAACAAAATAGTCTTCAAGTCCACAGCCAAACTTCATGATGCCAATAGACTTTTCAGCGCCGCGCATCGAGTTATAGCGTTCTATATTATCGATCGGATCGGTAGCGCCTGCATATTGTGCTGAACTGACGGCTCCTATTACGATGCGACTGTTTGTCAACGTTTGACGGATAAAAACGTTTTTCTGAGGATGGTATGCGATTATCTTGGTGTTATTTTGATTTCGAAGTAAGTCGCGCGCGGGAATTTCTGTAGTATTGACGACCGGGCCTTGCAAAATATCAAACCCAACCGCTTTATCGCCGGCCGGCTCATTGCTAATATTGTATACATATTCCATACCGCGCGATGTGTCCGTTCCGACAATATCATTAGTTGCATTATCGACGTCGGCATCCATCCAGCTGGCGAAATACGACTGTGTGTAATCTGAATTGGTCTTATTGGCAAGAATATAACGCATGAATACCACATCGCCAATTTTTGGACCGTTGAATGCGTACGATTCCAATGTGACTTGTATTCCCAATCCGGGATTGGGGCTTTCCTGCAGAGATTCTTGATTGAGAGAAGTATCAAGATCATTGAATACAGCCCAGGTCTGTGCATCTGCGATGAGAGCGGGATTGCCGAATTGATCCCGTAATGCATCTTCCGGCCAATTAATATAATCCGATCCCGTTCGTGTCTTGTCGATCAGGTAGACCTGCTGCAGCGGCAGGAGCGGGTCTTCGGCTTTTAGCAAGTCAAAAGGAACGCCTGAATTGGT
>JAEUSK010000166.1 GCA_016787925.1 bacterium | reverse complement strand
TGCTTTTGCTTTCATTGGTACAGAATTGGATACTCGGCCCTCTCGTGATGTTTCTGTTTGCGATTCTACTATTGCCGGACAAACCCGATCTGATGATCGGCGTCATATTAGTCGGACTCGCACGATGCATCGCGATGGTTTTGGTGTGGAACGATCTTGCAAAAGGAGATTCGGAACTCGCAGCGGGGTTGGTGGCGTTTAATGCGCTGTTCCAGGTATTCCTATATTCGATTTATGCGTATGTCTTTATCACGATCCTGCCGACAGTATTCGGACTACAGGGGGCATTGGTCGAAGTCTCGATCTCTGAAATTGCGGTAACCGTACTTATCTATCTTGGAATTCCTTTTGCAGCAGGCATGTTGACTAGAATACTGTTGCTGCAATTTAAGGACAAAATCTGGTATCATGAAAAATTCGTTTCGAAAATTTCTCCTCTAACACCTGCAGCTCTTCTTTTTACGATATTTGTCATGTTTTCGCTCAAAGGTGAAAAGATCGTGGAATTACCAATGGAAGTGATTCGCGTGGCCGTTCCGTATACATTGTATTTTGCCGTGATGTTCTTCGCGACATTTTATGCGGCAAAGAAAATGGGAAATTCCTACGAAAAATCAACGACCGTTGCGTTTACCGCCGGAAGCAATGACTTTGAACTCGCTATTGCGGTTGCCGTCGCGGTCTTTGGAATCAATTCCCAAGTTGCCTTTGCTACCGTAATCGGGCCATTGGTCGAAGTGCCGGTATTGATTCTGCTCGTAGATGTCGCCTTGTGGTTTAAGAAGAAATATTTTAGCGAAACGGTTTCCATCAAAGAACAATAGTATTGATTCAATGACCGGAGAAGACTAATTTACAAGCATGTTCACACAACTAATATTCATATCAATACACAGGAAACTCTAAAATGAAATCCACAATTTTATCTTTCCTACTGCTAATTGCAGTTTCTCTAAATTCCAGCGCACAGGATCAGCCGGCGGGGAAAATTCATGGATATTTGTTCGGCGATTATTTTTATAAATTGGGAGGCGAAAAATCCGGAGCTGTATCTGGAACGCAATACAGTGATTCAGCGCTGACAAAGTCGGGTGCTTTTCAGTTACGCAGGATCTATCTCTTTTATGAACATTCAATCAGCGAAACATTTCAAGCGCAGTTTTTATTAGAAGGAAGCGACGGGGTTACCGATGGAAAAGGACGATACAGCGTGTTTATTAAACTGGCGAATTTGGAATGGAAGAACATTCTGCCGGATCAAAATCTTGCCGTTGGCCTTATTGGAACGCCAACATGGGTGATATCTGAAAAAGTATGGGGTTATCGATCGGTGGAAAAAACGATTACCGACATACGCGGCCTTGGAGGGTCAACGGATGTCGGCGTCTCAATGAAAGGTTCTTTGGGTAATGATGGGATGTTTGGCTATACGGTCATGTTGGGAAATGGAAGCGGGCAGAAGCCTGAGAACAATAAATCAAAAAAATATTACGGTTCATTTTCCGCAAAACCAATTAAGGGGCTGATAGCTGAGGTCTATAGTGATTTTGAATCTGACATAACACGACCGGCGAAAGCGTACGCTGTTTCCCAAAAAACAACAATGAAAGGGTTTGCCGGTTATCAGGAAGATAGATTTTCCATCGGGTTCGAGGCGGTCAAACAAATTCAAAAATACACCGACACGACCAACGTAACGCCATTGGGGATTTCCATATTTGCTTCGGCACCACTCATGAAAGACAAGCTAAACGCCTTCGCGCGTTTCGATACGTACGACCCAAATACAAAAAATTCAAATGCGGGGTACAAAGAAAACTTTATAACAGCGGGCCTTGACTTCGCGGTACACAAGAATGTTCATATTATGCCGAACATCTGGATGAACACTTTCTCCAAAAAGGGATCAATCTCAAGCCGCAAAGCCGACACGGTTGCTCGTGTAACGTTTTTCTATGTGTATAAATAGACTTTCATAGATACAGAAACACAATCAGACGCTCACCCTGCGAGCGGTTTCGGAACAAATTCGCGGGTGATATTGTTTTGAAGGTCATGTCTCGTTTTGTTTTTTGCAAAACGGATCATCATGACCGTGCTGATGAGCATCAGTACAAACCCAACTAAGAATGTATTCCCTATTCCGGCAGCGCCGATCAGATAGGCGCCAACAAAAGGCGCAATAATGCCGCGAACGCCGGTCAACATCGTGTGAATTCCCATGTAAATACCCACTTGATTTTTTGGAGCGAACTCCATCACGCACAATTGCCAGCTAAGTTGCGCTCCGCTCATCGAGACGCCTTGCAGAACGCTGGCGATATAAATGAGCTTCAAATCCGTTGCAAAATAAAAGAGAAGCAGATTGATCGTCGGCAATATATTGAGAATAAATCGGATTTTGATGACCCCGTATTTATCAATTTGTTTTCCCCAAAAAGCAAAGGTAAGCAGCATGACTGCCTGCGGAATTACGGTCACCGCAAGAATGGCTTCTTCGTACGTTGCATTGATACCGTGTTTTGGATCGGTAACAAAAATCGTTTTTACCGGGTCTACCATTAGCGCCGCAAATCCGAAAATTGCCCAATACCACATGAAATAGGCAAATGGTTTATCATTTTTCAAAACCCTTCTGAGTTGAATTAGAGGGTGCTGCGGAGCACTCGTTGAGATATCGGCTGGCTGGACTATTCTAATTTTACGAAATTGCGTCGCGCCCCAAATCCCAACAATGCCTATGATCGGATAGACATAAATATAATTATGTCCGTCGAGATCAAGCATCAGCCCGAATAGATAGGACGCGGCGACGAAAGCAAGATTGAAGAATGTTCGCACGACACCCATGATCTTTCCGCGCGAATGGTCCGGATAGTTAGAACGGTATATGCTCGTCACCACCGGAGTGTTAACGGAATTAAAAGCAAACGCCGCACAAAGACCAAGTGTAAATACAATAGAGAAAGGTAATAATACGGAGACAAGCGCGGTCAGAATGAAAAGCCATCGGGCGATCATGTCCGGGTAATAAACATAATCCATTTTATTGGGTTTTTCAGAATGCGAGGCCAGAAAAATGCTAAAGAGCAGGCCGAGGCTGACTGAACTGTGCAGAAGCGCGACTTCGAAATCAGACGAACTAAATGTTTTTTTTAAAATGACGCCAGCGACGCTGGCGGAGCCCGCGAGAACAAATCCTTTAGATATTCCATTTCGCAAATCAAACTTAAAAGTATCTTTTGCTTCAGCAGGAATGACAAAATAATCTATTATTCGGCTAAAATAAGACAAAATCAGCACCGTTAGTAAGAATACTAATAAAACGTAGTATGCAGCGTAAACATGTGTCGTCAGTCAATAATAATCGTCTATTATTCACTGTAATGAATAATTGAAGAGTGGTCGATCAAGATAATTTCAGTTGCGCTTATTTTCTTAATAAGTTCTACACGCATATCCAATGGGTGTTCGATTTTAGGATCATGCCAAATTTTGGACAGGGGAAATTGAAGACTGCTTGATCCGCTGAGATTCTTAATATTGTACATATCTGTAAACATCAGAGAATCAGGATAATTAAAATCCCCGGTAATATGGCCTTCGAATACTACACGAACATAATATACGCCGGGATAGAATTCTAACACATTGAGCGTCCAGTCGAAATTGCTTATTATCACGCTTGTGGAATCAACGGTGGCGTTGGCCACAGGTGATATCGACGTTAATGTAAACAAATCACCTTGACCGCCGCCGTTGGCTGAATTGTTATCATCGCAGCCCATTGGGCCAAACAAAACAAAAGCTAATACAATCACAAATGATGGTTTCATAAAGTTGACTTTCAAATGCACTTATCAATAAAATAGCTATGTAAACGGGTATCGTCGGTCAGTTCAGGATGAAACGTGGATACCAATACGTTTTTTTCCTTAGCGATCAGAATAGAATTGTCTTTTTCAGCAAGAACACTCACGCTCTTACCGCACGCGGTTATCTTCGGTGCGCGAATAAAAATTGCGTGAATCGGCCGTTTACCGAATTCTTTTGCGTGAATATCGTCTTCAAAACTATCAACTTGTCTCCCATATCCATTACGCTCCACCGTAATGTCAATAAACCCGAAACGAAATTGATCGCTGTTTTCAATTTCTTTGGCCAACAATATAGATCCTGCGCAGGTGCCAAAAAAACCTTTGCCCATTTTGTAAAATTCTTTAATCGGATCGGCCAAATCAAAAGCATGTAGAAGTTTAATCAACGTCGTGCTTTCACCGCCGGGAATGATCAAGCCGTTCAAATCTTCCAGCTGCTCTGCCTTGCGAACCGCAATATTTTCTATACTCAATTTATTCAACATGCGCTGATGCGCTTCGAAATCCCCTTGTAAAGCCAGTACTCCGATCTTTTTTGACATATTACTGACTCACCCATAAATGCTGCGCAATGCAATCGGTGGCATTTTCCCAGCCTCTTAACGGCGCTTCCCAATTGCGATCCTGCGCGCGCCTTAAATAAACCACTTGCGCCAAATGATACGTATAATGTTGGCTCATATGCATCACCACAGTCGCCAGAGAATTATAGCGTATACCGTCGTTGGATTCAACTTTTTTCAATAGTTCACTTTCATCCGAACACGCATTTAATATTCCATCAATCTGTTCATAGGTAGTATGTAACATTTGTACGATCTCATCCGCAGTCGCATCTTTCTTGTCGCGAACGGCGGGTTCATATTCCAACCGCGCCAAAAACCACATATCAACACGAATCAAATGCCGCAAAATTTCTCCGATGCTGCGCGATTCCGGCGCCGGCTTCCAGTAAAGCTGATCATGCGGTAGTTTTTGCAGCACAGCAAATAACGGTTCGCGACACGCCTTATGAACTTCACATAACATTCTTTTATTTCGTTCCAAACTCATATTTTCTGACGCGTCCTTTTCTTGTATTGCCGACTTGACATTGAATTACCATCCTCTTGTAGCCAAAAGTTCATTTGCATTTAATGTATCGATATTGATGCCGACCATCGCTTCGCCCAATCCTTTGGACACTTCAGCAAGTATCTTAGCATCGCGGAAATGCGTTGCTGCTTTGACGATCGCTTCGGCGCGTTTAGCCGGATTACCGGATTTGAATATACCGGAACCAACGAAGACCGCCTCTGCCCCTAACTGCATAACCAGAGCCGCGTCTGCCGGCGTGGCGATTCCTCCGGCGGAGAAATTTGGTACCGGCAGTCTTGCATTTTTCGCAACCCAGCGAATGAGTTCATACGGCGCGCCCATCGTCTTTGCTTCCGTCATCAGTTCGTCATCGCCCATGACAGATAATTTCTTGATATGTCCGACGATGGTGCGAATATGTCGAACGGCTTCGACGACGTTACCGGTGCCGGCTTCGCCCTTGGTTCTAATCATCGCGGCTCCTTCGCCGATACGGCGAAGCGCTTCTCCTAAATTGGTCGCTCCGCAAACGAAAGGAATTTTGAAATCATGTTTATAAATGTGATTGGTTTCGTCCGCCGGCGTCAACACTTCGCTTTCATCAATAAAATCTACGCCAAGCGATTCCAAAATCTGTGCCTCAACAAAATGACCGATTCGTGCTTTCGCCATAACCGGAATGGTGACCGTGGCCATGATCTTCAGGATCATTTCCGGATCGCTCATTCGCGATACGCCGCCGTCTCTTCGGATATCCGCGGGGACGCGCTCGAGCGCCATCACCGCGCACGCGCCGGCGTCTTCGGCGATCTTTGCCTGCTCCGCATTCACAACGTCCATGATCACGCCGCCCTTGAGCATCTCAGCTAATCCGACTTTGACCTTATAAGTTCCCTTCAAAACGGTATCTTCAATCTGTCCGTTCCCGCCACTATTTTTGTTTTTTTCCTTCATAACACACCTCTTTTCTTTAACTACTATAATGTAATATATAATACACACATGTTGCAATTATTGATTTCATATCCCCTTTCACTTTGCCGGTCAGGGTTCTGCGGTCGGTAAAACACCCACCGGTGGCCTCCCGCCCTTAGCGGCTAGACGAGCCGCCAGAACATTTACCATATAGAGGCCAATAAGAATCAAAGCGCCGCCAAAAAACACGTTCGGGCCAAATTCCTCATTGCGCATCAGCCAACCCAGTACAACGGCCGCGATCGGCGTAGTAAGAGGAATAATCGATGCTTCGATTACAGAAACTTTCTTGATCACCCACATGTACAGAATAAATGCCAGAGCCGATCCAAAGACAGCCAGATATAATATTGCGAGCGCGGCGTTGACGGTTAATTGAAAACGATGCATATCCTCAAACACCAGGCCTAAAATTCCGAGGCTTAGAGCCGAAACAAGCATTTGCACAAACGTGTTGGTCACCGGATTGATATGATTCGCATGGAGCTTTGCATACACGCTCATATACGCTCCGCTCATCGCCGCCAGAATCATACAGATTCCGCCCAGAATTGATTTATCGGTAAATGAAAAATCATCCGCAAAAATGAAAATAACACCAATAAAACTTATAGTAATTCCGGCAATTTGGACCCATGACATTTCATGGCGTTCTGACATAAAATAATTAAATATCACCACAAAAAAAGGCATCGTCGCAAAGAGAATGGCTCCAATTCCGGCATTTACGTATTGTTCTCCCCAAAATACAAAGGCATAATCCAAAGCCTGATATATGCCAATAACTATCATCACTTTCCAGGTATGCCTGTCTTTTGGAAAAGGAATTCTTTGGATGACCATTGCGACGTACACCAAAACGGCAGCAATCACAAATCGCGCGGTGGCGAACAGGAATGGAGGCAGGCTTTCAAGCCCAAATTGGATCGCAACCCAGGTAGAGCCCCAGATAAACGAAAGTAAAAATATAATCAGCGTCGGCCAATAACTTCTTTTCAATTGACGATCTGCTCTCCCGTTTCGCGCAAATCAATGATCATTTGATCAATGTGTTTTTTAGTTGTTCTTGGATTAATAATGGTAGTTCGCAGCATACGTCTTCCACCCAGAACCGTTGTGGTAATCCAGGCTTTGCCGGTGCGGTTAAAGGTGTTTCGTAAATTAAAATTAAATTCGTCCACAACTTCAGGCAGCGATAACCGCAGAGATTCCGGAATAAGCCTGAAACACAAAATGTTTGATTCTGGAACGTTTAAAGTCTCGAAATCAGGCGACTCATCCAATTGATCATACAAGTACTTTGTCATATCAACGCAGTGATTCATCATCTCGGCAAAATACTGAATTCCGTAATGTTTAAGACAAATCCATAATTTAAATGCTTCGAATCCGCGGGAACATTGTATCGTGCGCTCTCCGATATTCAGACAGCCTAAATTTGCCGCCGTCTTATGAAATATATAAGGCGCATTGACTTTAAACGTTTCGTCAAAATGTTTTTGATTTTTCAAAAGAATCGTTCCGAGGTTGAGCGGCATAAACATCATTTTGTGAGGATCCAGTGCAATAGAATCCGCCTGATGAATCCCTTTAAGTAAATGTTTCAATTTATCGGAGAAAACAAACGATCCTCCGTGAGCGCCGTCTACGTGGAGCCATAAATCGTATTTCTTACAAATGAGCGCAATAGTTTCAAGGTCATCAAAGGAACCAACCGGTGTGCATCCTGCCGTTGCTATAACCACAAACGGTTTTTGATTTTGCTCGATTGTTTCGGCGATAGCGCGTTTGAGATCTGTCACGTCCATTTTGAAGTCGGAAGTTTCTCTGATCTTGATCAGATTTTGAGTGCCAAGACCCAGTATGCCGAAGGCCCGCTCAATGGAATAATGACTACGCGCGGAACAAAATCCTACGAGCGATTGGTGATTTCCTTCTTTCCATATATCATGGCCCGCCTTGACGGAACGCGCAACCATGATGCCTGTTAGATTTGCTTCGGTTCCTCCCGAAACGATCGTGCCGTCGCCCTGCTCAGAATAGCCAACGGCATCGCAGATCCAGCGGATCACCCGTTTTTCGATCATTGTTCCGAGCGGAGACATTTCCTGAATGGCCAATCCTTGATTAATCGCGCTGCTTAATCCTTTGGCAAAAGAGGACAACACCAAGGGATGACAGACCTGATGGCCCATGTAGGACGGGCTGGCAAGGTTTTGGGCATGACTCAATAGCGGGTCGACAACTTCCTTCAATAATTTTTTCAGATCCATGCCTTCCAACGGCATTGGCTCATCATATATTTTGAACGCGTCTTCGGGAGACATGTAATTGACAACTTTACTGTCGATATTTTGAATCTGGTCTAAATAATTTGCAAGGATATCAACAAATTGATACCCCACATCCTTAATTTCCTTTGCATCGGTCTTTTTTCGATAATCGTTAAACTTCTTCATGGGCTCTTCTATTCTATTTTAGTAAGGAAACTTTTTCATATCACTGGAGCTGCCGACCGATCCGTAACCAGGGATGACGGGGCGTTGAACAGACTTTGTTTCAGCAGGCCGCCCAATATCTTCATTCCCTCAGCAATAATTTCGGGCTCATGGCTAACATAACCCAGCCGCATGCCATTATCGATATCCGAATGTACCGTGAAAAATCGTTTGGGGGTAAACAAAACACCTTTCCGCTTGGATTCCATCAAGAGCTCGTATGCATTCGTAGTTTTTGGCATGTCCACCCAGCTGAACAACCCGCCTTTTGGCTTATTGCAGATCATCTCTTCCGGAAAATAATCTATTGCAGCCTGATGCATGGTGTCCCGCCGCGTTTTCAGGATTTTCAATTTCCTTTTTAGATATTTGTCAAAATAACCTTCCAGACAGAATTCAAGAATAGCGCCTTGAATCAGATAATTATTCTGCCAATCGCTGATTTTTTTGGCCAATATGAGTTTAGATAAAAATTCTTTATTCGGAGCAACAACCCAGCCTAAGCGGATTCCGTGAAACAGAATTTTAGAAAAACTACCAACAACGATCACATTACCGTTATCATCGAGCGAATGCAGAGAAGGAATGTCTTCGCCTTCAAGACGGAGTTCATTTGCAAATTGATCTTCAACGACAGGGATTTGATAGCGTGATGCCAGCGCAAGCAGGTGTTTCCTGCGCTCAAGGGACATAACGGCGCCCGTCGGGTTCTGAAATGTCGGAATAGTGTAGATCATTTTTACGCGATGTCTGCTTAAAATAGTCTCCAGCATATCGACCCGCATACCGTCCTGATCCAACGGAATTCCAATAACCTTAACACCTTTTGAATTGAAAATATTGAGAGCGCCGCGATAAGTCAG
>JAEUSK010000142.1 GCA_016787925.1 bacterium | reverse complement strand
TTTTCTGGCCATCCAGAAAAAGATCGCGTCGCACAAAAAACCTTCGAAAAAACTGCTTCAGCAATTTGATGATTTGAAAATGAAACTGGACATGTCAAAATATTACGCAGATGCCGTTCAATTGGCCTACTTGCTGACGCGATGGTCAAAATCCCTGCGTGACGGAAAACATTTTCTGATCTGCTCCGGCGGCGGGCCGGGCATGATGGAAGCCGCCAACCGCGGAGCAAAAAAAGCCGGCGGCCATTCTCTCGGGCTTAATATTGCGTTGCCATTCGAACAGGTACCCAATCCGTATATCACACCGGAACTAAATTTTGAATTTCACTATTTTTTCATGCGCAAATTCTGGTTTGCCTATCTCGCCAAAGCGCTGGTTATATTTCCTGGAGGATTCGGCACATTGGATGAATTATTTGAAATTCTCACTTTGGTTCAAACAAAGAAGATCGCCAAACCGCTTTCTATTTTGATTTACGGAACGGAGTACTGGAAGGAAGTATTGAATTTTGATTCCATGGTACGCCACCACATGATCGACAAGAATGATCTTAAATTATTTACGTTCGCCGACACGCCGGAATCGGCGTTTGAATTTTTGAAGAAGGGGCTGACGAGAAATTATTTAGAATAATTTTAGAAATAATAGATTTAGGAACATCTCGCTTCGGAAAACACAACTCCCCGTCATTCCGTTTAGTCTCCTTCTGCACAATCAACTCACTCACGTGACCGGACCATTAAAAATTGATTTAAGGGAATGGTTAACTATGAGATATTTGGCCGTTGATATGACTGTTGAAGCGGGTTTTTGTTGTTGACTTTTCGTTGCGAGTGTATTACATTATGTAATACAAAGGAGAACTTATGACCACGATCCGGCTCGACGACGAATTAGAAAATATGTTAGAGACGTACGCCGCACTCGAAAACGTTTCCAAATCTGCGATTATCAAAGAAGCCCTGTCTGAATATTTCCGAAATAACCTGCAAACGGCTTCCGCTTTCGAACTGGGAAAGGACCTTTTTGGACAAACGGCCAGCGGAAAGGCCGATAAGTCACTGCATTACAAAAAACTAATCCGGAAGAAGCTTCGTGAAAAACATACTCATTGACGCAGGCCCGTTGATTGCTTTGTTTGACAAAAGCGACTCGTATCATCCCGCTATGATGGAATTTTTGCGAACATGCAAACGGAGACTTGTTACCAATTGGCCGGTGGTCACGGAGACCTGTTACATGCTGGATCATCACAAAAAGGCCAGAGTGGACTTTCTTACGTGGATTCAGCGTGGCGGAGTTTTTCTTTTTACGCCCGGCGAAAATCATGTAGCACGAATTATCGCTTTAATACAGCAATACGCCGATGTTCCTATGGACCTTGCCGATGCTTCCCTCGTTGCCATCTCGGAAGAGATGAATATCACGGAACTGATCAGCATCGAATCGGATTTCGATATTTACCGCACTTTGAAGAAGAAACATCTAAAAAACCTGTTCAAGTCATAAATTCCGTTTTGTCATGCTGCGTGATCGTATTTATTTATTGCACGTAGGAAATTCCAATTATCGAAGGGCAACCAGCAACTCGCGAGCCACAGAAATATCCGACACTCGTAACAGACGGTTTATATAACTTTTACATCAAATTTCTTCAGTTCCAGTTCAAGGTCTTTCTCTGGTGAAAGATGAATGGCCTGCATGCCAAGTTCTCTGGCAGCCAGTACGTTTGAATCCAGATCATCAATAAACAGGCTTTCCTTCGCCGTAACAGAAAGGGCTGTCAGCGCGGAGAGAAAAATTTCTTTCCTCGGCTTCATACAGCCTTCAAAATAGGAATACGTCGGATGCGGAAACCATGCGAGAAAACCGAATTGTTTCTCAATCCAATGCACGTGCGCTTCATTAGTATTCGAAATCAGGCCAACGGGATATATTTTCCGAATTTTGTCCAGGACGGCCACGTTTTTTTCGTTGAGTGTGAATATGTCCGACCATAAACCATGGAGTTCTTCGGCCGTTAATTTAAATCCAATTTCATCTTTTAGCGTCTCAAAAAAAAATGCAGTCGTTATCATTCCGCATTCATATTTACGGGCGATCTCACTTCCTGAGCATAGGTGATAAACTTCCTCCGGCGATCGAGCCGCATGATCAGCGATCTTTATGGCGGAGGCCTTCCAGTCGAAATCAACCAAAACGTTTCCCAGATCAAAAAATATTGTTTTAATCATGTTTTAATACAGAATTATTAGTTTTGCGTGTCAAATATATTGATGGCGGCTGAACATTCCAAATAGTTTCATCTTGAGGGATTATGAATATTTCATCCTGCAAAATATGACCCATATCCCTAAAATCTCCTTGCATTTATCTGCCGTTTTCCCTAAAATCCATTCAATTCCCGTGATTTCTAAAAAAAATTCAGGAGGTTCGCTCATGCGGCAGTTTATTCATATTTGGAAATTGAATCTAGCGGTTACTGCAATCTGCATGGCGTTATTGCACCTCCCTCTGCATGCTCAGGAACCCGCTTTAACTGGTCAGGATACGGCCGTAATACCCCCGGTTCTTCAACTGGATTCTACGCAAACCTTAAGCGAAAAATTGAAGCAACTATTTACTGAATTGGACGCGGACAAAACCAATGCATCTCTTCAATATGAAATAGCGAAAGAATATCTCGCGCTTGGCCGGAAGAAATTTGCTTTGAAATATATGGAAGAATCTCTAAAAAATGATCCGACCAATATGGATGTGATGTATGCCAAAGGCGACCTATTGCTGGCATTAGATAAGAAAAAATCCGGCTACGAAGCGTTTCTTACCGTCTTGCGCGATTTTCAAGGCCAGGCATTTCTTGAACGCATAGCTTCCCGCTTTTCAAGTCCCTATAAAATTACACAGCTTACCAATAACAAGTTCAATGACATCATGCCGGCATTTTCGCCTGACGGTAACACGGTTGTTTTCCAGTCCGACCGAAATGGTAATTGGGACATTTATTCCATGAATATCGTCCAGGGAGAAACCTCAATAAAACGATTGACGGATGACGCTGAGTCGGATGAGAATGCGTCGTTTTCACCGGACGGAAGATTTATAGTTTTTACATCAACCCGCGACGACCGCAGTACTAAGAAATACAAACCGCGTGAAATTTATTATATGGATCGAAATGGAAAAAGCGTAAAAAGGGTCACGAGCAGTTACGGAAGTGATAATTGGAGCCCGTCGTTTATTGATACGGTGACCATTATGTTTGCCAGCGACCGAAGCGACTTTTCAAGTAACCCGTTCTGGACTAAATCTTCTTCCATTTTCACCGTCGAAAAAACCGGCACGTTTTTATTTAAAGTCTATGGCGACGAATCCTCCTCTTTGACCGATCCTTCAGCAAGGCCGGGAATCGAAAACCACATCCTGTATGCTGAGAAGATAAGCGATAATAATTATGAAATTTTTATGGGAAGCCTGGACGGTAAAGACAAACCGACAAACCTGACCAACTCAAAAGGTAATGATCTGCAGCCGTCGGTTTCAAGGAACGATCTGTTTATTGCATTTGCATCCAATCGTGACGGCGGAAATTATGAGATTTACAAGATGCAGGCCGACGGTAAAGATCAAACGCGTATCACGTATGATGATGGGGATGATATTTTTCCGCGATTTTCACTTGATGGAAATAAAATTATATTCTCATCCAACCGGAACGGCAATTTTCAGATATTCATGGCGTCTACTGAGGAGCAGTCGCAAACTACGGTCAATACCGTGATCCCGATCTTGGAAAAGAAAATTGCATCCTCTTCTGATAATTAAATCTTTTTCACTGACACGATAACTTCGGCATACTCTCCTAAAACCGCTCTTAGGCGATCGCCTGACTGCACAGGCCCAACCCCCTTCGGCGTTCCTGTAAATATTACGTCCCCACGGCATAATGTAAAAAATTGGGATAAGTAGACAATAATATCACTGACCTTAAAGATCATATTGGACGTGTGGCCTTCCTGCCGCAGTACATCATTGATAAACAGCTTCAGCGTGAGATCATTAACCTGAATCAATTCGTTCTTTAATACTACGTCCGATAAAACTGCCGATGTATCAAATCCTTTTGCAATCGTCCACGGCCGCCCTTTTTTCTTCGCTTCTGCCTGCAGATCCCGAAGAGTCATATCCAGTCCGACTCCATAGCCTAATATATGGCTGTCCGCGTCGGCGGCTTTGATGTTTTTTCCGTCCTTACCGATCACAACAATAAGTTCCACTTCATGATGCAGTTCACTTTGCACATCCGGGAAAATAATATTTTCACCGTCGCGAATAATGGCCGACGGCGGCTTCATAAATATGACGGGTTCTTTCGGAAGTTCCGCCGGTTTCCCGGGATTCATTTCAGCAATATGATCGGAATAGTTAGCCCCAACGCATAGAATCTTCGAAACGGCTATTCTTTCACCTGATTTCTTGAGGCAGATGTATGACATGCGAGCTCCAATTTTATTTTTTTGTAATGAACAGAAATGCAATTTATTTATTTTTTAAAACCGTCAATGCGTCCAGCGTATTATCACCATATTTCACTCAAAAATCAATTCAATCGGATTGTGATCAAGGTCATGCGTAAAATAAGATTTTCCCGTTTGACTGATTTCGATACGATTCGCCGAGAATCGCCTCAGTAAATGGTCTTTGTTCCTTGAGTCCGGAATATGGATTGCGAATCCGGCTAAGCCAAGTGAATCTTTGCCCGGCCGGACAGCGCCTTCTCCGGACCATATATTGGCGCCGATATGATGGTGATAACCGCCAGCCGACAGAAATAATGCGCCGGGATAGGAATCCTGAGTAATATTCATGCCGAGGATTCCGTGATAAAATTTGTCCGCACGAGATAACGTTGATACCTGCAGATGTATATGCCCAATGTCTGTTTCCGGATTAAGTTCAAATGATGTTTTGCGGTCATTTATTAATTCTTTCACAAGATCTTTCACATCCAGAGGATCGGTCGTCATTTGCAGGCGGCCTTGCCGGTTCGGCCATAGATCCCTCGCCTTGTCCACATATATTTCTACTCCGTTTCCTTCCGGATCAGCCATATACAGCGCTTCGCTGACACCGTGATCGGCAAAACCCTGAAATGGGTAACGACGTTCGTGTATCTTGAAAAACATACGAGCCAACTCAATTCTATTCGGAACACGAATCGCTAAATGAAAAAGCCCCGTTGTGTGAGGCTGACGCGGCTTGGCATGGCGGTTTTCTGTCAGCATAATATGATACGGCGCGTGGCCGTTCGCTGACAGCGCAAAGTAGCCGTCGTCATTCTGGATCGCATGAAAACCAAGTAGGTCTCTGTAGAACGCTAACATTTCATCCGCGTTCGAAACTATAAGGTGTACGTAACCGATGCGCGTTGTGTCCGGTAATGTATATTCGTTCATAAACTTTGTCGAATTATCTTAATAGGGTCTATACATTTTGCAACATTATAATATACAAAACTAATCTCGCCTTTTGCCAATAGCAAATTGGAAAAGAAATTGAGTTGATTCACGTCTGCATAGCGTTTATATTTTCATAGAATCATTTCATTCCAAATCAGTAAATCAGTTTATGCCCGTCAGAGAGATTCTTCTTCTTGGTCATCCGAAGTTGTATGAAGCCTGCGCGCAGGTTCTTTTCGAAGAATTACACTCGTTGACGCCGGTCATTCAGGATATGCACGACACGCTGATGGATTTTCGTTCTCGTTATAGAGCAGGCCGAGCCATTGCCGCTCCGCAAATCGG
>JAEUSK010000134.1 GCA_016787925.1 bacterium | reverse complement strand
TGGTGCTAATAGGGCATACTATTGTGCTGGGATGGATCGGGTTGAGCAAGTCCGTCTGGATCACCACGACGGGCCTAAGTTTACCGGATTCAGTTCCAAACCGTGGATTGAGGTTGGCCGTATAGACGTGAAATTTCCTGATGGTCATTCGTGAATGTCATCCTCAAGTTTTTCGAATTCTTTGAGGACGTCCAGCGACGTGTGGTAAACCGCCGCCGACTCACGCACCATCTGATCTTTGAGCAGTTTACGCCGCATCAAATGATTGTAAAAGTCAACGGCGTCATTGATGTAGGCATTGCGGGAAGTATCAAGCTTCTCGATGGTCTTCTCGGTCTCCTTAAAAACCTCATCCTTAAGCTTGAGCGATAAATTTACAGCCATAAAACTCCTTTTCGATAGGTATCACTAAAAGTATATCACATTTGTCGGATATTGTCAATAAAAAAGGCTGAGATGTTTTCGCAGCCTTTTCTTTAAACTTAAGAAATTTACAAATTCTGATAGTGTCGAAGACGGGATGCGATATGTTCACAGCCCGCAAGCGCTAAACAAGATTTTCCAGATCATTCAGATCGCTGTGTCGCCCGGCTGCTTTCTTGTTTACCTTCAAGTCTTCAACATCAATGATGGGAATCAGAATTCCTTCAATCGAAATTTCTTTTCGTCGTTCATAGCACAAGTCAAATTGAACGCCTGAAATAGTTGTAAGGATCTCAATTCTGAGCGGGGGAACTCCCATTCGAATGACTTGGTGGGGCTTGAGGAATATGTCTTCGGAGAGTGCAGAGGAGTCAAAACCAAATTCGACGAGTGCTTTAACGGTCTTAGCTGCGTTGGAAGATACTATTGATATCCATAGATCCATGTCTTGCGTTGCCCGTACATAACCGTAATGAGCAACCGCGTAGCCGCCAATCAGTAAATATTTAACGCGGTGTTTGTTGAATAACTTCAATAGTTCTTTGAAGTCGTCCGGTAAGATATGAATCGCCATAAAATTGTTGTCTTAACAATTCGAGCGCTGCCCAACGCTCTTCAGGGGTTTTTGTAAGCCAGAAATATTTTTCTTGTCTGTTGTTAGTTTCCAAGCTCGTGATTTCAAGCTTGGATTTATCCATTCTAGTTAAGAATTGCGTATTCATTAATTCAATGTAAGTAATACAATCTTGGTGGTCAAGCTGGAAATTAAACCGGAAATCTCAATAGCCTACCAACTCCTCCAACGTGCGTAGTATCTTTGCTTCATCCACCAGTACGGCGGCTTCCAGAACACGTGAGAAAGGTACTGGCGAATCTTCGCTGCAAACGCGCTTAACCGGAGCATCGAGATATTCGAAGGCATCCTGCGCGATCCTGGCGGCAATCTCTCCGCCAAACCCGCCCATAGTCTGATTTTCATGTACCACCATGACGCGATTGGTTTTTTTGACAGATTGTATGATCGTGTCCATATCCAAAGGAACAATCGAGCGAATATCAATAACTTCAATGCCGATGCCTTTGTCGGCTAATTTACTCGCGGCGCGTAATGCCCAGTGAACGGTTGTTCCGTACGTCACGATCGTTGCCTGCGAACCTTCCCTGCGGACTCGAGCTTTCCCGAATGGAACAAAATGCTCCGGTCCTGTCTTTGGGCTTTGCGCAAAAATCTGGTTGTATAAGAATTTGGGCTCTAAAAAAAATGTAATTCCTCTAGATCGAATCGCGGTTCGCAATAATCCGCACGCATCATCAGAAAATGACGGCATGACAACACGCACACCGGGTAAGTTCGATAGGATGCCTTCGACGCTCTGGGAGTGATAAAGGCCCCCGCCGATATATCCGCCGTGCGAGAGACGGATCACTATGTTCGGACAATTTTGCCCGTTAGAGCGGTAATATTCGTGGCTTGTCTCTACGATCTGTTCCATCGCCGGCCACACGTAGTCTGCGAACTGTGCCGCTTCGATAACCAGGCGAATGTCGTCTTTGAATCGCGACATCCCGTTGGCCGTGCCTACAATAAAGTCTTCCGCGATCGGGGCATTAAAAACACGCCCTCGCCCGAATTCCTGCTGCATATCTTTCGTAACGTTGAATACGCCGCCCTTATCTTTAGATGCGACATCTTGTCCCCAAAGGAAGGTGTCCGGATTGTGACGAAATTCTTCATGGAGCGTACGATTTATAGCTTCACGTATCTTTTCAGTCGGCTCGCCGTCGGGAGTAAGGGTTTCCTCCACATGAATGGGTTCCGGAGTCACGTACAACAACGCGGTCTCAGGATCGGGTATTGGGGCAGCTTCCGCTTTGGCTGCTGCTTCATCCACTTCTTTCTGGCTTGCATTCTCCAAATCGTTAATTTCTTTTTCGCTGAATATTTTTTCTTCAACGAGGAAACTGCGAAACTTAAGTATCGGATCCAGTTTATTCATCTCATCCAACTCTTCTTTAGACCGGTACAATTCGTGCCGGTCGCTGTTGGAATGGGCCTGAATACGCACGCAATCCGCATGAACAAGCGCGGGTCCTTTGCCCGACTTGACATACTGTATCGCTTCGTCCATTGCACGGCGGCTGTCGAAAAAATCTTTGCCGTCACAATTGACGATGTGCAGAAATTTTATGCCCTGATAATTTTCGGAAACAATCTTGTTTGCAGTCTGTTCCTCGCTCGGAACACTAATGCCGTAATGATTATTTTGGACCACGAAAATGACCGGTAATTTTTCGCGGCTTGCCCCGTTTATGGCCTCGAAGACATAACCTTCCGACGATGAAGCGTCGCCGTAGCTGGCGTAGGCGATACCATCGGAATTGTAATACTTTATAGCGCGCGCGACACCAACAGCGTGCAGCGTATGATTGGAAACGCAGGAGGACACGTTTTCAATATTGATTTCCGGTTTTGCAAAATGATTGGACATGTGCCGTCCGCCGCTGGCGATATCGTCTTTACGGCTGAGGCCATTCAGCATGATTTCATTTACAGAGATACCCGCCGCAAGACAGGTTAGCTGATCCCGGTAATAGGGGAACAAGAAATCCTTTTTTGGCCGAAAAGACAGGCCCAGCGCAAGCTGAATTCCCTCATGGCCGCTGCACATTGCAAGATAGGACCAGCCCTTGGACTGACGAATAAACTTCGATGCCTGTTCGTCAATCAATCGGCTCATGTGCGCGAGTTTGTACCATTTTTTCAAATCGTCGCGATTGACTTTTTTAGGTACATTGGAAGGCGGCTTGGCAATGGTTTCCATGCACTATCCTTTAATTAATTGAACAATGTAAAACACTTTTTTAGGGACTGTATTTAACAAATTTTTGATTTTATTGCAAGTAATTTGTGCGGGTTATTGAGAAGAATTTCTTATTCTTCCAACACGTATTCAAAGGTGAGAAACGAGGTAACGATAATAATGACATCAAATGCGACGAGTATTTTTATCCAGTCGATCGCTTCTGAAAGGGATTCACCTCTCAGGATGATCCCTGTGGCTTCTACGGAGGCTATAATCGATGGAATGGCTACGGGAAATAGTAATACAGGCAACAACACCTCTCGCATTTTTGTATTCATGGCAATAGCGGAAAAAATCGTTCCCGTACTTATGAAGCCCAGCGTGCCAAGAAGGCAGATCAGCAATAGAGCCGGTATCTCCTGAAAAACAGATAGGTTAAAGAACAAAATGAACAGCGGTAATATGAAAAGTTCGGTAATAAACATAAAAACGCAGCCGGACATAAGTTTGCCTAGATAAATTGCACCTTTATCAATCGGCAGCATCATCAGCGCCTGAAAATTTCCGTTTTCACTTTCGGATGCAAAAGCGCGGTTCAATCCAAGCGTGCCCGCAAAGGTGAAAGCGACCCACAAGATGCCCGGCCCGATCTGAAGAGTTTGCTCAGCGTCCGGGTTCATTGTGAAATTAAAAATGACCAGTACCAGCACTCCAAATACAAACATGGCGCTGAACGATTCTTTTGTCCGGCGCTCGGTCAAGAAATCCTTGTCAAAGATGGTCCAGACTTTTTTAAGAAATGGTGTCATGCAAATGAAGTAAGTGGCATGGGAGGAAAGGATTACGGGAATTTTCTTAATCAGTCGGGGTGGGGAGATTTGAACTCCCGACCTCTCGGTCCCGAACCGAGCACGCTAACCGGGCTGCGCTACACCCCGAAAAAAATCATTCAATATCGAACACGTAACTTTCAATCACCAGATTGGCAAGAAGTTTTTGACACATAGTATCAACCGTCTTCTCAGCTTCCTGTTTCGTCATGTTTTCGAGTTTGATTTCAATATATTTTCCTAAGCGAACGTCCTCAATATTCATGAAACCCATTGTTTCAAGCGATTGCATGACGACTTTACCCTGTGGATCAAGCACGCTGGCTTTAGGCAATATCTTAATTTTTGCTGTTACCATAAACTCTGCTTAGAAATTTGCGCCGCCAATATAGCTCCTCAGATATTCAGAGGCAACAATTATTTCGTACCGATAATGCTTTTTCTGATCAAAATCTGTTTTGCTGTCGCATTCGGGTTCTCCTTGATGATGACGTTCGGCTGCGTTCCGCTCTTTACTTTCGCGTTGAGTTCGAGCAGTGAGCCGCCGCGATCCACTACCAAACGAATATTCTCACCTACCTTCAGGTTCTCAGCGTACTGAACGTACCTGCGGATCTCCTCTAAATCAGTGGTAATCTTGAAATGGCTGAGTTCCTTAACGATGTCGCCGGACTTCAAGCCCAGGGCGCTTGCCGTCGAATTGTCTGAAACAGAAGCGACGAACAATCTGCCGTTGTCGTCTATGTCGAAGTACCAGCCGTAATAAGGAGGATAGAAATATTCGTAACTCAACCCCGCTTTTTCAAAGTACGTTGAAACCGGGATCGGCTCTTTTCCGCGAATATATTTGTTATAAAAGCCCTTAAAATTTACGCCTGTCGCTTTCTTAATAATCTTAATCACTTTTTCGTCGTCGTAAGCTCTCTTTTTTTGACCGAACTCCTTATTGAAATATAATACGGCATCGTCTAATGATTTTTTGTTATTTGTCTTGTCGCGGCATTCAATATCCATGAAGTATGCAATGAGAGCGCCTTTGGTATACATGGCATTGGCGACGCCGACTTCTGCGGCTCTCAGACTTAAGTATTCCAGGTCATCGCGCGTGTCAGAAAGCGCAATGTTCTTCATGTCTTCGTACAACTGCGAGGGCGTCATTATTCCGGATCTGACCAAAGTTAACTTCGCGTAATATTCCGTTACTCCCTCTATAAACCACATCGATTTTATACGGATAGAATCCTGGTAATTAAAATTCGACAGCTCCAATGGAAAGATCACTTTTGGATTCCATACATGAAAAAACTCATGTGCGATCACGCGGGTGTAGAAACTGCTCCGCAGCGAAGCCTGACGGGTCGGCGGCGGGAGGAAATAAGCAGATGAATTCAAGTGCTCAAGCGCTCCGAAACGTGAATTGCTCGTGGAAAAGTTTAGCAAGAAATAATAGTGTTTGAAAGGCGGTTCACCGAAAAAACCGGTCTGATAATTGATACATTGTTTCGTAAACTCAATAATCGAATCCATAACTACGTTAGACTCGGCATTGACGACCATGGTGTACCGTGTCTTGTTATGTTCGAAATCATAGGTCTGGATTCTCGGACCCCCTGCTAAAACGGGGGAATCGATCAGCCGATCATAATTTTCTGCAAAAAACGAAAACGGCTTCTGCTGGTCAAGACCACACCAGACAAGCCAATCCGGCGGTAAGACATATGAAATTGTATAGGGTTGGTTTTTGCGATTTTTCAGGTAACCGAAAACGGCGGGGCCGTTGAAGAAATAAAAGTCATCGCCCATTTCACTCAGCGTGGTGGGGAGCGTATCCAAACTGTCTTCCGGAATATCATGCGCAATATATGTTATTTTCCGCATACGTTGCGCATTTGAAATGGTCCATTCGTTTGCGCCCAGGCGATTGACATCTAAAGGCGTCTCGTCGGAATCAAAAGCCCTGAGGCTGTCAATCCATTTTCCAAACTGACACATTTCGTAATTGCCGGGCGACCACGCCGGCATATAAAACGTCGCAGTTTCTTCCGATATATTAGTTATATCTAAAGTAATGTGGGCTTTATCTGAACGCGGATTTCTTACTTCAACCGTATAGTGAAACTGGGCATCTTGACAACGGACGACTTCAACAAGAAAAAACAGAAAACCAAATAACAATAAGTGTGTTTTCATTCATCCTTTCCTAAACAGGGTCTTCTATAATTTTGTCAAAGCACGTTCGTAAATCTTGATAAATGGCGCGGTAAATTTATTCCAGCTGAGATCGGTTTTCATTACCCGTTTGACCAAAATGTCCCATTTGTCTTTCTCTTTAAAAAACTCCGCAGCCATCAGCGCCTTCTTTGTAAGTTCCTTATCATCTGCAAATATGAATGCATTGCCGCTCAGGTTTTTTTCTTTAATGGGGTCAAAAAGGTCGGCGACATGGTTGGCCTTATGCATCAAAGGGATGGCGCCATAATGTATGCCGTTAAGATAATAAAGTTCACTGAAATTATCGGTTGGCGGAATATACATGAGGTCGCAGACGGCAAAAAAGTTATGCCGAAACTGATCATCCGGATCATGATACGTAAAAATTTTGTGTTTATCATTTTTAGCAACGGCGGATTTGATAGCGCCTATCGACGCAGGGTTTTGATTGCCTATGATAAAAAACTGGAGGGTAACGTCCTTTAATGATTTCAAAACCTGTGTTATAGATTTCTGCTGATGTTCAATATCCTCCGCAAGAATGCCTACAATAAGATGGTCATCGCTGAAGCCGGAACGTTTATCTGCAAGAAAACCTTCCTTATTGGTTTGTTTGCGTTCGAACTTTTCCGCGGAATAAGTTTTGTAGAGTGTATTGTTGTTTGCAGGATTCCATAAGTTGTGATCGCCCGCGAAAGGAACGTCATTGATCGTTTTGGATGTCGCTAAGATACTTTCAAAATCATTTGCCGGTTTGCCGATCGACTTCAGGCGTTTATGCATATACGGCACTGTTACGGCATCCGAGAACGCAATTCCCGCTTTCAGGAAACTCATTTTATTTTTATACAAACATTTATCTCTAGCTTGTTCGTCGGTAATCATAGTCTTTTCATAAACCGACTTGTCGAATAAACCTGCTTCGTTTACGTCGTTGATAGAGAACGTAACGATTGTTTTTTTGAAGAAATTATTCTTCTTTTGTTCGTCACGGATCATGGCCGGTAATAGTCCCGTCGGCCAATCGCAGCAGTGAACAATATCCGGCTGCCAACCGAGCGTCTTCAGCGTTTCAATGGCGACCTTGGCGAGAAATATAAACCGTTCGTCATTGTCCTTGAAAAATAGATTAGTTCGAATATCCCGGTACATGTCGGCGCGCTTGTAATATTTTTCAGAATCGGCAAAATAAATCTGGGTCTTGGTTTCCGGAATAAATCCGGATTTTACGGACACCGTCATGTCCCCATTGAACATCTTAACAGGAATATCTTTGAGCCGTATTATATCGCGTATAATGTGTTTGCGTTCATTGATCAAGCTGTATTTAGGCATTAGGACGCGCACCTCATGGCCTAAAGCCTGCAAATACGGGGGCAGTGAGCCTGCGAACTCCGCTCCGCGCCCGCCTTTTACGAACGGATATACTTCAGAAGACACGAAGAATAATTTAGATTTTTTCATATGTTAAACTCCTGATTGCAATCAATTGGTTTCGACCAGTTTGACCTGTTTAAGATAATCTGCCGCGTTTTCGGGCGGAGTGGGGTTTATAAAGAAACCGCTTCCCCATTCGAAACCGGCTACCTTGGTTAATTTAGGCATGAGCTCGATATGCCAGTGATAAGAGTCGGCATCCTCTGTTCTATTCACCGGTGCCGTGTGCAAGACATAGTTGTATGGCGGATAATCCAAAGCTATATTCAGGCGTTGAAGCGTTTCCTTGAAGATCTGCGCAAGCGGTAAATAGTTACTGTTCGGCTGCATTTCAAAATGGCTTTGGTGCTGTTTAGGCAGAATCCACGTCTCAAAAGGAAAACGAGCGGCAAAAGGTTCTATTGAGACGAATTTTTCATTCTCGATCACAATGCGCTTAGCCTGGCTGATCTCCTGCCGGATTACATCGCAAAAGATGCATCGCTCTTTGATGTCGAAATGATGTCTCGCTCCATGCAGTTCCTCCAATACGGCTTTCGGAACTACGGGCGTGGCAATTAACTGGGAATGCGTATGATCGACCGTTGCTCCCGCGGCTGAACCTTGATTCTTGAATATAAGGATGTACTTGAATCGCGAGTCTCTTTTGAGATCAAGGATACGGTCACGGTAAGCGTAGAGAATATTGCCGAATTCAGTTTCATTTAGATCGGTAATGTCTTTCTGGTGGAGTGGAGTCTCAATGATGACTTCATGCGCTCCAATACCATGCATAAGGTCAAATATTCCCTCGCCGCGTGGATTTATTTCTCCTTCAATTTGTAAAGCAGGGAATTTGTTAGGCACGACCCGCAAATACCAACCCGGTTTATTAGGTTCAGTGTGCGAGGGCCGATAAGACATTACTTCCGCTGGAGTAGTATGTTCATTGCCTTCACAAAAAGGACAATGCATGGCTTGTCTCTTTTTTTCATCGGGAGCAAAATCGGACGGGCGTTTGCCTCGTTCCTCAGAGATTATCACCCAACGACTTACTATCGGGTCCTTGCGCAGTTCAGACATTCATATCCTCAGAGAAGTGGAAAATCTTTAATAATGTCACGAGTGAATAACGGCGCAAAGTTAGTCATTTTTTTATAAAAAGACAAATGGAAATTTTGAATGTCCTTTCGTAACGTCTAAAAGAATAAAAAACTTGCGTCTTTATCAAAATTCTATTATGTTAAACACGTCTTTATTCAAGCCTGACAATTCACACGTAACGTGATTAGCAATATCACTCGCTGCAAACTGCAATATAGGGAGTATTAAAATTATGGAAGGTATTCAAACGACGATCAAATATACCGGTCCCGGTGATTCGATTGGTGTGATTAAGGTGGGCGGTTATATTGATACGACGACTTCTTCCGAGCTGGAACGCTCGCTAAGTTCACTTTTAAAAAAGAATCAGTTCCGTATTGTGGTAGATCTGGGCGATGTAGACTATATCAGTTCTGCAGGGTGGGGTATTTTTATCAGCGAAATTAAAGGGATCAAAGAAAACAACGGCGACCTGAAGCTGGTGCGCATGATTCCCGAAGTGTATGAAGTATTTGAACTGCTTGAATTTCATTACATTTTGAAGGCTTATGATACAATCGATGATGCAGTAGACGCGTTTGTCAAGGAGTCCGGCGGATCATTGGCAACGGCTCCGAAAGCGCCCGTTCCGCAAGAAACCGTCGCAGCCGGGACTACGCCCACGCCAAATGTAACGCCGGCGCCAGTCAAAACAACCGCCCCGAAAATGGTCCAGACGGCAGACGATGATGAAGACGATGACCTGCATGCCAAAGCGGAAATGCTTAAAGAGAAAGAAGTAGATATCGATGATATGACTGTTGATGAAAAAATAGAACACGCCGTTTCTAAATATCCACATTTGGGCGCCTGGCAATTGAAAAAGGCGCTGAATACATCCGAATATAGTTACACAAGCGTAGGGTGGTTTGAAATACGTAAGAAACTTAAATCTCTTAAACGTTAATCCCGGCAGTCGTCATTAAGACCTTTCAGACAAAAAAAAGCTGTTTTTTTTCTGTGTTCAATTTTGGAAAGTCTCACGTTTTACGTGAGACTTTTTTTATTGTGCGGCAGCTCCTGTTATTAGTGGCCGTAGCATTGATATCTGTATTGGTCACTCCGGCTTTTCTGATTTCCCAAATGTACAGACCATCATGGCAGCAGAAAATTCATTATTCAATCGACGCGGAACTCGATGTCAAAAAGCGCACCGTTTACGGGAAACAAAGCATAGTTTATACCAATAATTCGCCCGACACGCTGAAAGTGCTGTATCTGAATGTGTATGCAAATGCATTCAAAAAAAACAGTTTTATGGAAAGTTATCAAATTGAACGTAACCAATTTGAAGGCGGCAGTATTATCTCGTATCTGAATGAGAGGTATCTTGGTTTTAACAAAGTGCGTGACATTCGCGACGAGGATTACGGTTTTCTGGATTTTAGTATTGATGATACCATCATAAAAATTATTCTTGAAAAACCGATATTACCGGGAACGGCGCAAACCTTTTATCTTGATTTTGAGTTGAAGATCCCGTTCCTGCTTCGCAGAATGGGATGGCGGAACAGGGAGGGGATTGAGTTTTCCATGGCCCAGTGGTATCCCAAAGTATGTGTATATGATCGAAAGGGCTGGCACACAAACTATTATCTCGGACGTGAATTCTATGGTGAGTTTGCGACATTTGATGTGAGCATCACCCTTCCGGAAGAATATATAGTTGGCGCAAGCGGCTCGCTTCGCAACGCAGCTGATATACATGAGATGATGAAGCGCAGCGGCGGAACAACCGGCCTAGATCGGCTGCTTATTTCGAAGGATACATCTGCAGAATCCGGTCCGTCAGTTAATATGGAATTGGATTCATTACTCGCCGAGTTTGACGTTCTTATGAAAGAAAAGCAAATTGAAACCAAGCGCAGGACATGGTTGTATCATGCAGAAAATGTGCATGATTTTGCGTGGTGCGCTGATCCAGATTATATATATGAGAGTGTTGAGCACGAGGGTGTGCGTATTCATTTGCTGTACCAGCCTGACGTCGCAGAAAAATGGATAGAAATGAAAACGTGGACTTCTCAAATTCTCACTTATATGAATGATCATGTCGGCAAATATCCATACACGGATTTTACGATCGCGCAGGCTGGTGACGGGGGGATGGAATATCCGAATATTGTGTTTATTACCGGCGATCGCGATAAGAAATCGCTGGCCAGCGTTACGGCGCATGAGATGGTTCATAATTGGTTCTACGGTATGATGGCAAATAATGAAACGCTGGAAGGATGGCTCGATGAGGGCGTAACTTCGTATTATACTACGCGCCTTATGGAGCATCTGTTTGGCAGGTACGCTAATATTGATTACGATTCACGATTCAAACAAATGTGGTTTCCCAAGGAAGACGCTCGTATTGCAACGTATACCGGCCTGGATATGTGGATCAAACAAGGCTATGAAGAAAAAGTACTTCAACACGCAGATTTTTTTCAAAGCGACCGTTCACACCTGTATTCAGTTTACTACAAAGGTGAAATATTCATGTTTGTGCTGGAATATTATTTTGGAAGAGAGCGGTTGGATGAATTGATGAGAAAATTTTTTGCCGAATGGCATCTGCACCATTTATACACCGAAGATATGATGCGCTATTTTGAAATGGAAACGGGCACTGAGCTTGATTGGCTATTTGAAGAGTGGCTGAACACAACGGATGTGTGCGATTATGCCATCAAGAAATCAGGAGGCCGATGGCGTGATAACAAGAAATCTTATGAGGCGGAAATTATACTGGCCAGGCGCGGCAGAATCGAAATGCCTGTAGACGTAACAGTGACATTGGTCAACGATTCGTCTTTGACTTACCGTATTCCCTCTCATCCGGATGATCCTGACATTAGGGGGTTTGAGCGCAAACCGGTATGGAATAAGGTATCGTCGGAGTATTTACTCTACCTGGAATTGCCTGACGCGGTAAAGTTCGTTGAGATCGACACAACATTATTATTACCTGATATTCATCGCATGAATAACCGGACAGGTTTACTCCCAAAAACGGAATGGCATTTTCAAATGCCGGTTGGCAGACCGGCGACTTTAAACACATATGTCATTGAGCACCGGCCGTCGCTGTGGTATAATGCTGCGGACATTTTGCGCACGGGGTATCAGTTTAATGGTAAATGGGCCACAGATGAGCATAAGATCAAGGCCGGCGTGTATTACGGAATTGACAGCCGAAAAGTTGATTATGAGTTCAATTATTCGACGCCGTTGTATAAGTGGGGACGGCAGTTGTATATGAACTTGGGAAGTTATCGTCTTGAGGGGCGGGCTGAAAACAGATTTGTAATTACAAAGCGGATATATAACTCCACCTTGTATCGCCCTCCCGTTAATGATTTCTATATCGGTTTTCGTTCCAGTTACTTATTCGACAGCCGTTATCTTCCGCCGGGCATCTTATGGGACAAGAAACGGACGAATGTGGTTTCTCTTGGTTGGACGTCACAATCCAAACTTTACAATTCGCCAAAACTGAAAGCTAACTTCGAAACTTCCACATTGGGCTCGGGATGGGATTACTCCAAATTGTATATGGCGTACAAGCATCCCCTAACTTTGGTGAAGAAATATGTGTCGGCCACTCCATACGTATTTGGAGGTTATTCGACGGGAAATGTACCGGTGCAGGATCGTTATTATATTGCCGGCGCATCGCCGCGGCAGATGTTTGACAACAAATTTTATCGTTCACGCGGAACCATTCCGGACGGCCTATGGCGCAGTAGCAGTTCCCGGCATGTCCATTACGATGGCGACGGCAGCATGAGCGGATATGCAGATTCTAATCTTTCCGGTTCAAGAATTTTAGTAATCAACTTGGATTTACATTACAGAAACCCTTTTAAGTTCATAACACAAAAGAGTATTTTCTTTTTGACTCAATTTGAACCGTATGTTTTTTATGATCTCGGCTTGCTGTGGAATGATGACGTAAAACTGAAGAAGAACTTTAGCCAAATTCTTTTGATGGATGCGGGTTCGGGATTTTATTACCCATTACCCGTACCTGCCTGGATAGGTAATTACAGATTGAAATGCGATTTCCCCTTGTGGGTGAATAAGCCTGAACAAAACGGCAAAAGCCGCCGGATTGCTTTCCGATGGCTGGTTGGACTGGCCAATGAGTTCTAATTAGAGCTAAATACTATTTGAAAGTAAACGAGAATATATGCAGCCTATTACACGCTTTGAAATTAGATTTTTTAGGACGTTAATCTCGATTTGGCAAAAAAAAATCTCAATAATATACTGGTGCCGCAATTGTAATAGCGAAAACAGAGTCTTTTTTCATTATAAAGAACAATACCCTCAATATATCTGTAATCAGTGCGGGACAAAAAACGTTTTAAATCTCAAATATCAATGATTTTCCTTTATTTTTATTGACATTATATTTTTAATTTGTTAGATTAGTCACAGACGATCAGATTATGCAAGTAAACGTCTGTAATAGTTCAAGTTTGTCAACATACACAAATATATTTTTAGCATAATTAAGTTACACTCATCTCATAAGGAGGTCACATGAAGTGGTTAAATTCGAAAACACTTTTGATATTGTTTGCCATGGTTCTGGTTTCCAGCTGTACTAGCTATGCGTCCAAAGAAGAAGTTCAGCAATTGGACGAAAAACGGGCAAGTGTCAAGGCAATGGAAAATAAGGTAGTTGAATTGACTAATGAAAAGAAAAAAGCAGATCAAGAGCTTCAGCAGAAAAAACAAAAGTTAGATCAGGTCAAGAAAGACAAAGAAGAAGTATTAAAACGCCTCGAAGCAATAGAGAAAGCTAACAAGTAAATCTATAATACAGAATACGGCTACGATTTTATATTTTAAGAGGAGACTACAAATGAATTTAGCTAAGATACTCATGTTGAGCTTGTCCTTCATTCTTTTCACGACGGTTCTTCAGGCGCAGGAAGAAAAGATGAAAAAGGAAGACTGGACGAACAGCATTAACACGTTGACCCAACAGCAAACTGCTCATCAGATCAAGATAGACAGTTTGAATAAAGCGATTGCCGGCGTCAAGGAAGAGGGCGCTAAAGTTGACGCTGAAACTGAAGCCATATGGAACGAAATTTACGCTGCGGTTGGAACCGACAAAGCCGGCGTGGATGCCATGAAGAAACAATGCTCTGATCTTGAAGCGCGTATCACTGAACAATCAAAGTTGAGCGATGAAGCGTTGAGCAAGAAAGTAGCTGAACTGGAAGCTTTAAAGGCTGAGGTTGAAGCACTAAAGAAAGATAAACGTTATGCATTAACTGAAATCTATAATAAAGTTAATGACCTGACCAATCGCTGCGACCAATTAATTTCACGCGGCAAGAATTATACACCTCCCAAACCGCGTCACGACAGTTATTCGGTCGTCATTGGCGATTTTCTCTGGAGAATTTCCGGTAAGAAAGAAGTGTATTCTGATCCGTTCCAGTGGATGAAGATCTATTCCGCGAACCGTGATCAGATCAGAAACCCTGATCTCATTTATCCCGCACAGACCTTTGTCATTCCGCGTGCACAGGAAGCAAATGAATATTGGGTGCAACGCGGCGACAATCTGAAAACCATTTCCCAAAGCGTATATGGTTCGCCATCGGATTGGGTAAAGATCTATAACGCGAATAAGAGCATTATCGGAGAAGATTCAAATACAATATATCCTCATACGATTTTAATTATTCCGAAATAATTAACGGGACCGGCTATCACGATGGGCGTGATAAAGATAGCACAAGCTTATTAATAGACAGACTCCCGAACACTTTTTGTGTTCGGGAGTTTTTTATTTCTGTAAGGAGTGTAATTGGCAAGCGGCGATAAGACGATCAAAATTCAGGGGGTCAACCCTGTCATTCTTTTAGGTGCCAACGACAGTCACCTCAGAATTCTTCAGAAAAACTTCAGCTCAAAAATCATTGTTCGTGGTGATAACGTTCATCTCAAAGGTGATAAAGGCGAAGTCGATCAGATTGAGGAAGTATTCACTGAACTCATATTTTTGTCACATAAAAAACACCAGCTGGATTCTGTGGATGTGGAAACGGTCATTCGATTGGTAAAATTGGGCAATGATGAGGATATATCTGAAAAAAAACTGGAAATTCTGCATCCTCATAAGAACCTAAACTCGGTCGTGTTGTTTACACACCGTGACTATATAGAGGTCAAATCTGAGGGTCAGTCGGAATATGTCAAGCAGGCTAAGCAAAATGATATCGTATTTGCTATTGGCCCGGCGGGAACAGGGAAAACGTATTTGGCAGTCGCTATAGCATTGGCGGCCTTAAAGAATAAGGAAGTTGAGCGAATCGTAATTTCAAGGCCGGCAGTTGAGACCGGTGAAAGCCTTGGTTTCTTGCCCGGGGATTTACGCGACAAGATCGATCCGTATTTACGCCCCTTGTATGATGCATTACATGATATGATTCCGAGTAGTAAGTTGCGCGCCTATATGGAGCAAAGCGCAATTGAAATTGTTCCGTTGGCTTACATGCGCGGACGAACGCTTAATAATGCATACGTGATTCTTGATGAAGCTCAGAATACTACGCCCACTCAGATGAAGATGTTCTTGACGAGGCTTGGAGCGAATTCTAAAGCCATTGTTACAGGCGATGTCACTCAGAGTGATCTTCCAAGAAATATGACTTCCGGCTTGCGGGAAGTTGAAGATATTCTGATGGGGATTGAAGGCATAGCCTTTGTATTTTTCAATAAAAAAGATGTTGTCCGTCACCGTCTGGTGCGGGAAATTATAGAAGCTTATGATATCTATGACGATTCACAGTCCGCTTCACCGGGAAAGAACCTTTCTTTGCAGCGTGGCGGGGACTAACATGATTTCAACTAATGAGATAAGGGAATTCAAATGAGAGACATTGTAATTGTTTCAGCAGCAAGGACGCCGATCGGGTCATTTCAGGGAAGTTTAAGTGATGTGACCGCAACCAGATTAGGTGCATTGGTCATTGAAGAGGCAATAAAAAGAGCGGGAATTGATAAATCCATGGTCGATGAAGTGATCATGGGTAATGTGTTAACTGCCGGTGAAGGCCAGGCTCCGGCACGTCAAGCGGCTTTGTTCGCAGGATTGCCCGAGGCCGTTACATGTATGACGATTAACAAAGTATGCGGTTCAGGTCTAAAATCTGTCATGCTTGCCGCTCAAGCGATTATGTGCGGCGATGCTGAAATCATCGTCGCCGGCGGAATGGAGAGCATGTCTAACACGCCGTATCTGCTCGAGAAAGCCCGAACCGGTTACCGCATGGGGCATGGGCAGGTTTTGGACAGTATGATCAAAGATGGTCTGTGGGATGTATATAATGATTATCACATGGGAAATGCGGGCGAATTATGCGCTAAGGAATGTAATATTCCCCGCGACGTTCAGGACGCGTTTGCCAAGACCAGTTATGAACGTGCCATCAAAGCGCAGAAAGACGGTTCATTCAAAGAAGAAATTGTTGGAGTTACCATCAAAGGCAAAAAAGGCGACATAGTTGTCGCAGATGATGAAGAGCCCGGGAAAGCCAATTTTGAAAAAATGCTAACGTTGAAGCCCGCTTTTCAGAAAGATGGCACCATTACCGCTGCAAATGCTTCCAAGATTAATGACGGCGCTGCTGCTTTGGTTGTGATGTCCAAAGAAAAAGCCGATCAACTTAAGCTCAAGCCTTTGGTGAAGATCGTTGCACAGGCATCGGCCGCGCGCAAGCCGGAGTGGTTCACTACAGCGCCGATCGACGCGATCGCCAAAGCGCTGAAAAAAGCGAATATGAAGGTTGATGCTATCGACCTTTTTGAAATTAATGAGGCGTTTGCCGTCGTCAGTTTAGCCGCAGCAAACGAACTTCATATTCCTGCGGAAAAAATGAATATACACGGCGGGGCGATTGCTTTAGGCCATCCAATCGGTGCAAGCGGTGCACGTATCCTGACTACGCTGCTTTACGCGATGAAACAGCAGAATAAGAAGTTTGGCCTTGCTGCGCTATGTATTGGCGGAGGCGAAGCAAGCGCATTGATCGTTGAGAAAATCTAATCAGAACTGAAATAGCCGTCAAGAATTCTCGTAAATAAGCCCCATTTATGGCAGAGTCTGAACGCTCTGCCATTTGTTTTATAGGTTTTCAAAAATCTGCAAAAACATGATAGAAGTCATTGTTTAATCAGTTGCTTAAGAGTAAATTGTCATCGTCAAGTATGCCATCAAGCGAAAGATAAGGGAAATCTACGCATAAATAACTCATCTTGACCGGATTTCTATTACTTTCAAAGGAAAATGACTTATGAACGCGCAAATTGGTACTGTTGAGAATCCATTAAGAATAGCGATCATTGGATCTGGCCCGTCGGGCTTTTATGCAGCGGATCATCTGCAGAAACAAAAAGATCTGATCGTTCAGATCGACATGTTTGACCGCCTGCCGACGCCGTTTGGCCTTGTCCGAGGCGGTGTGGCGCCGGATCATGCAAAGATCAAATCAGTGACGAAAGTTTACGATAAAATTGCCGCGGATCCTAATTTTCGGTTTTACGGCAATGTAGAATTCGGTAAGGATTTGACGCACGCCGACATGCTAAAATTTTATCACCAGGTCATTTACGCGGTCGGAGCACAAACAGACAAAAGAATGGAAATTCCCGGCGAAGATCTCCCCGGAAGCCACCCGGCAACGGAGTTCGTTGCATGGTATAACGGCCATCCTGATTATCGTGATTATAAATTTGATCTCACACAGGAATGTGCGGTCGTGGTCGGCGTTGGAAACGTCGCAATGGATGTTGCACGGATATTAGCGAGCAGTTACGATGAGCTGGTTAAGACCGATATGGCTGATTATGCATTGGAAGCTTTGAAAAACAGTAAGGTGCGTGAAATTTATCTCCTCGGCCGTCGTGGCCCAGCCCAAGCCGCATTCACAAATCCGGAGGTCAAAGAGCTGGGTGAATTGGAAGAAACGGACGCCATCGCGGATATTAATGAGGTTACATTAGATCCACTGAGTAAAGCCGCTCTGGAGGCCAATCCTGACAGCACTATTCAAAAAAATATTGAAATCATGACTGGTTACGCTACCCAATCTCCTAAAGGAAAACCAAAAAAACTATTTATGCGTTTTTTGGTCTCACCGGTGGAGATTACAGGCAGAGATCGTGTTGAAGCGGTAAAAATAGTTAAGAATGAATTATTCCAGAACAAAGACGGCACGTTACGTCCGCGCGCTACTGATAAATTTGAAACAATAAAAGCCGGATTAGTTTTTCGGTCCATTGGTTATAAGGGCGTTGCGCTACCGGACATTCCATTTAACGATAGCTGGGGCGTAATTCCAAATAAAGATGGAAGAGTTCATGATCCGAAAAACGATAAGATCATCGAAGGTGAATACGTGGTGGGTTGGATCAAACGCGGCCCGTCCGGCGTGATCGGCACGAATAAACCGGATTCACAGGCAACAGTTAATATGATGCTCGAGGATTTGAAGCAAAACAAATGTTTTTCTCCTGCCCTCCCGAAGCGCGAAGCTTTGGAAAGTATGCTCTCTGAGAAAAAAGTCAAGTTTGTTACATTCGGCGAATGGCAGAAATTGGACCAGTTGGAAATACAGAAAGGCCAAGCCCTTGGCCGCCCGCGATTGAAATACACGCGCGTTGATGACATGCTCGGAGCGCTTGGTAAAAAATAGACATCTTTTCTTTTGAAAATTTTCTATACATTAGGCCTATCCAATATAGGGGATAGGCCTATTATTTTTTAATTTTTTAGAGGTTTTCAGATGAATAAATTCAATCGAATCATTCTTGTAACTGCCGCATTTTGTATTTTTTCCTGTTCAACGAAACACAACGGTTCCACCGTCGTCGTTGCCGTCAAAGCCGATCCGGATCAAATTAACCCCGTAACGCATGTAACCGCTTTCGGGCGAATTCTGTGCACGGGCCTGTTTCCGCGGTTACTGGAATCGGAGTTTGATACGGTTACGGGTATGATTCATTACCAACCGCTATTAGCGAAGCGCTTTGAATTTTCTCAGGATCACAAATCTCTTACCTATTTTCTACGCTCTGATATTTTTTGGGAAGACGGGGAAAGGGTTACCGCCAGAGATATCAAATTCACATTTGAATTGATCAATCATCCCGACGTTGCGAGTTCAAAAAAGGACCAGTTGCAGATGCTGGATATTGACGAGAGCGGAAGCCTGGATAAAGCAATTCGAATTATTAACGACTCTACTCTTACATTCAATTTTAAACAGGCAAATCCGCTTCAAATTTATGATACTAATTTACAACCGGGTTTTTTACCCTATCACTTATTAAAAGATGTCAAACCGGCCGATCTGCGAACTCATCCGTTTAATCTAAATCCGCTGTCCGCCGGCTCTTACGGGTTAAGTGTTTGGAAGAAGCAGGAACAGATTGTATACAAATCGCGGGAAGAATCAACCGTTCCTGCGGCCGGGAAAGTTGATCAGATCGTATTCCGTGTTATTCCAGAATACACAACGCGCCTTACGAGTCTGAAAACAGGAGAAGTTGACGTCATGTATCCGATCAATCCTCAGGACGTTGCGCAAATTAAGAAAGAAAATCCCTCTATTCGCATCGACGTGATGAAAGCCCGTTATTATGATTATGTCGGATGGCAAAATATCGATCAGAAAATTTACCACGAGAGTAAGGGCACAATAATCAAGCCGCACCCTTTGTTCGGGAACAAAAACGTTCGTAAAGCGCTAACGATTGCGATCAACAGGCAGGAGATCGTGGAAGGGTTTTTAGGAGAATACGGACAACAGGCGGTTTCTCCGATTTCGCCGGTATTTAAATGGGCGATCAATGATTCGCTCCGACCGCTTCCGTATGATCCTGATTTGGCAAAAAGAATGTTGAAACAAGAAAACTGGTTCGACCATGATGGTGATGGAGTTATTGACCGGGATGGCCGTAAATTCGAGTTTAATCTTTATTATGATGCGGGAAATGACCGGCGCGAGTTTGCGGCGCTGATCATTCAAAAAAATTTAGAAGCCGTTGGTATCAAAGTGCATGTTCAAAGCGTGGAGACCAACGTTTTTTATGATAATGAACTGAAAAAAAACTATGACGCATTCATTTCCGGAATTGGCGTGACATTACAAATTGATCCCACCAGTGAATGGAATTCCGACCTGAAAAAGAATACCTACAACGATGTATCGTATCAAAACGCGGAAGTTGACAAACTGATCGAAAAGGGGAAAAGTTATATAAACCCTCTCGATGCGGCGCCTACGTGGAAGAAATTTCAGGCCATTATATACGAGGATCAGCCGGCGACTTTTTTATTTTGGAGAGACGAGATTGTTGGATACAATAAGCGGATTAAGAATACGCATACGAGTATTTTAGGTGAAATTGATAAGTACTGGCTGTGGACGATTAGCAGTGAATAATGAACATTTAATTGTAAATTATTTAAAATACTCTGTAAGTTTTCTGCATAGTTTTGCACTCTTGTATGTAGTGGAGGTTTCTAGTCTCAAAATCAGGAGTATTCTATGAGAACATCACAAATCCTTTCATGCTTCATATTAGCAGTTATCGCAATAGGATGCGATAATAACAAATCTTCCTTGCATGAGGCTCCGATTATTACATTTGAAAAAGCAATTGGGAATTCAGATTGGCAAATGGGCTTGGCTTCTGTTCAATCTTCCGACGGCGGTTATCTCATTGCCGGAATAACCGGCGACTCATCCGGTATTGATGAAAATGGATATTTGGTAAAAATAAATTCCAGCGGTGATACCTTATGGACAAGATCCTATGGTATGACATATAGAGATGGTTTTTTTGATATCAAGTCCACTTCGGATGGTGGAGTTATCATTGTGGGGCGATCGATTGACGACATTCAGTATGACAATGTTTATGTCATAAAACTTGACGCAATATCCAATCTGCAGTGGAGTAGATATTACGGTAGTCTGAACGACAGTGAAGAAGCTGCCTCTATACTCCAAACACCCGATGGAGGCTATCTTATCTGCGGTAGGAATGGTATAAACGGCGTTTATTATGACGTTTATTTGTTGAAAATCAATTCCAGCGGTGATTCGCTTTGGTCCAAGACTTACTCGAGAGCAGGTAATAACTTTGGATCGTCTATTCTAAACACAAATGACGGTGGTTATATCATTGCCGGCCACACGGTTGATTCCGGCAATGAGGACGTATATTTAGTCAAAACCGATGCCACAGGAAATATTACCTGGAATAAGACCTATGGAGGAAGTGGCAATGATATTGGTCGTGATATCAAGCAAACTAAGGATAACGGTTACATTATTGTTGGACGAATGGAAAACGACATTTACTTGATTAAAGCTAATTCCAGTGGCGACACAGTCTGGACTCGAACATTTGATGGATACGGTTATTGGGCTGGCAGTTCAGTCGAACTTGCGGACGATGGGGGATTCTTAGTTGCCGGAAGTGTTCTGAATAACTCTAATAATTCATCTGATGTCTATTTATTGAAGGTCAGCGCTAATGGAGATTCTCTCTGGAGCCGTTCTTTTGGAGGCGCTGCTGATGATTACGGTTATTCGATCAAACAATGTCTTGACGGCGGGTATTTTATTACCGGTATGACTTATAGCTATGGTGTGGGAGGTGATGTCTATGTTATCAAGGTTAATGAAGACGGGAATTTCAATGAAATTGAAAAAGTCTACTAACCAAGCACATCAAATGCTGTAATTATGACTAATTATATCTTCTCTCATCAAAAATGATCTGACGCGCTAGTTCGCGTTCTTTCTCGTCAATTTTGTACAAGGGTTTTATTTTTTGGGCATTAACAATGGCCATGTCCAGTCCTGCTTCGATTGCGTAATGAAGAAATACCGAATTGATCACATGGCGTGCTTCAGGATTTAATCCGAACGAAATATTACTCACACCCAGTAGCGTTTTGACCTTTGGGAATGCTTTTTTGATCAGCCGAATGGCTTCGAGCGTTTCAATTCCTGCTTTTCTGAATTCCTCATCGCCCGATCCCAGCGTGAATGTCAACGTATCAAAGATCAGATCCTCTTCGCGCAAGCCGTATTTATTGACCACAAGATTGTGGATTCGTTTGGCAATCTCAAATTTTTTTTCACGTGTTTTTGCCATACCGTCTTCATCAATTGTCAGTGCCACAACGGCTGCACCGTAACGCTTGCACAACGGTAACACTTTTTCCAGACGCTCCTCGCCATCTTCCAGATTGATTGAATTAACAATGGCACGACTCCCGAGCATTTGCAGTGCTTTCTCGATCACCGGATATTCTGTGGAATCGATCATCAGCGGAATGGAAACCTGTGTATTAAACCGTTTAATCACTTCTTCCATGTCTCTTGTCTCAATACGACCAACATAGGCCACGCAAACATCTAATACATGCGCTCCTTCGCGAACCTGTTCTTTGCCCATGGAGACCATGCTGTCATAATCTTCTGCGATCAATAATTCCTTAAATTTTTTGGATCCGTTCGCGTTAGTTCGCTCACCGATGATTATTGGAGCAGGTTCTATCTGCATAGGAACTGCGGCGTATAACGAGGAAACGGATGGCACGTAATTCCATTCGCGTCCGCGGGGATTCAAATGGCTAATCTGATCGGCGAGTGCTTTTATATGTTCGGGTGTTGTTCCGCAGCAGCCACCGACAATGTTGACACCAAAGTCTTTGGAAAAGTGGCACAGCCATTTTGTTAATTCATCCGGTGAAAGATGGTAATGCGCTTTACCGCCAATATTTTCAGGGATTCCTGCATTCGGCATACAAAAAACCGGTTTGGGAGAATTGTGGCAAAGAAAACGGATATTTTCGGACATTTCTTTTGGCCCTGTGGCACAATTCATTCCAATTACATCTACAATATCGAACGGCTCGATCGTTGTTAAGGCCGCATTGATTTCAGTTCCCATCAGCATCGTCCCGGTCATTTCTACAGTCACGGACACAATGATCGGAATCTTTTTTCTGCGATCTTTGAATAGGTCTTGAGCAGCGCAGAGTGCAATCTTTGTTTGCAAAATATCCTGACACGTTTCAATACAAAAGAGATCGGCACCGCCGTCAAATAATCCGGCCATCTGATCATAGAAGGCTTTTCTCATTGATTCAAAATCAATATGGCCAAGAGACGGCAGTTTTGTGGTAGGTCCAATCGAACCCGCCACAAACCGCGGTTTATCGGGAGTAGAGAAGCCGACTGCGCATCTTTTTGCAAGTTCTGCACCGAGCTTGCTCAATTCATATGCCCTATCCTGCAGATTATATTCAGCCAAAACAATCGAAGCCGAGCCGAAAGTATTCGTTTCAATCACGTCCGCACCGGCCTTGAGAAAATCAACATGCACTTTTTCCATTGCCGATGGCTTCGTGATCAGTAAATATTCGTTGCATCCATTGTACTCTTCACCGCCAAAATCATCTGCATTCAAATTTTGCATTTGAAGATTAGTGCCGGTCGCTCCGTCGAACAGGACAATCCGGTCTTTTAGTATGTCCAAAAAAGGTTTCACTATAATCTTGGCTTTTAAGCCACAGGGGGCACGGAGGAATAATTCATTAAGGAAAGCTCCGTAATCTCTGTGGCACACATAAAAAAAGCGATCCCGATTACTCGAAATCGCTTTCTAAATAATCGTTTTGTTCTGTTAGTATCTGTACATATCCGATTTGTAAGGGCCTTCAACCGTCACGCCGATATATTTCGCCTGTTCTGTGGTTAGTGTGTCCAGTTCGACGCCAATCTTCTCCAGATGCAGACGCGCAACTTTTTCATCAAGATGTTTCGGTAAGGTATAAACTTTCTTTTCATAACGGCCGGAATGATTCCATAGTTCCAGTTGTGCCAATACCTGATTCGTAAACGAGTTCGACATGACGAAAGACGGATGCCCCATTGCGCAGCCGAGATTGACCAATCGTCCTTCTGCGAGAACAATTATGTCCTTGCCATCGATCGTATATTTATCAACTTGCGGCTTGATTTCTTCTTTGGTCTTACCGTAATGCTTATTCAACCATGCCATGTCGATTTCCGTATCAAAATGCCCGATATTACACACGACGGCTTTATCTTTCATTGCCTTGAAATGGCGGTCCGTAACGATATTCATATTGCCGGTGGCCGTCACAACAATATCTGCCTCTTTAACAGCCTGATCCATTTTCTTTACTTCATATCCTTCCATTGCAGCTTGAAGAGCGCAAATGGGATCAATTTCAGTGACGATTACGCGAACGCCTGCGCTGCTGAGCGATTCAGCGGAACCCTTTCCGACATCGCCAAATCCGGCAACGACCGCAACTTTTCCGGCAAGCATGAGATCGGTTGCTCTACGGATAGCATCGACGAGAGATTCGCGGCAGCCGTACTTGTTGTCAAATTTAGATTTGGTCACCGAGTCGTTGACATTGATCGCGGGAATCGGCAATGTGCCGGCCTTCATTCTTTCATACAAACGATGCACACCGGTCGTCGTTTCCTCTGACAGGCCGCGTATGTCTTTGATCAGTTCCGGATATTTATCAAATACCATATTGGTCAGATCGCCGCCATCGTCGAGGATCATGTTTAGAGGTTTCCGGTCTTCACCGAAAAACAAAGTCTGCTCAATACACCAATCGAATTCTTCGGCGTTCATTCCCTTCCAGGCATATACCGGAATGCCGTTTGCGGCAATGGCCGCGGCCGCGTGGTCTTGTGTGGAAAAAATATTACAGGAAGACCAGGTAACCTCAGCGCCGAGTTCGACCAACGTCTCTATCAGAACAGCGGTTTGGATCGTCATATGCAGACAGCCGGCTATGCGGGCGCCCTTAAGGGGTTTCAGCTTTCCATATTCTTTGCGAAGCGACATAAGACCAGGCATTTCCGCCTCGGCCAACAATATTTCTTTACGTCCCCAAGCGGCGAGGGACATATCTTTCACTTTATATTTCAAGTAGGACGGGATCTTTGTGTTCAATTTCTCTGCAACTGACATTTAATTCTCCTTTTATTTTATATTTTTTTGAACATTGGTAAAATAATACATATCGTGAATAATTGCAATTTGTTTTTGACTATGGTATTAATTAGGTGTTTTTTCGTAATTACAGCACTTGCTCAAAAGTAATTTAAACCCTTGTATTTTTTGGTTTGAAATGTAAATTGTTTCTTCTTAATTGGATCTTGTAGATTAATGATAAACCCTATAGGAGTGTAATTTGAAAAACCCGTTAAAAACTTACTCAGTAATATACGAAACACCTGTGGCATGGGGTGAAATGGATGCACTGGGTCACGTTAATAATATCGTATATTTCCGTTATTTCGAAAGCGCTCGATCGGACTACTTTCAAAAGGTCGGCATTTGGGAATCGGCACGGAAAGAAGGGATAGGCGTTATACTTCATTCAACGAGTTGCCGCTTCCGAAAACCGCTGACGTATCCGGATCAGGTTTCGGTCGGCACGCGCGTCACGGAAATTTACGCCGACCGTTTTACAATGGAGTATGTGGTTTACAGCCATGCCGATAAATGTATTGCCGCAGAAGGTACCGGGATCATTGTTGTCTATGATTACCGCAAGAATCAGAAATGCGCGATGCCGGCTACCATGAGAAAAAATATTGAGGAACTCGAACATCGGCTTAAAAGGCAGAGAGACGCAATCTAAAATGAAAAAATTTGTCATCTTTTTTTCGATTGTCTTGTCAATTTATTCCTTAATCAATCTTTACATATTTCAAGCCGGTTGGAGCGCCATTTCTCCTCAATCCGATTACCGTGTACTTTATTCCGTAGTGTTTTTTCTCGTTTCCAGTTCTTTTATTGTAGGGCGAATTCTGGAACGAAAAGCATTGTCAATGTTTAGTGAAACGCTCACATGGATCGGTTCTTTTTGGCTTGCATGGATGCTATATTTGTTTCTGTTCGCAGTTCTATTCGATATATTCGCTTTTGTGAATTCCATGGTTCAATTTCTTCCTGAAAACGGTTCATTATCAAAACCGGATATTGCAGCGCTAGTAACCGTTTCGACATTGGTAATTGTTTTGTGCGGACATGTCAATGCAAGGTTTCCGAGGGTTAAAAAACTTCATTTAAATGTTTCAAAAACGGTGCCGGGTTATGAATCGATGCGTATTGTCGTGGCATCGGATATCCATCTTGGGACGATAATCGGCAAGTCAAGGATTGACAAGATCGTCAGAATGATAAACAGATTAAATCCCGATTTAGTATTACTTCCGGGCGATGTGGTAGATGAAGATTTAGCGCCGGTTATAAAAGAAAACTTGGGGGAATCGTTTCGGAATATTCGATCGAAATTTGGAGTGATTTCGATAACCGGAAACCATGAATTTATTGGCGGTGTGGGGGCTGCAGCTCGATATCTGCGGGATCACGGCATTACAGTCTTGCGTGACGAGACGGTGAAAATTGACGACCGCTTTTATGTTGTTGGAAGGGACGACAGAAGCGTGAATCGATTCAACGGACACACTCGAAAGACGCTCGAGGAATTAACCGCCAGCTTGGACAAAAGACTGCCCATAATCTTGATGGATCATCAGCCATTTCATCTGGATGAGGCTGTGAGTTGCGGGATCGATTTACAGCTTTCCGGCCATACGCACCATGGGCAATTGTGGCCATTGAGTTTTATTACGAAAAAGGTTTTTGAGGTGAGTTGGGGATACAAGAAGATAGATAACACCCACATCTATGTTTCGAGCGGAGTTGGTACTTGGGGGCCTCCGGTTAGAGTCGGGAACAAGCCTGAGATCGTGCAGATAGAGCTAAAGTTTGTTTAGCGAGGCTGGTTATTGAACCAATCTATATTTCCCCAATTTCTTAAGAGTTTCATAATGCGAACGCATAGCCGCAATTAGGGATGGCTGATAATTATATCTAATGTGGTGTTTCTCCGCCAAGTCCCTGACAATCTCACTGATTGCAGGATAATGAATACTGCACACTTTCGGAAACAAATGATGTTCGATCTGGTAATTCAAACCGCCGATGTACCACGATAGGAATTTGTTATTTCTGGCAAAATCAGAACTGGTTTCCATTTCATGCACTGTCCAGGCGTTTTCGATAACACCTTCTGCATTTGGCGCCGGGTGGTCCGTTCCCTCCACTACGTGGGCTAGCTGAAAAATGACGCCCAATATAATTCCGGCCGTCAGATTCATGGCAACAAAACCGATCACAAACTGCCACCACGCAATATCCAAAACAAGCAATGGGATTATGATCATATAGGTATAGTAGAAAAGTTTTCCAAGAATTAGCAAGACAACCTCGGATGCCGGATGCTTTATGTTCTTGTACGGACCCAAATCACGCTGTAAAATGTATTTATAGTCTTTGACAAACGCCCAAAAAAGTATTGCGGTACTATAGGCAAGAAGTGCATACCAATGCTGGAACCGATGAAATGGTTTCCATTCGGATTTCGGGGAGAGGCGAAGTATCGGTGAGACGGTGAGGTCCTCGTCAATTCCGTGAATATTTGTATAAGTATGATGGATCACATTGTGCGTGATCTTCCATAAATACCCGTTAGCGCCCAACATATCAAACGTAAGACCGACGATCTTATTAACGGCGGGTTTTGAAGAATAGGCGCCATGTAATGCATCGTGAGCAACGGAAAAACCAATTCCGGCAAAACAAACGCCCATCAAAATAGCGAGAAAGAGCATTGTCCAGACTGAAAAATAATTGGTTAGGATCAAAGCATACGATCCGTACATCAACGTCAAAAGAATAATTGACTTTGAGACCATGGCTGCGTTTGCATTCGAAGAGATGCCCCGCGTTTGAAAATATTCAGATACCTTTTGTTTAAGTTCCTCCACGAATGAATTGGAATCTCGATTAACAAAAGTGATTTTTTCAGCAATCATAAGCCGCCTCACATTTCAAAAACATCTATTTTTTTTGTAAATTACGTGGTGTGATTTTAGAGAATAAGAATTAGCGGTGAAACTGAATTAATACTTAGGTAAGCTCGGATCAATTTCCGATGTATAGGCAGTAATTCCACCTGTTACATTGTAAAGATTTAAATATCCTTTTGCAAGTAATTCTTTAATTGCTCTCGCGCTGCGAATTCCCGTTTTGCAGTAAAAGACGACAGGTTTATCTTGTGAAAGCGATTCGGCCCTTTCCGTGATCTTCGAAAGCGGAATTAATTCGCCGCCAATATTCACCAGATCATGTTCAAATGATTCTCTCACATCGATGAGTTGAAAATCCTTTTTAGCATCTATCCATTGCTTTAATTCCCGTACGCTCAATTCGTTGATTTGACTATGTGAAGAAGAATGCGGCTTCACTCCGCAAAACTCTTCGTAGTCGATTAACTTACGTATCGTGGGATTTTTGCCATTTACCGGATTATTATCATCTCTGGAAAATCTCACGATACGCGTTTCAAAATTTAGTGCATCAAATAATAGCAAGCGACCGGATAACGGTTTCCCAATTCCGGTAATGATTTTAATAGTCTCGCTGGCCTGAAGGCTTCCAATAATTCCCGGCAGAACGCCTAATACACCGCCTTCGGCGCAACTTGGAACCATGCCAGGTGGGGGAGGCGTAGGGTAGAGGTCACGGTAGTTCGGGCCGACAACCGCATTTGAATCGATATAATGGAAAACCGATACTTGACCTTCAAATTGAAATATCGAACCGTATACATTTGGCTTATTAAGCAATACGCATGCATCATTAACAAGATACCGAGTCTGAAAATTATCTGTTCCGTCGACTACAACATCAAAATAGCTTATAATGTCGAACGCATTTTGGGATGTGATTTGTACGGGATAAGTGAGAATGTTGATAAAAGGATTTAATGCTAGCAGTCTTTTTGCCGCAACATCGACTTTGGGCTTGCCGACATCATGAATAGTGAACAGAACCTGCCGCTGAAGATTCGTTTCATCCACGACGTCGAAATCAACGATACCGATCGTGCCGACGCCAGCTGCCGCGAGGTACAGTAAAACCGGGCTTCCGAGGCCGCCAGCACCGATAACCAAAACCTTAGCGGCTTTTACTTTTTCCTGATTCTCAAGGCCGAAATCCTTGAGTATAATATGCCGGCTGTAACGGGAGAGTTCTTCTCTGGATAGTGTGCTATCGGGAAACGGCATATTGACGTTTTATATTATTATTGCTTATTTTCTCTCAAGAATCATTGCGGCGCCTTGTCCGCCGCCGATGCATAATGTCGCAAGCCCGAACTGCAGATTCCTACGCTTCATATCTTTCAGCAAGGTTAAGACGAGACGTGTTGCCGAAGAACCAACGGGATGACCCAGCGCAATGGCTCCGCCGTTGACGTTTAATTTATTTCGGTCGATCTCGCCGACGGCTTGGGGTAAATGGAGAACGTCATTTGCAAATTGCTTAGAAGCAAATGCTCTTTCATTAGCTATGACTTGTGCAGCGAATGCTTCATTCAATTCGATTAATTGAATATCTTTCATTGTAAGGCCGGCATGCTTCAATGCAACCGGTGTGCTGAATACAGGACCGAGGCCCATGCGTTCCGGATCAAGTCCTGCAAAACCAAATCCGCGCACATACCCTAAAATATCGTAACCCATATCTTTCGCCTTTTCCTCCGACATGACGAGAACAAATGCGGCGCCATCCGTTATCTGGCTTGCGTTTCCTGCGGTTACAGTTCCAAATTTTTTGTCAAAAGCAGGACGCAATTTGGTCAGTGCTTCCATATTTTGATTTTTCCGGATTCCGTTATCTTCGTCAACGACGGTTTTATAAGTTGGAGGCAAATAGACCGGGACTATTTCTTGTTTCAGAATTCCATCATCCGTGGCTTTGCCGGCGCGCAGATGGCTCATAACAGCAAATTCATCCTGCTCTTTTCGCGTGATGCCAAATTCTTTGGCAAGTACTTCCGCCGTTACACCCATATTCAGTCCGCAATACCCATCGGTGAGTCCTAATAAAATACCGATAACCGGACTGAAATCGCCGGGACGAAATTGCGATATGGCTCCGACCCTTTCAATCACCGATCTTGCCTTGAAGATCGCGGCAAATTTATCCGTGGCTTTTTCGGAAAAGAGCAAAGGTATTTTGCTCATGGATTCAACTCCGCCCGCAAGAATAATATCGGCCTGCCCGGTCACAATTCTTAAATACGCATCCACGATCGATTGCATACCGCTTGCGCAGTTTCGCCCGACCGAAAATGCAGGGACATTTTTTGGGACGCCCGCCTCCAAAGCGATAATACGCGCTATGTTGGTCGCTTCAGGAGGCTGGGCAATATTACCCACGATGACCTCATTTACCAATTTAGAATCAAGATTTGTACGGGCAAGCAGTTCCCGCATGGCAATTTTCCCGAGATCAACGGCGGTCAGCTTATTAAAAAGCGTTCCGGCCTTGATGTATGGCGTTCGAACGCCATCGACGATGACTACATTTTTCATAAAAGTACCTCTAATCTAAGTTTTTGAGCTATAGGACTTTTTGATGAGTTCATCCAGATATTTCTTCGGATCTTCAATGACCTCATCGCTGACGATGAAATTGGTTTTGCCGGCCAGTTTAAGGCCGTATTCGTAATCTTTAAATAGAAATTTCGCAATCTGTTTGAATGTAGATTTCTCAGCGCCGGCTTTTCTTGATATCTTATTAATGGCCTGGTCGCTGAATTCAAACACTATTCCGTGTTGAGTAAGAAATTCTTCCTGAAATTCTTTCATAGAACTATAGGTCAGAAGTTTATTCAACTCCAGTTCCGGATTTTCCACGATTTCTTTGGTCACTCTCAATTTCTTGATTTTGGTTGAAGGCAGTGTTTTCTCAAATTTGATCAGCACATTTTCGATTATGTTAACAAGTCCTCGTGCGCCCGTGTGATGGGTGTGAGCGCGTTCCGCAAATATCCGGAGCGCTTGGTCATCGAATTCTATGTCAATTCCATACGCTTTAAAATCGCGTTTTTTGCTCAGCGTGACGGAACTATTTTGATTCCTCAAAATATTGAATAATGCATCTACCGACAACTCATTGAGCACCGTAATGACAGGAAGCCTGCCTACAAATTCAGATTCAAAGCCGTATTCGATCAGATCTTCGGTCTTAACTTTCTTAAATAATTCCGATTTGCTTGTTTGATCAGAAGATGCATGTTCTGCTCCGAAACCCATTTTCTTTTGATTGACGCGATTCCGAATGATCTCTTCCAGACCTGAAAATGCCCCGCTGACAACGAACAGAATGTTTTTCGTATTCACTTTTTTTCGCGCCACTTTGCCGGTCTTCTGAGCTTCCATGGCCGCTTCCATTTGTGATGCCATGTCATGAGGCACTCTCAGATCCACTTCGGATTCTTCCATAAGTTTAAGTAAGTTTCTCTGCACGCCCGTTCGGGACACATCGATTCCGCGCGTATTTGCGGACGATGCGATCTTGTCAATTTCATCCAGGTATATAATGCCGTATTCTGCGCTTTTGATATCTCCGTCCGCTTCGCGAACAAGGTCGCGGATCAGATCTTCGACGTCTCCGCCAACATAACCGGTTTCGCTGAATTTGGTGGCGTCGCCTTTCACGAAGGGAACGCCGATCTTGTTAGCGATCAGTTTAACAATATATGTTTTTCCCACACCGGTCGGCCCAATTAGAAGAACATTGCTTTTAATGTTTCCGACCAGCTTTTGTTCTTCAGTAAGCGTGTCTTCTAATTTCATTCTGTTATAATGGGTTGCGATTTTGGTCGCAATAACTTCGATGGCTTCTTCCTGGCATTCAACAAATTGGTTCAGGTATTCTTCAAGCTCTTCCGGTTTTAAATCGAAATTAAACTCTCCTGGACGGTATTCGCCCGTTGGTCCCGATTTCTGACCGAGCGAGTCCTGCTCAACGTCCTTGGCGCCATATTTTTCTTTGAGAAACTCTTCAAACTCTTTTTTAAACTGATCCGTATTTGTTTGTGAAGAAAAATTCACTTTCTATACCTTCTTTCCTTGGTTGTTTATTTTAAGTGTTTATTTGAGTGCTAAGTAGTAAACTCCAAAAACAATGACTTATTTCAAGTTACACTATTTTTTGAAAATAGTAAATTCATATTTCAATAAAATCGGGGAGGCTGTTTTAGAGGCCGGTAACCTTTTTAGGACACTAACGTATGCATTCGGGATATAGGTCATCCCGGCGCATGTACTGCTATTGGGTTGACGACCAACAATTCTGAAACCGGAAAGATTGTAAAAAAAATGAAACCCGGCTTCATACTGATTTTCGTTCTCGCAATGATCTCCGCAATGTCTGCGTGTTCCGGCACGATAGATGAGACGTGTGATTGTTCATCACCTGAGATCAAGGATTCTATCACCGTTTCCAGCATGGCTGAGGAGAACATTGATTCCGTGCTGATAAATGAAGCAGTGCGGCGCGCTCAAGAATCAGGGATCATAAATTGCCTTATGGTGGTAAGAAACGGCGGAATTGTTTTGGAAAACTATTTTATCGGGAAGTCCGCCGGGGACTCATTCAGCATACGCTCAGTAACCAAGAGTGTCATTGGGACCTTGATCGGAATTGCTATTCGCAACGACAACATTAAGGACGAAGGTCAAAAGCTCAAGGATTATTTCCCTGAATATTTTGAAACCGTTTCAGATCCACTGAAAAATAATATAACGATCCGACATCTGCTTACCATGACATCCGGTTTTCAGTGGAATGAAGCGGCGGACAGGTTATACGGAAACTATATGGAGTCGGCGATTAGTACTCCAATGTCCGACGTGCCAGGGGAGATGTTCAACTATAATTCGTCGGGCCCGCACCTTCTTTCCGGAATTATAACGAAATCAACTAAACGCAGTACACTGGATTTCGCAAATGCATACTTGTTCGATCCATTGGCGATTACGATTAAAAGATGGGATGTGGACCCGCAGGGTTATTATCTGGGAGGCACGGGTCTATTTTTGACTGCGCGTGATATGGCAAAGATCGGATTCTTGTATCTTAACGGAGGCTGTTACGCCGGAAGAAACATTATTTGTGAGAAATGGATTAATGATGCCTGGAGTGATCACATTCCAGATACTTCGGTCGATTATGGCTATCTCTGGTGGCTTATGGAAAGCGGCGGACACAAAATAGCGTACGCATTTGGATATGGAGGACAAATGATTTATGTTATAAAAGACCTTCAATTAGTCGTTGTATTTACGGCCGATCCCAATGTGAACGCTCAAACGGCTCAAGACACCCGAAACCTTGAGGATGATATTCTGATTTCTAATATTATACCGGCGGTTCATTAATAATCTGATTATGAAATGATTACCTGGAACGATTTTGAAAAAATTGAAATGCGCGTTGGAA